>NZ_RWIO01000056.1:0-33657 GCF_009764655.1 Pseudomonas sp. PB105
GCGCTCTGCCAGGCGTTCGCATTGCTGCATGTCCAGGAGCAATCCGAGCGAGGAAGGCTTGATCGAAATGTTGGCTTTTAATCCATTGGCTTGAATCGCTTCAAGCAAATCAATGTAATCGGTCGCCGTATTCTCAGCCTGTTGTGGGGTCGAAACGGTCTCGCCCAATACGTCGAGCGTCACACAAAAACCTTGTGCGTTTAGCTGTTGAACTCGCGCAAGGGCTTCGCCTAGCGTGGCACCAGCAATGTAGCGGCGGGAGATTTTTTGGATAATTGCGCGAGGAATAAAAGGGATGGCACGAGCCATCAAAGCGTTGAAAAGGTGCATATCAATACCAAAGATGAAAAACAGCCAACATCCGTTTCTCCGCGCCAAAGCGTCGAAGAACCACAGACGAAGCAAAGCCGCCACTCCTTTTTGGAGCAGCATGAAGCAGAGTCACAGCCGTATATGTCAGCGCATAGCGGCAGCGTCTACTGCGAGCTTCAGTTCATCAATGGGGGCCAGGCGGCGGCGTGCATGCTTTCTTCTCTAGGTCTTTGCTAACGTCAATTGTTGTTGAAGTTTTCTACCCCAGTTACCCAAACTTTTTGTAGCGTTTGAAGGGGGCTGAACGGTGATCCATGCCACCAAAAAAAGCAAGGAGTGTTGGGCGGGCGATTACTGGGAACCTCCCTTAATCCGCAAACCTGATCTCCCGCGTCTCCCCCATCAACAACCCCTGGTTCTGCTCCGTCACTTCCCGGATGTAGTCCCACAGCAACGTAATCCGTTTCAGCTTGCGCAAGTCCTCCCGGCAATACATCCAGAACTGCCGCGTAATCGCAATCTGCTCCCCCAGCACCGGCAACAACCGTGGATCCTGCGCGGCCAAAAAGCACGGCAATATCGCCATCGACCGGCCTTGCTGCGCCGCGACGTACTGCGCAATCACGCTGGTACTGCGCAAGCTCGCGCTGGCGCCGGGCACTACGTTCGCGAGGTACAGCAGCTCCGAGCTGAACGCCAGGTCATCCACATAGCTGATAAACGGATGCTCGGCCAAATCCGCCGGTTTGCGGATGGGCGGGTGTTGGTCGAGGTAGTCCTGGGTCGCGTACAGCTGCAATTTGTAGTCGCACAGTTTGCAGCACACATACGGCCCATGTTCCGGGCGTTCCAGGGCGATGACGATGTCGGCTTCGCGCTTGGACAGGCTGATGAAGTGGGGCAGGGGCAGGATGTCGACCGAGATGGCCGGGTAGGTGTCGACGAAATGGCTCAACTGCGGGGTCACGAAGAAGCTGCCAAAGCCTTCGGTGCAGCCCATGCGCACGTGACCGGACAGCGCCACGCCTGAGCCGGAGACTTGCTCGCAGGCCATGTGCAAGGTGCTTTCGATGGACTCGGCGTAACCCAGCAGGCGCTGGCCTTCTGGAGTGAGCACGAAGCCGTTGGTCCGGGATTTTTCGAACAGCAACGTGCCGAGGGACACTTCCAATGAACTGATGCGCCGCGACACGGTGGTGTAGTCCACCGCCAGGCGTTTGGCGGCGACGCTGGCCTTGCGGGTGCGGGCCACTTCGAGAAAAAACTTCAGGTCGTCCCAGTTCAGGGAGCCCAATGATGTGATGTTTTTTTGCATATTGGACCGGCTTTTATGTGCGTTCTTATTAGAGATTTGCACATCTATACTCCAAAAACAGTCCGAACGCCTCATTCTTCAAGGCGATCCACGCGCCTTGTCTCTATATAAATATAAGAGTTGGAGACCACATGAACGCATCTGCCGATATTTCCGTTAAACAGGTCAAGTTGCTGATCAATGGCGAGTGGGTCGAGTCCAAGACCTCCCAATGGCAAGACATCGTCAACCCGGCCACCCAAGAGGTGCTGGCGAAAGTCCCGTTCGCCACGGCCGATGAAGTCAACGCCGCCATCGACGCCGCCCATCGCGCCTTCCAGACCTGGAAGCTGACGCCGATCGGCGCACGCATGCGCATCATGCTCAAGCTGCAAGCCCTCATTCGTGAACATTCCAAGCGCATCGCCGTAGTCCTCAGCGCCGAGCAGGGCAAGACCATTGCCGATGCCGAGGGCGATATTTTCCGTGGCCTGGAAGTGGTCGAGCATGCGTGCTCCATCGGTACTTTGCAGATGGGCGAATTCGCTGAAAACGTCGCGGGCGGCGTCGACACCTACACCCTGCGCCAACCCATCGGCGTATGCGCCGGTATTACCCCCTTCAACTTCCCGGCGATGATCCCACTGTGGATGTTCCCGATGGCCATCGCCTGCGGTAACACCTTTGTACTCAAGCCTTCCGAGCAAGACCCGCTGTCGACCCTGTTGCTGGTAGAACTGGCGCTGGAAGCCGGTGTGCCGCCAGGGGTGCTCAACGTGGTGCACGGCGGCAAGGATGTAGTGGATGCACTGTGCACCCATAAAGACATCAAGGCCGTGTCCTTTGTGGGTTCCACCGCCGTCGGCACGCATGTCTACGACTTGGCCGGCAAGCACGGCAAGCGCGTGCAATCGATGATGGGCGCCAAGAACCACGCCGTGGTGCTGCCGGATGCCAACCGCGAACATACCCTCAATGCTTTGGTCGGTGCCGGTTTCGGCGCAGCGGGCCAGCGTTGCATGGCCACCTCGGTGGTGGTGCTGGTGGGAGCGGCCAAACAGTGGCTGCCGGACCTCAAGGCGCTGGCGCTGAAACTCAAGGTCAATGCCGGCAGTGAAGCCGGGACTGATGTAGGCCCGGTGATTTCCAAGCGTGCCAAGGCCCGCATCCTGGAGTTGATCGAAAGCGGCGTGAAAGAAGGCGCCAAGTTGGAGCTGGACGGCCGTGACATCCAGGTGCCGGGCTTCGAGCAAGGCAACTTTGTCGGCCCGACCCTGTTCTCCGGTGTGACCACCGATATGCAGATCTACACCCAGGAAATCTTCGGCCCGGTGCTGGTAGTGCTGGAAGTCGACACCCTCGACCAGGCCATCGCGCTGGTTAACGCCAACCCATTCGGCAACGGGACAGGCCTGTTCACCCAAAGCGGTGCAGCGGCGCGTAAGTTCCAGAGTGACATCGATGTAGGCCAAGTCGGCATCAACATCCCGATCCCAGTGCCGGTACCGTTCTTCAGCTTCACTGGCTCCCGTGGCTCCAAACTTGGCGACCTCGGTCCGTACGGCAAGCAAGTGGTGCAGTTCTATACCCAGACCAAAACCGTCACCAGCCGCTGGTTCGATGACGACACGGTCAACGATGGCGTGAACACCACCATCAACCTGCGCTGATTCCGGGAGACGACCATGAAGATTGCATTTATCGGCCTGGGCAACATGGGCGCGCCCATGGCCCGCAACCTGATCAAGGCTGGCCACGCGCTGAATCTGTTCGACCTGAACCAGACGGTACTCAAGGAACTCGCCGAGCTGGGCGGCAGCATCAGCGACTCGCCGCGTGATGCGGCCCAAGGCGCTGAACTGGTGATTACCATGCTACCCGCTGCCGCCCATGTGCGCAGCGTGTGGCTGAATGAAGACGGTGTATTAGCCGGGATCGGCAATGGCGTACCTGCCGTGGATTGCAGCACCATCGATCCGCAGACCGCCCGCGATGTGGCGGCGGCGGCGGCCAGGCAAGGCGTGGTGATGGCAGACGCGCCGGTTTCCGGTGGCACCGGTGGTGCACAAGCCGGGACCTTGACGTTCATGGTTGGCGCCACCCCGGAACTGTTCGCCACCCTGCAACCGGTGCTGGCGCAGATGGGGCGCAACATTGTGCACTGTGGCGCTGTGGGCACCGGGCAAATCGCCAAAATCTGCAACAACCTGCTGCTGGGCATCAGCATGGTCGGCGTCAGCGAAGCCATGGCGCTGGGCGATGCGCTGGGCATCGACACTCAAGTGCTGGCCGGGATCATCAACAGTTCCACCGGGCGCTGCTGGAGTTCGGACACCTACAACCCATGGCCGGGCGTGATTGAAACCGCGCCGTCATCCCGGGGTTATACCGGCGGGTTTGGTGCCGACCTGATGCTCAAGGATTTGGGCCTGGCTACCGAGGCGGCACGTCAGGCGAAACAGCCGGTGATCCTGGGGGCTGTGGCCCAGCAGTTGTACCAATCGATGAGCCAGCGTGGGGAGGGGGGCAAGGACTTCTCGGCGATCATCAACAGCTATCGCAAGCCCAAGTAAGGGCATTCGGGGGCGAGCATTGTGGTGAGCGGGCTTGCCCAGCGCGGGGCTAGCCCGCTCACTACACAAAGCGAGTGCACCGCTGATAAGTGGCTTACCCCAACCAATCGGTGCACCGCAAAAAACTCAGGCAAACACAAAATACTTACGCACTGTCTCAACCACTTCCCACGTCCCCTTCATCCCCGGCTCTACCACGAAGATATCCCCAGCCCGCAAATGGATCGGCTCCATCCCTTCAGGGGTGATGATGCAGTAGCCTTCCTGGAAGTGGCAGTATTCCCATTTCACGTAGTCCACGTACCACTTGCCTGGGGTGCAGATCCAGGTGCCCATGATCTTGCTGCCGTCTTCGCTGGTGTAGGCGTTGAGGTTGACGGTGTGCGGGTCGCCTTCCAGTTTCTCCCATTTGCAGGCATCCAGGACCGGCAGGGGATGGGTGTCGCGCAGTACGGTGATGGGCTTGGACATGATGGCTCCGAGGCAGGGAATGGAAAGATGCACCCTAAGGCCTTGAGCGTTCTGCCAGTGGTCTGAACTCGACATCGGGATGCCCAGAAGCGCAGGTGAATACGGTTCTACTGGTACAGCGAGGTCAATCATTAATCCCTGGTGGCAGCTCCACTGTGGCCAGGCGACACTTCTGAGCGTAAAGAGGCGATTTCCTCGCAGTAAGTGCGAAAGATTTCCCGCCTCGCGCCAGAATTCGCAAGAAAATTCACAGCTGGCCCTCGTATCATTCACTTCAGTAACCGCCGAGAGCCTTCAAATGAACCCAATAAAAACGTGGTGGGACATCAGCCCACCCTTGAGTACGGCGACCCCGACCTGGCCGGGTGATACGCCGTTCCAGGAAGAGCGCGTCTGGCAGTTTGGCCCGGAGTGCCCGGTGAATGTGGGGCGCATTACCTTGTCGCCGCACACCGGCGCCCACGTGGATGCACCGCTGCACTACAGCGCAGACGGCGCGCCAATTGGCGAGGTGTCGTTGGACGTGTATATGGGCCCATGCCGGGTGCTGCATTGCCTCGCCAGCGGCGCGCTGGTGCAACCGCATCAACTGGAAGGCCGTGTGGATAACCTGCCGGAGCGGGTGTTGCTGCGCACTTATCCACAAGTGCCACTGACTGAGTGGGACTCGGACTTCACCGCCATCGCGCCGCAAACCATTGAGCTGCTCGCCAGCCTCGGCGTGCGCTTGATCGGTATCGACACGCCCTCGCTGGACCCGCAACAGTCCAAGACCATGGATTCCCATAACGCCGTAGCCCGGCATGGCATGGCGATTCTCGAAGGCATCGTGCTCGATGACGTACCGGAGGGCGACTATGAACTGATCGCCCTGCCGCTACGCTTTGCCAACCTGGACGCCAGCCCGGTCCGCGCCATTCTCCGTCCGCTCAAGGAGCCCACGCGATGAGCCAATGTCCCTTTTCTGCTGATTACCAACCGCCGGAAGAATGGCATAACGCCGAACTGAATTTTTCCGAGTCCATGAGCTACGGCGATTACCTGGACCTGGGCAAAGTCCTCAGCGCCCAGCACCCGCTGTCGCCAGACCACAACGAAATGCTCTTCATCATCCAGCACCAGACCTCTGAATTGTGGATGAAACTGATGCTCCACGAACTCAAGGCCGCCCGCGAACATGTGCGCCTGGGCGAGTTGCCGCCGGCGTTCAAGATGCTGGCGCGGGTGTCGCGGATCTTTGACCAACTGGTTCATGCGTGGGCCGTGCTGGCGACCATGACCCCGTCGGAATACAAGGCGATCCGCCCGTTCCTGGGGCAATCGTCCGGGTTCCAGTCATTCCAGTACCGTGAGATCGAATTTATCCTCGGCAATAAAAGCGCGGCGCTGTTGCGGCCCCATGCCCATCGGCCGGAGCTGTTGAACGAGTTGAAAGTGGCGATTGCCACGCCGTCGCTGTATGACGAAGCGATCAACCTGATGATCAAGGCGGGCCTGGCGATTGATCCGAAACGTGCCGAGCGTGACCCGACCGCAGCGACCGTGCACGACGAGTCGGTGGAGGCGGCGTGGCGCGAGGTGTATCGCGATCCGAACCGGTATTGGGACTTGTATCAGTTGGCCGAGAAGTTCATTGACCTGGAAGACTCGTTCCGCCAGTGGCGCTTCCGCCATGTGACCACGGTTGAGCGCATCATCGGCTTCCAGCCGGGCACCGGCGGCACGGAAGGGGTGGGGTATTTGCGCAAGATGCTCGACACGGTGTTGTTCCCCGAGTTGTGGCGAGTACGTTCCACGCTCTAAACAAAAAGCCCCGGATTACCGGGGCTTTTTTATTTGGAATGCATTCAAAACTGTGGGAGCTGGCTTGCCTGCGATGGCATCACTTGGGTCTCACTGTAAACCGAGTCGTCTGCATCGCGGGCAAGCCCGGCTCCCACACAAGCCGGGCTCCCACAGGAATCACTGTGCGTTCACTACCGCGTTGCTTTTGCGAACCCGCATCCGATAGGCAATGTAGATAATCCCCACCCACACCGGCATCGCATACACCGACTCGCGAATCCCCGGAATCGCCAGCATCACGCTGATGATCATCAGCATGAACGCCAGGCACAGGTAGTTGCTGAACGGGAACCAGAAGGTCTTGAACGATGGCGTCACGCCTTGCTCGCCCATGGCCTTGCGGAACTTGATGTGGGTGATGCTGATCAGCGCCCAGTTGATCATCAGCGACGCAACCACCAGCGCAAACAGCAACTCCAGGGCACTTTGCGGCGCCACGTAGTTGACCACCACGCACAGCATCGTCACCAACGCCGAAATCGCCAGGGCTCGCAGTGGCACGCCTTGCTTGTTGAGCTTCATCAGCGCCTTGGGCGCATCGCCTTGTTCGGCCAGGCCAAACAACATGCGGCTGTTGCAGTACACGCCGCTGTTGTACACCGACAGCGCCGCCGTCAGCACCACGAAGTTGAGGATGTGCGCAGCGGTGTCGTTACCGATCAGCGAGAAGATCTGCACAAACGGGCTGCCGCTGTACGCGTCGCCCGACGCGCCGAGGGTTTGCAGCAGTTGGTCCCATGGGTACAGCGACAGCAGTACGGTCAGGGCGCCGACGTAGAAAATCAGGATCCGGTAGACCACCTGGTTGATCGCCTTGGGGATCACCTTGCGCGGTTCGCTGGCTTCGGCGGCGGTGATGCCTACCAACTCCAGGCCACCGAACGAGAACATGATGAACGCCATCGACATCAACAGCCCCATGCCGCCATTCGGGAAGAACCCGCCGTGGCTCCACAGGTTGCTGACGGACGCTTGCGGGCCGCCGGTGCCGCTGAACAGCAGGTAGCAGCCGAGCACGATCATGCCGACAATCGCCACCACTTTGATGATTGCGAACCAGAACTCGGTTTCACCGAAGAACTTCACGTTCAGGGTGTTGATCAGGTTCACCGCGACAAAGAACACCAGCGCGCTGACCCAGGTCGGGATCTCCGGCCACCAGAACTGGATGTACTTGCCTACGGCCGTCAGTTCGGCCATGCCCACCAGCACGTAGAGCACCCAGTAGTTCCAGCCGGCGAGGAAGCCCGCGTAACCGCCCCAGTATTTGTGCGCGAAGTGGCTGAAGGAGCCGGCCACCGGTTCTTCGACGATCATCTCGCCGAGCTGGCGCATGATCAGGAACGCAATGAAACCTGCAATCGCGTAGCCCAGGATCATCGACGGGCCCGCCGACTTGAGTACCCCGGCCGAGCCGAGGAACAATCCCGTGCCAATCGCCCCTCCCAAGGCGATCAGCTGAATATGCCGGTTCTTCAGGCCACGCTTGAGGCCTACCGGGTTAACCATGTCATCCGCCATTAACGTTCCCTTCTACTTGTTTTTCTTGGGGTTGATTGCACGCCGCACCCGCCCCTCAGAAGTGCTGAGGAGTCAGATATTACTCTGCGTAAACTTTTCGTAATACAGCTGAACGCCATCAAGTGCCTGATCCGACAGCCATTGTTGGATGGATTCGACCATCGGAGGGGGGCCGCACACATACATATCCGCCGATCTGTCCCGCAATTCGGCCAGGTCGAAATGTTGGGTCAGGTAGCCGCGCTTGCCCGGCCATTCATCTGCGGCGTCGCTGAGGACTTCGGTGTAGCGAAAACCCGGCAGTTGCGCCGCGTAGGCCGCGATGCGTGGCGCTTCGCATAAATCCTCGGCGCCGCGCACGCCGTAGTAGAGATGCACCGGCTGCTCGCAGCCGGTGGCAGCCAGTTGATCAAGCATGCCCAGCAGCGCCGACAACCCAGTGCCACCGGCGACCAGCACCAGCGGCTGGGTGACATGCCGCAGGTAGAACGCACCCAGCGGTGCCTCCATCAGCAGTTCATCGCCGACTTGGCAGCGCTCACGCAGGTAGTTGCTCATCACCCCATCGGGCAGCAAGCGGATCAGGAACTGCAATTGATTGCCCGCCAGGTTGGCGAACGAGTAGGAGCGCCAACTGTTCGTGCCAGGCACCGAGAGGCGTGCATATTGGCCGGGCAGAAACTCCAGCGGCGCGTCCAATTGCACGTGGAGAATCGCTGTACTGGCCGACACCTGCTGCACTTCGCTGACTGTCCCGCGCACCTGCTCCGGGTTCGGCGCATTGCACAGGCTTGAATCAAAGTCGAAGTAAAAGGTGGCGTCGGACTTCACCCGCGTCTGGCAACTGAGCATCTTGCGTTGTTGCAGGTCGAGGCTGGAGAGGGCCTCGTCGTCCACGTAATCCTGGGTGTAATCGCCCGATTCGCAACGACCCTGGCAGGTGCCGCACACACCTTCGCGGCAGTCCAACGGGATCTTGATGCCATTGCGCAAGGCTGCATCCAGCAGGATTTCATTGGCGCCCACCGGGAAAAACAGGGTCTTGCCGTCGGCAAAACTGAAGGCCACTTTGTGATTCATGTGTTGTTCCCCACCTATTTATGACGTACGCACGGGTTGTTGTGGCAAGCCCGCTCACCACAAAAAGCATGCTCACCACCACAACAAGGGCGCTTTAGAGGTGATAGAAATCCAGCACCGAGTTGATGGTGTCGTTGAGCAACAACGCATGCTTGCGGGTGATCAACCAGCTGTCGCCATCGGGCTTGAGGCTGTAGGTGGCCTGTCCGTAAAACTGCTCCGACGTCGCCAGCCGATAGAACAGCGTGTGCCAGTTCAGCTTCACCTCCAGCGCGCCATCCGCCTGTTCGGCAATGCGCACGTTATTGATCAGGTGCAAAGTGCGCGGCATTGGCGTGGCTGACGCGGCCTTGCCGGTGCGCAGGCGAAAGATGCGGTCTTCCAGGCCGGAACGGTTGGCGTAGTAGATCAGCGACATCTCGCGTTTGGGATCGCGGGTGTACACATGTTCCGAGTCCCATTGCGGCAGGTGGAATTCACTCTGCGGGTCGAACAACTGCACATAGCCGTCCCAGTCCTGGGCGTCGCAGAGTTCGGACTTGCGGTAGAAGAACTGCTCGATCCGGTACTGCAATTGCGCGTTCATCATTCCACCTCCCGCAGTGTCAGCGCTTGTTTGTCCAGGCCCTTGAGCAGGAACTGTTGCCAATTGCGGTGCTGGTTGACGTACAGCCCTTCATGGGTGAACTCGGTGCCGGTCATCGCCGGTTGGATGCCGATGGCTTCGCTGTTGGGCGTCGGCCCGGTTTCCCAGCGATGGCTGCCACGGGAGATATCGCTCCAGCGCTCCAGGCGCCCCTGGAAACCGCGCTGGGCTTCGCGAAACTCCACCAAATCGTCCGGCGTGCCCATGCCCGATACGTTGAAGAAGTCCTCGAACTGGCGAATGCGGTTTTCGCGGTCGGCGTCGGACTCATTTTTCACCCCCAGGCATTGGCTGATGATTTCGGTCTTGTTCCACGCCACCGGGCGGATGATGCGCAGCTGCGAGCTGATCTGGTCGAGGAAGAACAGGCTCGGGTAGATATTCAGGTTGCGCAGGCGGTGCATCATCCATTCGGCTTTTTGCTGGCCGTGCTCTTCCACCAGGCGCGGCATGATGGTGCTGTAGCCGGAACGTACGGAGGGGTTGGGCATGTCGCTGAACAACAGGCTGTGGCCATTGTTGAAGGCGAACCAGCCATCATCGGTGTTCGCATCACCCGCGCCGAGTTTGCTGTAGTCCAGTGTGGTGCCGGAGCCGGTGCCGTTCTCGGTATTGACCTGCTGGCGATGCTGCACGGTGGCCACGTAGTTGTAGTGCACGGTGCTCACGTGATAACCGTCCAGGCCGTTTTCGTTCTGCAGCTTCCAGTTGCCGTCGTAGGTGTAGGCGGATTTGCCCGGCAGCACTTCCAGTTCACCGGTGGCGGACTGCGCGACCATCATGTCGAAAAACACTTTGGCGTCGCCGAGGAAGTCTTCCAGGCTGTTCGTGCCGTTCACGTCCAGGCTGATAAACACAAAACCCTTGTAGCTTTCGATGCGCGCCTTTTTCAGGCCGCGGGTGGCTTTGTCGAAACCCTCCGGGTATTCCCCCGGCGCCTTGACCTTCACCAGCCGGCCATCGCTTTTGTAGCACCAGGCGTGGAACGGGCAGGTAAACGTCGACTGGTTGCCCTTGCCGACGCGGGTCAGGGTGGTGCCGCGATGCTGGCAGGCGTTGATCAGCGCATTAAGCTGGCCTTCGCCATCGCGGGTGATGATCATCGGCTGGCGCCCGGCGCGCAGGGTCACGAAGTCGTGGTTATTCGCCAGTTCGCTTTCGTGGCAGGCGTAGATCCAGTTCTTTTCGAAGATCAGTTCCATCTCCAGGTCGAACAGCTCAGGCTCGGTGAACATGTCCCGGGCGATACGGAACACTTCGTCTGCCGGACGAAAATCCAGGCAGCTGTCGATAAAGCTTTTCCACTGCTCGACGCTTCTTGCACCACTCATGGGAGGCACCTTTTTTGATAGGGGCTAATCGGTGGTTTATTAGAGGCAGCGGGGCAGGGCGCGGGCTATCCGCTTAATGGGGGAAGATGGGCCGCAAAGTTGGGCGCGCAGTACCCAACACGGTGCGGCGGGGTAACGCCATGCGCTACTGTCAGAGGGCGCAAGGGACGTGAAACGCGGTGACTTATCCACATAGTCGGCCGTTGCTATCCACTCAGTGGCGATACTGCCGGCGTGGCGCAGAACTTGCTGTCCAATAACGATAACGACGCGCCGCCAGAGCGCGCAAACGCCTAACCGCCGTGGGTGCACCCTGATGAGCAGCCAGACACGCGATATCCATATCCAACGCTTCGACCTGGAAGGCGCCCGCAGCTGGATGTCCGGCATCTGCGGGCCGCACCGCCTGGCGACGACGACCCCCGAGCGCCTGCGTTTCCACCACAGCGCCAATGTGTTCAAGTCCCGCGCCACGACGTTGGGTGTGATCGAGTACGGCACCGACGTGACCATCGACATCGAGGATGCCGAGCACTTCAGCAGCTATAGCCTCAGCCTGCCGCTGGTGGGTGAGCAGGAGTTGAGCAAGAACGGTGAGCGCCTGAGTTCCAACCGCGATCAAGGCGTGATCATCTCGCCCAACGAGCACCAGGTGCTGGCGATTTCCGGCGACTGCCGCAAGCTGCAAGTGGTGATTACGCGGGCGGCGATGAGTGAATCCCTGGAAGGTTTGCTGCAACGGCCCATTGACGCGCCGCTGCGCTTTGAATCCGTGATGGACGCGGTGGACGGCGCCCCGGCGTCGTGGTGGCGCATGGCGCGCTACTTTATCGCCGAGTTGGAGCGCAGCAGCGAGCTGTACGAGCAGGCCGCGTTTACCCGCGACCTGGAAAGCTCGCTGATCAAGGGTTTGATCCTGGCCCAGCCGAATAACTACTCCGAGGAACTGCGCGACGTACTCGGCGTGAAGCTGCCGCATTATTTGATCCGCGCGCGTCAGTACATTCACGACAACGCCCGCGAAGCGGTGCACCTGGAAGACTTGGAAGCCGCCGCGGGCGTGTCGCGCTTCAAGCTGTTCGACGCGTTCCGCAAGTACTTTGCCTTGTCGCCGATGGCCTACCTGAAGAAGTACCGACTGGGTGCGGTGCGCCAGGAAATTCTTGAACATGGCTCTATCCGCACCATCTCCGAGATCGCCCTGGGGTGGGGCTTTACCCACCTTGGGCGGTTTTCGGCGGAGTACAGAAAACTGTTTGATGAATCTCCCAGCCAGACCTTGCAGCGCAATCGCCTACGCAGCCTCTGACCCTTCAGATCAGCTCTTCAACCAACTGCAAACAATGCCTGAGCCCCGGCGACTGATCATTCACCCTTCGGCTGAGAATAATCGGCGAGGTCGCTGTGGTTTCCACAATCGGCGTGTAACCGATGTCCGCCCGATGCAGCACCTGCACCGAGGCGGGCACCAGCGTCACGCCCATGCCCGCGCCGACCAGGCCAATCGCGGTCTGCAGCTCGTTGGTCCACTGCGCCACCTTGAGGCTCAAGCCGTGGGTGTCGAACAGGGCGATCACATGGTCGGCATAACTGGGGCGCGGGTTGCCGGGGTACAGCACAAAGGGCTCGGCGGCCAACTGGGCAAGGGTGACGGGCGCGGTGAGCAGCGCATGCCCGGCAGGCAGCACCGCCACCAGCCGATCCTCCACCAGTACGCGCTGGTCGATGGCCGGGTCGTCGATGCGGATACGCCCGAACCCCACATCAATGCGCCCGGCCTTGAGCGCTTCGACCTGCTGCAAGGTGGTCATCTCCGACAGGCCCAATTCCAGCTCCAGCGCCTCATGGCTGCGCAGGCGGCGGATCAGGTCGGGCAACACGCCATACAAGGTCGAGGGCGCAAAACCGATGCCCAGCCAGGTCTTTTCACCCTGGCCGATGCGCCGGGTGCTGTCGCAGACCTTGTTCAACTGTTCCAGCAACAGATTGGCGTGCTCATAGAAAAACCGCCCGGCTTCGGTCAGCCGCAGCGGTCGGCCGCGTTCCAGCAGAATCACGCCCAGCTCCTCCTCCAATTGCTGGATCTGCCGGCTCAATGGCGGCTGGGCGATGTGCAGGCGTTCGGCGGCGCGGGTGAAGTTGAGGGTTTCGCCCAGCACCTGGAAATAGCGCAGATGACGCAGCTCCATGACGGCTCCTTTCATACCTTAAGAGTATTGTTCGAGACTAATTCTATATTGGCCCCCTGGAAAGACCGGGAACAGAATCAGCGCAAACCTATAAAGAACCCAACGGGTATTGCCATGCCGATTTGCGCCATTGAGTCGATCGAGACCATCATCGTCGACGTCCCCACCATCCGCCCGCACAAGCTGGCAATGCACACGATGCAAAACCAGACCCTGGTGATCATCCGCGTGCGTTGCGCCGATGGCATCGAAGGCATCGGAGAGTCCACCACCATCGGCGGCCTGAGCTACGGCAACGAAAGCCCCGACAGCATCAAGATCAACATCGACCGCCACTTTGCGCCGCTGTTGATCGGCCAGGACGCCAGCAACATCAACGCCGCCATGTTGCGCCTGGAGCGCAGTATTCGCGGCAATACCTTTGCCAAATCCGGGATTGAAAGTGCGTTGCTCGATGCGCTGGGCAAGCGCCTGAACCTGCCGGTGAGCGAACTGCTCGGCGGTCGCGTGCGTGACGCGCTGCCGGTGGCCTGGACCTTGGCCAGTGGCAACACCGAGCAAGACATTGCCGAGGCTGAAAAGATGCTCGACCTGCGCCGCCACCGCATCTTCAAACTGAAGATTGGCGCAGGCGAAGTAGGCCGCGACCTGGCCCATGTGATCGCAATCAAAAAGGCTTTGGGCGAGCGCGCCAGTGTGCGCGTCGACGTCAATCAGGCCTGGGATGAAGCCGTCGCCCTGCGGGCCTGCAAGGTACTGGGCGACAACGGTATCGACCTGATCGAACAACCGATTTCGCGCAACAACCGTGGCGGCATGGCGCGGCTGAACCTGTCGAGCCCGGCGCCGATCATGGCGGATGAGTCCATCGAGTGTGTCGAGGATGCCTTCAACCTGGCCCGTGAAGGTGCGGCGTCGGTATTCGCCCTCAAGATCGCCAAGAACGGCGGCCCACGTGCGGTGTTACGCACGGCGGCGATTGCCGAAGCCGCCGGTATTGGTCTGTACGGCGGGACCATGCTGGAAGGCGGCATCGGCACCCTGGCCTCGGCCCATGCGTTCCTGACCCTCGACAAATTGGCGTGGGGCACCGAACTGTTCGGCCCGCTGCTGCTCACCGAAGACATCCTCACCGAACCGCCGGTGTACCGCGATTTCCAGCTGCATGTTTCCCACGCGCCGGGCCTGGGCCTGGCCATCGACGAGGAGCGCCTGGCGTTCTTGCGTCGTGATAAACACTAAGAGGCGCCTGCCATGTTGTTCCACGTAAAAATGACCGTGAACCTGCCCGTCGACATGAACCCCGAGCGCGCCGCCAGCCTCAAGGCCGACGAAAAAGCCCTGGCGCAGCGCCTGCAGCAGCAGGGCAAATGGCGCCACTTGTGGCGCATCGCCGGGCTCTACGCCAACTACAGCGTGTTCGACGTCGACAGCGTGCAAGAACTGCACGACCTGCTGATGCAACTGCCGCTTTATCCCTACATGGCCATCGAAGTGAACGCCCTGTGCCGACACCCTTCGTCGATCCATGAGGACGACCGTTGAGCCTGCTCTACACCCAATAATTACAAGATGAGGATTGCACCATGTCCACCCGACTGTCCCAGACTGCCCACGCCCAACGGTTTCTCGAAGAAGCCAGCGGCAACCTCAATGACGGCGGTAACCCGCGCACCAAAGCGCTGACCTACCGGATTTTGCGCGACACCGTGAACATCATCGAAGACTTGGACGTGACCCCCGAAGAGTTCTGGAAGGCGGTCAACTACCTCAACGAGCTGGGCAAGAATCAGGAAGCCGGGCTGCTCGCCGCCGGGCTGGGCCTGGAACACTACCTGGACCTGTTGATGGACGCCGCCGACGAAGAAGCCGGCAAATCCGGCGGCACCCCGCGCACCATCGAAGGCCCGCTGTATGTGGCCGGTGCGCCGCTGTCCCAGTACGAAGCGCGCCTGGATGATGGGACAGATGCGGCGGTGCCGCTGTTCATGCGCGGGCAGGTGCGCGACACCGACGGCAAGCCGTTGGCCGGGGCGATCGTGGATGTATGGCAGGCCAACACCGGCGGCACTTATTCGTGGTTTGATCCCGCTCAGTCGGAGTTCAACCTGCGCCGCCGCATCGAGACCGACGCCCAGGGCAACTACCGTTTTCGCAGCATCGTGCCGTCCGGCTACGGCTGTCCGCCGACCGGGCCGACCCAGCAACTGCTTGATCAGCTCGGGCGTCATGGGCAGCGGCCGGCGCATATCCACTTCTTTATCTCGGCGCCGGGCCACCGGCACCTGACCACCCAGATCAACCTGTCGGACGATCCTTACCTGCACGATGACTTCGCCTACGCGACGCGGGATGAATTGATTGCTGAAATTCGCTTCAGTGACGATCAGCAACTGGCGCGGGAGTTTGGTGTGCAAGGGCGGTTTGCGCAGATTGATTTTGACTTTGAATTGCAGGTGGCTGACGCGCCGATAGAACAGAAACGCATGCAGCGGGTTCGTGCCCTGGAGGATTGATCAATACGGTCAAAAATGTGGGAGGGGGCTTGCCCCCGATGGCCATAGGTATCTACACAACTTCCCGTGGATGCTGAATCTATGGCAACTGGGCTGTTGTGGTGAGCGGGACAAGCCCGCTCACCACAGAGTTATGTATAAGCCTTTGAGAATTGTGTAGATACCCATGCCCCGATGGCGGTGCATCAGCCAAATATTCAGTGACTGACACACCGCTATCGGGGGCAAGTCGAATCGTCGCACCGCCCCTCCCACATTGGATTTATGGTGTTTCGGTTATTTGCGCAGCACCAAATCCAACACCTCATCCCGATCCTTGATCTTCTGCAACACAATCTCCGAGCGTATATCCATCACCCCTGCCGTGCGGTTCAGGTGGTTCACAATAAAGTCCGAGAAGTGCTTGAGGTTGCGCGCCTGTACCCGCAGTACATAGTTGCTGGCGCCGGTGATCACATAGGCGCTGGCCACTTCCGGCCAGCCCTGCACCTTCTTGATAAAGGTCTCATGCCAATCCTCCACGTCCTGGCGCAACGACAGGTGGACGATGGCTTCCAGCTCGATCCCCAATTGTTCGGCGTTCAGCACCGCGCGGTAGCCGCTGATGATGCCTTCGCTCTCCAGCAGGCGCAGACGGCGCAGGCAGGCGGAGGGCGACAGAGCGACTTTTTCCGCCAGTTCCTGGTTGCTGATACGGCCATCCTGTTGCAGGAAATGCAGGAGGCGCAGGTCGGTGGCGTCAAGAATCATGTTTAGAATAAATCCGCGTATTTGGGGGTTAACTTCGAATTTCCTACAGCTTAATTAGCTGGTTGCCCACCACTTTGCACGAAAATTCTGTAAATCTTCGTTCATTATCTAGTCCATCTTCACTTATAAAAACCAGGACAGACCATGACCACCCGAAGCCATTGCCAAGCCCTCGACGCCCAGGATTCGCTGGCGCCGTTGCGCAATCAGTTCACCTTGCCTGCGGGCGTGATTTACCTCGATGGCAATTCCCTCGGCGCCCGCCCGGCGGCATCGCTGGCGCGGGCGCAACAGGTGATTGCGCAGGAGTGGGGCAATGGCTTGATCCGCAGTTGGAACAGCGCGGGCTGGGCGGATTTGTCCCAGCGGCTGGGCAATCGCCTGGCACCGCTGATCGGTGCGCGGGACGCTGAAGTGGTGATCACTGATACCACCTCCATCAACCTGTTCAAAGTGCTCAGCGCGGCGCTGACGGTGCAGCGCCAACGCGCACCCGCGCGCAAGGTGATCGTCAGCGAAGCGAGCAACTTTCCCACCGACCTGTACATCGCCGAAGGCCTGGCCGAGTTGCTGCAACAGGGTTACTCCCTGCGTCTGGTGAACAGCCCGGATGAACTGCCCCAGGCCATCGACGGCGATGTGGCGGTGGTGATGCTCACTCACGTCAACTACAAGACCGGCTACATGTACGACATGCAGGCGCTCACTGCCTTGAGCCATGAATGTGGTGCGCTGAGTATCTGGGACTTGGCGCACTCGGCAGGCGCGGTGCCCATCGACCTGCACAACGCGGGAGCCGATTACGCGATTGGCTGCACCTACAAGTACCTCAATGGCGGCCCCGGCTCCCAAGCGTTCGTGTGGGTTAACCCGGCGCTGGTGGACTTGGTGCGTCAGCCACTGTCGGGCTGGTTCGGGCATACCCGGCAGTTCGCCATGGAGTCCAACTATGCGCCGAGCGCCGGCATTGCCCGCTACCTGTGCGGCACCCAGCCGATCACTTCGCTGGCGATGGTGGAGTGTGGCCTGGAGATTTTCGAACAGACCGATATGGCCAGCCTGCGCAGCAAATCCCTGGCGTTGACTGACCTGTTTATCGAGCTGGTTGAAGCCCGTTGCGCGGCGCACGGCCTGGTGTTGATCACTCCGCGTGAACATGCGCGGCGCGGTAGCCATGTGAGCTTTGAGCACCCTGAAGGTTATGCGGTGATCCAGGCCCTGATTGCCCGTGGCGTGATCGGTGATTACCGCGAGCCGCGGATTATGCGGTTTGGGTTTACGCCGTTGTATACGAGCTTTACCGAGGTGTGGGACGCCGTGGAAATCCTCGGTGAGATTCTCGACGAAAACACCTGGGACCAGCCGCAATTCAAAGTCCGCCACAGCGTTACCTGATTAAACCCCTCCCACAGGGATCCGCGACAATATCCAAACAGTGCAACCACAATAATAACGAGGCACACCAACGTGACCACATCCGACACCGGCTTTGCCGAAATCACCCAACGCGAACTGGGCCTGCGGCGCCAGCTGACTTCCGGCCAGATGAGCATGATCGCCATCGGTGGTGCCATTGGCACCGGGCTGTTCATGGGCAGCGCCTATGCCATCGGTTATGCCGGGCCGAGTGTGCTGGTGAGTTACGCCATCGGCGCGCTGATCACCTTGCTGCTGATGGGGTGTCTGGCAGAGATGACGGTGGCCCATTCCACCTCGGGCTCCTTCGGCGCCTACGCCGAGTTCTACATCAGCCCGCTGGCCGGGTTCCTGGTGCGTTATGCGTACTGGGCGGCGATTGTGCTGGCGGTGGGCGCCGAGGTCACGGCGGTGGCGATGTACATGAAGTACTGGTTCGCCAACGTGCCGGAGTGGGTGTGGATCGTGTCGTTTTCCAGTGTGCTGATTGTGCTCAATGCGATCAGCGTGAAGACCTTCGGTAACTTCGAATACTGGTTTTCCACCATCAAGATCAGCGCCATTATCGGCTTCATCATCCTGGCCGTGTACGTGGTGTTCGGCTCCGGCAACCCGGATTACGGCGTGCAGAACTACACCGCGCACGGCGGATTTTTCCCCCATGGCTTGAGCGGCATGTGGATCGCGGTGATTGTGTCGATCTTCAGCTACCTCAGCGTGGAGATGATCGCGGTGGCTGCCGGTGAAGCCGCCGACCCGGAGCAGGCGGTGAAGAAGGCCTTTCGCGCAACCATCGTGCGGTTGGTGGTGTTCTACCTGCTGACCCTGGCGCTGATGCTCGCCATCGTGCCGTGGAGCCAGGCCGGGCAGACCCAGAGCCCGTTCGTCACGGTGATGCAGACCATCGGCATTCCCGGCGCCACCGGGGTGATGAACTTTGTGATCCTGATTGCCGCGCTGTCGGCGATGAACAGCCAGCTCTACATCACCACGCGCATGATGTTCAGCTTGTCCCGCGCCGGCTTCGCGCCCAAGTCCATGGGCGCCCTGAGCAAAAGCGGCATCCCGCTGAATGCGCTGCTGCTGTCCAGTTCGGGCATTGCCCTGGCGACCTTGTTGAATGTGGTGTACCCGCAAAGCTCATTCACCTTGATGATGGCGATCTCGATGTTCGGCGCGATCTTCACCTGGTTCATGATCTTCCTCACGCACCTGTTTTTCCGCCGTTATCGCAAGCGTCACGGCGGGCCGAAGCTCTCATTCCAGCTGCGCCTGTTTCCCTACAGCACCTTGCTGGGCCTGGTGCTGATGGGCGCGGTGATGATCACCACGTATTTCACCGAGGCGTTCAAGATGACGTTGGTGTTTGGCGTGCCGTTCCTGCTGATTCTGTCGGCGGTGTATTACGGGTTCTTCCGCAAGGGCAGGGCCAAGGCGTCGAACAAGGCTTTGGCGTAACCGGGCAGTTGCTCGAACGAACGTGTGCACAGCAATAGCTGTCGGCAAGCCCAGTCTTCTGCCAGAGGCTGGGCCTTGAAGTGGCGCTCCAAAGGCCAGCGATCCAGCGCGGCCTGGGGCACGATGCCCAGGCCAGCGCCCCGTGCGACCATCCGAATCACCCCATCAAAGCCCTCGGCGCGGATGCGCGTGTGTAAGCGAAACCCCGCGTTCAGCGCTTGCTCTTCCAGGTACACCGCCAGTGCGCTGTGGGCCGCGAGGCCGACGTAATCGTGTGGCAGGCTGTCGATAAAACTCACCGGGCTGGCAGCCAAGGGATGATCCAGGGGCATGATCAGCACCAGCGGGTCATCGCGAAAGGGCAGGGTCTGCAAACCGTGGGTATCCACCGCATCGGAGATGATGCCCAGATCCGCCGTGCCCTGGCGCAAGGCCTGGGTGATGCGCAGGCTGGGCAATTCCTGCAGGTCGATGTCTAGGTTTGGGTGTTCGCGCAGAAAATCCGCCAACAGTTCCGGCAGGTATTCACTGAGCGCCGTGGTGTTGCACAGCAGGCGCACCTGGCCTTTGATGCCGTTGGCGTATTCCGCCAGGTCCTGTTGCAGGTGCTCGGCCTGTTGCAGCAGCAGGCGCGCATGGCGGGCCAGTGCTTTGCCAGCGGCGGTAGGGGTAACACCACGGCGGCCGCGCTCCAGCAAGGCGATGCCCAGCGAGGCTTCCATTGCGCGTATGCGAGCGCTGGCCGCCGCCAGGGATAAATGGCTGCGGCTGGCGCCAGCGGTGATGTTGCCGGTGTCGAGGGTGTGCAGGTAGAGGCGCAGGTCGGTGAGGTCAAAGTGCATGGCTGGGGTTCTCGATGAGGCCTTCAGCCTCCCGCAAAACAAGAGGCAGCCTCAGTATATGGCGAATTTCCAGCGCACATCCAAACCCGCACAATCCGCCCATGACGACCTTCCTCGCGTTCTACCAAAATCTCGGCCCCGCCTTGACCCTGCTGGTGATCGGCACCTTTGTGCTGGCCGGCACGGTCAAAGGGGTGATCGGCCTCGGCCTGCCGACAGTGGCCATGGGCATGCTCGGCCTGGCTATGTTGCCGGCGCAGGCTGCGGCGCTGCTGATCATCCCTTCAACGGTCACCAACCTCTGGCAATTGGCATTCGGCGGTCACCTGAGTGCCTTGCTCAAACGCCTGTGGCCGATGCTGTTGCTGATTTTTCTCGGTACCGGGCTGGGCACGCTGTGGCTGGGCATGGACGGCGGGCACTGGGTGGTGCGGGCGTTGGGCGCGGCGTTGCTGGTGTATGCGCTGAGCGGCTTGTTTTTGCCCGCCTTCAAGCTCAAGCCATCAACCGAACGCTGGTTGGGCCCGCTGTGTGGGTTGATCACCGGCGTAATCACCTCGGCCACCGGCGTGTTCGTGATTCCTGCCGTGCCGTATCTGCAAGCACTGGGGTTGAATCGCGATCAACTGGTGCAGGCATTGGGTCTGTCGTTCACCGTGTCGACCCTGGCGCTGGCGGCGGGCTTGGCCTGGCGCGGTACCTTGGGCGGCAGTGAGGTCAGTGCCTCGTTGCTGGCGCTGTTCCCGGCGTTGCTGGGCATGTGGCTGGGCCAGGTGCTGCGCCAGCGCATCAGTGCGGTGCTGTTCAAGCGGGTATTTTTCATCGGCATGGCGCTGCTGGGCGGTCATCTGCTGATCGGTGGTTAACAATGCTTGCTGGATTCGTGCTTTTTGATCAAAGGTATTTTGCGGGGTCACGGCTTATTCCGAAGGGTTGGGGCCGATAGTCTGCGTCCAGACATTTTCAACTTCTGGATGCCCTCCCATGAAAAAAGTACTCCTGCTCAACGGCGGCAAAAAGTTCGCCCACTCCGATGGCCGCTACAACACCACCTTGCATGACACCGCACTGGCGTTGTTGGACCGCAACGGTATCGACGTCAAAGTCACGCATATCGACGAAGGCTACGATGTCGCCGACGAAGTCGCGAAATTCCTCTGGGCCGACGTGATCATCTACCAAATGCCCGGCTGGTGGATGGGCGCACCGTGGATCGTCAAGAAGTACATCGACGAAGTCTTCACCGAAGGCCACGGCAGCCTCTACGCCAGCGACGGCCGCACCCGTTCCGATGCTTCGCAGAAATACGGCAGTGGCGGCCTGATCCAGGGCAAGCAGTACATGCTCTCACTGACCTGGAACGCGCCGCAGCAAGCCTTCGACGACCCGAGCGATTTCTTCGAAGCCAAAGGCGTGGACGCGGTGTACTTCCCGTTCCACAAGGCCAACGAGTTCCTCGGCATGACCGGCCTGCCGACTTTCCTGTGCGTGGATGTGATGAAACGCCCGGCCATCGAGGCGGACGTGGCGCGCTACGAGCAGCATCTGGCGCAGGTGTTCAACCTCTCGGTGTAAGCTGCGGTGAACCGATAACGAGGACCGCCCGTGAAAGCCCGATCCGATGAGCTACAGATCTTCGTCAGCGTGATCGAGTGCGGCTCGATTTCCGCTGCGGCGGAGCAGGTCGGGCAGACGCCGTCGGCGGTCAGTCGTACCTTGTCGCGCCTGGAAGCCAAACTCGACACCACGCTGATCAACCGCACCACGCGGCGCATGGACCTGACCGAAGAGGGCAAGTACTTCTTCGAACAGGCCAAGCTGATCCTGGCGCACATGGATGAGCTGGAAGAGCGCTTGTCGTCACGCCAGAAAAAACCGGCCGGCCGGCTGCGTATCAACGCCGCGGTGCCGTTCATGCTGCATGGGATCGTGCCGTACATCGCCGAGTTTCGCAGCCTGTACCCGGAGATCCAGCTGGAGTTGAACAGCGATGACCTGATCATCGACCTGTTGGAACAAAGCACCGACATTGCCATCCGCATCGGCGCCCTGGCCGACTCGACCCTGCATGCGCGCGCCCTCGGGTGTACGCCGCTGCACATCCTCGCCAGCCCTGACTACCTCAAGCAGTACGGCGCGCCGCAGACCGTCGCCGAGTTGGCCGACCACACGTTGCTCGGCTTCACCCAGACCGAAACCCTCAACCACTGGCCGCTGCGCCATGTGGCAGGCGACCGCTGGCTGATCCAGCCGAGCATCGCCGCGTCCAGCGGCGAAACCTTGCGCCAGCTGGCGTTGGAAGGGCAGGGCATTTGTTGCCTGTCGAACTTCATGACCAGCGCCGACATCGACGCCGGGCGGCTGGTGCCAGTGCTGGAGGCGTTCAACAGCGGTTATCGCCAGCCGATCCACGCCGTGTTCTACCGTAACTCGCAACTGGCGTTGCGTATTCAGTGCTTCCTGGACTTTATCCAGGCCAAGCTGGCGCGGTATGCGTGCTGAGATGCGCACGTCGGTCGTTGAGTGGATTTGCAGCGAGAGGGTGTGAGGTTCGCTTGAGACCGAGTCGCTGCCATCGGGGGCAAGCCCCCTCCCACATTGGAATGCGGTCAAGTGTGGGAGGGGGCTTGCTCCCGATGGCGGCGACTCGCTCTTCCAGACTAGCCCCGAGTTGATCAATTCCGTACCATCCCTTGCCTTATCCCCCGCAATTCCCTGGTACCTCATGAACCTCACCCGTCTGCGCGCCGATGCCCTGGCCGGCCTCACCACGTCTTTCGCGCTGCTGCCCGAATGCATCGCCTTTGCCCTGGTGGCTCATCTCAACCCGCTGATGGGCCTGTACGGCGCGTTTATCATCTGCACCCTGACGGCCTTGTTTGGCGGCCGGCCCGGTATGGTTTCCGGTGCGGCGGGCTCGATGGCGGTGGTGATCGTGGCGTTGGTGGTGCAGCACGGCGTGGAGTATCTGCTGGCGACGGTGCTGCTGGGCGGGTTGATCATGGTCGCCTTCGGCCTGCTGCGCCTGGGCAAGCTGGTGCGCATGGTGCCGCATTCGGTGATGCTCGGCTTCGTCAACGGCCTGGCGATTATCATCGCGCTGGCGCAGTTGGAGCATTTCAAGAGCGGTGAAGCCTGGCTCAGCGGCACGCCGTTGTATGTGATGACCGCGTTGGTGGCGGCGACCATGGCCATCGTCTACCTGCTGCCACGCCTGACCCGCGCCGTGCCGCCGGCGTTGGTGGCGATCCTCGGCGTGGGCCTGACGGTGTACCTGCTTGGCCTGCCGACCCGTACCCTCGGTGACATGGCCCACATCGCCGGCGGCCTGCCGACCTTTGCATTGCCGCAGATCCCCTGGACCCTGGAAACCCTCGGCATCATCGCGCCCTATGCGTTCCTGATGGCCATGGTCGGCCTGCTGGAAACCCTGCTGACCCTGAACCTGACCGACGAAATCACTGAAACCCGCGGCTACCCAGACCGCGAAAGCGTGGCATTGGGCGCGGCGAATATGGTCTCGGGCCTGTTCGGCGGCATGGGCGGTTGCGCGATGATCGGGCAAACCGTGATCAACCTCAGCTCCGGCGGGCGCGGGCGCTTTTCCGGGGTGTTTGCCGGGGTGATGATCCTGCTGTTCATTCTGTTTCTGTCACCGCTGATCGAGCGGATCCCGCTGGCGGCGCTGGTGGGGGTGATGTTCGTGGTGTCCCAGCAGACCTTTGCCTGGGCGTCGCTGCGGGTGATCAACAAGGTGCCGCTCAATGATGTGCTGGTGATTATCGCGGTGACGGTGATTACCGTGTTTACCGACCTGGCGACCGCCGTGCTGTGCGGTATCGTGATCGCCGCGCTCAACTTCGCCTGGCAACAGGCCCGCGAGTTGTATGCCGATGAGCACCAGGAAGCTGACGGCAGCAAGCTCTATCGCCTGCACGGCACCTTGTTCTTCGCCTCGACTACGCCGTTTTTGAATCAGTTCGACCCGGCCAATGACCCGGAGCAGGTGACGCTGGATTGCCGTCACCTGAGTTTTGTCGACTATTCAGCGATTGCCGCGCTGATGACCCTGCGCGAGCGCTACACCAAGGCCGGCAAGCATCTGCGGGTGCTGCATTTGTCGGAGCGCTGCAAGAAGTTGCTCAAGCGGGCGCGGGTGCATCACGACTGATTGCGCATCTGTGGCGGGGGATCACGGCCCGACCAGGTCTTCCAGTTCCTGGGCGCGCGCCTGGGTCATGTCCAGCACACAGCCGGTGCCATTGACCTGATCGATGGTGCCGCCGGTGGCTGAGCCGATAAACCCGCAGTTGGCATCGCGGTACTTTATCCACAGGCGCTGCACGTCTTGCAGTTGCTGCTTGCGGGCACCTTCCTGGGCGGCGAGGGCGATCTTGTAGGCTTTGTTCAGGCGCGTGTCCTGCACCTTGGCTTGCTTGGCGTTGCAAGTAACCATGTCGGCGGTGGTGTTGGCGCCGTCCATGCATTTTTTCAGCGCTGGGTTGTCGGCGGCGGTGGCCGCGCCGCAGACGGCGAGAAGCAGGGCGCCGGCGGCGAGAGACGTGCGAATCATGGGCGATGTTCCTGGCAACAGTGGATGTGCAGTCTATGACTCAACCGGCTGGGTTGAGTTTCCGGTTCTCTGATCTTCATGTAAGAACAACCCCTGAATTTTCATACGCAGGTGTCGGGCATATCCCAACGCGACAGCGCTTGTCTGTGGGCGAAATTTACTTTCATAAAATTTGAAAACACCCCTCGGTAATGATTTATGAGTTTCACAACCAAATCGACGTGACCCTTTCCGAGGAGTACCGCATGGCCGCATCACCGGGCTTCGGGCTGTTGGCATACGCTGCCATCGCCATCATTGCTTTGATCGTGCTGATTGCACGTTACCGACTCAACCCGTTTATCGTCATCACCCTGGTGTCCATTGGCCTGGCGCTGATGGCCGGGATGCCGGCGGACACGATCATGGGCTCGTATGAGGCGGGTGTCGGCAAGACCCTGGGGCATATCGCGCTCGTGGTGGCGCTGGGCACCATGCTCGGCAAGATGATGGCCGAGTCCGGCGGCGCCGAGCAGGTGGCGCGCACCTTGATCAACCGTTTTGGCGAGCGCAATGCCCATTGGGCGATGGTGTGCATTGCCTTCCTGGTGGGGCTGCCGCTGTTTTTCGAGGTGGGTTTTGTGTTGCTGGTGCCCATCGCCTTTACCGTGGCGCGACGGGTCGGCGTGTCGATTTTGATGGTCGGCCTGCCGATGGTCGCCGGCCTGTCGGTGGTGCACGCGCTGGTGCCGCCGCACCCGGCGGCGATGATGGCGGTGCTGGCGTATAACGCGTCGGTGGGGCAGACCGTGCTGTATGCGATTCTGATCGGTATCCCCACGGCGATCATTGCTGGCCCCCTTTACGCCAAGTTCATCGTGCCGCACATCCACCTGCCGGCGGAAAACCCGCTGGAGCGCCAGTTTATCGAGCGTGAACCGCGCACCCGTTTGCCGAGTTTCGCGCTGACCATGGGCACCATCCTGTTGCCGGTGGTGCTGATGATGATCGGCGGTTGGGCCAATGTAATCTCCACGCCGGGGACCGGCTTCAACCAATTCCTGCTGTTTATCGGCAACTCGGTCATCGCCTTGCTGGTGGCGACCCTGGTGAGTTTCTGGACGTTGGGATTGGCCCAGGGCTTCAACCGCGAATCGATCCTCAGGTTCACCAACGAATGCCTCGCGCCGACCGCCAGCATCACCTTGCTGGTGGGCGCGGGCGGCGGGTTGAATCGCATCCTGGTGGACGCTGGAGTGACCAACGAAATTCTTGGCCTGGCCCATGCGTTTCACCTGTCACCACTGGTAATGGGCTGGTTGTTCGCAGCGTTGATGCGCGTTGCGACCGGGTCGGCCACGGTGGCGATGACCACCGCGTCCGGCGTGGTCGCACCCGTCGCCCTGGGCTTGGGTTATCCACACCCTGAATTACTGGTGCTGGCCACCGGTGCGGGTTCGGTGATCTTTTCCCACGTGAATGACGGCGGCTTCTGGCTGATCAAGGAATACTTCAATATGACGGTGATCCAGACCTTCAAGACCTGGACCGTGCTGGAGACATTGATTTCGGTGGTCGCCTTCGGTCTTACGTACGGTCTGTCTTGCATCCTCTGACCCTGGAGCCCCCATGGACATCCTCTACCAGATCCGCGCCCGCCAGGCGTCTTTCAGCGCCGGCGAAGGACGTATCGCCAAGCTGATGCTCGATGACGTCGGTTTTGCGGCGTCGGCCAGCCTGGAGGAGTTGTCCCAACGGGCTGAGGTCAGTACGGCAACGTTGTCGCGATTTGCCCGCAGCGTCGGTTGCCGCGACCTACGCGATTTGCGCCTGCAACTGGCCCAGGCCAGTGGCGTCGGCAGTCGTTTCCTGGACCCGGCGGGGTTGCCCGAACAGTCGGCGTTTCACCGGCAGATTCTGGGGGACATCGAGGCAACGTTGCGACAGCACTTATCGGGGTTCAACCAGGCCAGTTTCGCCGATGCGGTCAGCCTGCTGAGCAAGGCGCGGATGATCCATGCGTTCGGCATGGGCGGCCCGTCAAGCCTGTGCAGCGACGAGTTACAAGTGCGCCTGGTTCGCCTGGGCTACCCGATTGCCGCTTGCCACGATCCGGTGATGATGCGCGTCACGGCTGCGACGCTGGGCCCGGAACATGCGCTGATCGTCTGCTCGTTGACCGGCCTGACGCCGGAACTGCTGGACGTGGTGGCGCTGGCGCGCAACTACGACGCACGCATCATCGCCATCACCCTGGCCGACTCCCCTCTGGCGCGTTTGGCGGACGTGGTATTGCCCCTGCAACCGGCCGAAACCAGTTTTATCTACAAACCCACCGCAGCGCGCTATGGCCTGCTGTTGGCCATCGACCTGCTCGCTACCGAGCTGGCGCTGGCCCTGCCGGACGCTAACCAGGAACGCCTGCGCCGGATCAAACTGGCCCTGGACGATTATCGCGGCGGCCCCGACAGCCTGCCGCTTGGAGACTGATATGAAGTACGACACGCTGATTCGCCACGCGCTGATCATCGATGGCAGCAACACACCGGGTTACGTGGCGGATGTGGGGGTGCGCGAGGGGCGTATCGAGACAATCGGTGAGCTGTCTGCTGCGACGGCCGAGCATCAAATCGACGCCACCGGCCGCGTATTGGCGCCAGGCTTTATCGATGTGCACACCCACGACGACACCGTGGTGATACGCCACCCGCAGATGCTGCCCAAGCTCAGTCAGGGCGTGACCACAGTGATTGTCGGCAACTGCGGCATCAGCGCCTCGCCGGTCAGTTTGCGCAGCGATCCGCCGGACCCGATGAACCTGCTGGGTGGCGCTGCGGCGTTTGTGTATCCGCGTTTCAGCGACTATCGCCGCGCCGTGGAAAGCGCTCATCCAGCCGTCAACGTCGCGGCGTTGATCGGCCACACAGCGCTGCGCAGTAACCACATGGACGACCTGCATCGCACTGCGACACCGTATGAAATCGCCGCCATGCGGGTGCAACTGCACGAGAGTCTGGAAGCCGGCGCCCTCGGTTTATCCACAGGCCTGGCCTACGCCAGCGCGTTCAATGCCGAGACCGATGAAGTGCTGCAACTCAGTGAAGAACTGACGGCCTACGGTGCGGTGTACGCCACTCACTTGCGCAGCGAATTCGAGCCGGTGCTGGAGGCGATGGGTGAGGCGTTTCAGATTGGCCGACATGCCAAGGCACCGGTGATTATTTCCCACCTCAAGTGTGCAGGGGCGGGGAACTGGGGGCGCAGTCCGCAGCTGTTGGCCGCACTGGAACTGGCGGCGAAAACCCATCCGGTGGGGTGTGATTGCTATCCCTATGCGGCCAGTTCTTCGACCCTGGATTTGAAGCAGGTGACCGACGCGTTTCGCATCACCATTACGTGGTCCACGCCCCATCCGGACATGGGCGGGCGAGATCTACAGGCTATCGCCGACGAGTGGAATGTTTCATTAATGGACGCCGCCCGCCGCCTGCAGCCGGCGGGCGCCGTGTATTACGGGATGGACGAGGCGGATGTGCGGCGAATCCTGGCGCATCCGTTGTCGATGGTAGGCTCGGACGGGTTGCCTGAAGACCCGTTTCCCCATCCGCGTTTGTGGGGGGCGTTTCCACGGGTGCTGGGGCATTTCAGCCGTGACGTGGGGTTGTTTCCACTGCATACGGCGGTGCACAAGATGACCGGCTTGTCGGCAGCGCGCTTTGGCTTGTCGGATCGCGGAGCCATTCGTGAAGGGCATTGGGCCGACCTGGTGTTGTTTGATCCGTTGCGGGTGCGGGATATGGCGGACTTTAAAACGCCGGAACGGGCGGCAGAAGGCATTGACGGGGTGTGGGTCAATGGCGTGCTGAGCTACAGCGACGGGCAGGCGAACGGTCAGCGCCCTGGGCGATTCCTTGCGCGCAGCGGGGATTTGCGTCGCGGTTTTTCGTCTTTATAGTGGGCGATCTTTTACACGGAGCGGTTGCCATGCACTTAGGAAAAGTCACCCCCATCCTGCGGATTTTCGACGAGACAAAGGCGTTGGAATTCTATGTGGAATTCCTCGGGTTCAAGGTCGATTGGCAGCATCGTTTCGAAGCGAATTACCCGCTGTACCTGCAAGTGTCGTTGGGTGAATGCGTGCTGCATTTGTCCGAGCACCATGGCGATGCCTCGCCGGGGGCTGCGGTGCGGATCCAGGCGCAGGGAGTGGATGCCTACCAGCAGCAATTGCAGGCGAAGGACTACCGTTATGCCAAGCCCGGTGTTGAAGAAACGCCGTGGGGCTCGCGGGAGATGAGCATCAAGGACCCGTTTGGGAATCGGGTGGTGTTTGTCGAGGAAGGTGAGGGCTGAAGGGCAAATCGCAGGCAATAAAAAACCGCCTTAGTAGGGCGGTTTTTTATTGCAATCCCAGTTTTCGGCTGGGGTTGAAGTCTCACAGGAAGCGCTGACCAACAGGCGGAATACTACCGCCGCTCATATCATCTCGCAAGGCCAGAGGATTATCGTTTTGATGATTTCTCTTGCCTTTTTGCACCGTAAAAATTTGCAATGAATCTATCGAGCAATACTGGTGTTTGAGCATCGTTGGTCACACCTTCGACTGGGATTTTGGTTAGGCTCCTCCCCGTTCTAAGTTCGTCGATGTGAGGTGATCCGGGCGTGCACGCGAATTCTGGACCAACCGCCACGGGCTAGTAATCCGTGCCGGATTAATGCGGGAGGCCCATTAGCCCGGCCGCCTCACAGGAAGCGCTGACCCGCGTCCGAAGGCTCGCGTGTTCCGGTAAGTGCGCTGGAGGTAAGGCCCAACTCACGGAGGGCCGAGTATGTCTAAGTTTGCACGACGTACCTGGAACCTCGTAGTGAACTGCCTGCGTGCTTACCACGTATGGAAGTTCCTGCGGGACAGCTTTGATGACCTGTAAGGTCTGAGAAGTGGAGCCGCCTCGGTTAATCCCGAGGCGGCTTTTTGGTTTGTTAAACCCGGAAATGACTGACCATCTGCTGCAACTGGCTGCCCAGACGAGCCAGTTCCACACTCGATTTCGCTGTTTCGTCACTCGCGGTGGCGGTCTGTTCCGACACGTCGCGCACATTGACGATGCTGCGGCTGATCTCTTCGGCCACGGCGCTTTGTTGCTCGGCGGCGGCGGCGATCTGCTGGTTCATCGACTGGATGTTCGACACTGTCCGGGTGATGTTCTCCAGGGATACACCGGCCTTGCGCGTCAGCTCCACGCTGCTGTCGGTGAGGCTGCGGCTGTTGTTCATCACGTTGGCCACTTGCTGGGTGCCGTTCTGCAAACCGGCGACCAGGCCTTCGATCTCTTCGGTGGATTTTTGCGTGCGCTGGGCCAGGCCGCGCACTTCGTCGGCGACCACGGCAAACCCGCGACCGGCTTCACCGGCGCGTGCCGCCTCGATCGCGGCGTTGAGGGCTAGCAGGTTGGTCTGTTCGGCGACGGCCTTGATCACGTCCATCACGCTGCCGATCTTGTTGCTCTCTTGTTGCAGGTGGCTCATGGCGTCGGTGGAACGTGCCACTTCAGCGGCCAGGCGTTCGATCTGGGCGATGGCTTCGGCCACCACTTTGTCGCCAGCGCGGGCTTGGCCGTCGGCATCGGCAGCGGCCAGGGAAGCCTGTTCGGCGTTACGCGCGACTTCCTGCACGGTGGCGGTCATTTCATGCATCGCGGTGGCCACTTGATCGGTCTCGATCTTCTGGCTGTTCACGCCGGCGCTGGTCTGCTCGGTCACGGCCGACAGTTCCTCGGCGGCGCTGGCGATCTGGGTCACGCCGTCACGAATACCGCTGATTAACTCACGCAGGGTGGTGCCCATGCGCTGGATGCCTTGTTGCAGCACGCCGAGTTCATCGCGGCGGGTCACCTGGATGTTGTGGCTCAGGTCGCCGGAGGCAATGCGTTCCACCACGGCCAGGGTTTCCTGGATCGGGCGGGTGATCTGACGGGTGATGACCAGTGCGGCAATGATGCCAACCAGCAGGGCCAGCAGGGTGCTGATCAGTTGCAGGCTGCGGGCCTGGGCGCTTTCGGCATCGCGGCGGTTGAGTTGGATATCGTAGAGCTTGTCGCTGATGGTGACGATATCAGCGCCTTGGGTGGTCATTTCAGCACGGGCAGCAACGATATTGGCGTTGGCCGCCTTGTAGTTCTGCACCGCCGTGCGATACGCGCCAAGAGCGGTTTCCAGCGCGGTCAGCGCGCTTTGCTGGCTGGCGCCAACGGCGGCGCCGAGGTCTTTCAAGCCGGCAATGGCTTTGTCGATCTGTGCGGCAGCGCGGGCTTCGGTGTCTGGGCTGACGTTGCCGGTGTAGCCGCGCACTTCGTAGCGGGCCAGTTGGAATTGCATCTTTGCTTCGGCCACGGCCTGGAACTGGGCCAGATGCTCCGAGCTGTCGGGCATCTGCTTGACGCTGGCTTCCAGCGCGTCGATCTGGGCGTTGGCGCTGTCGGCCTTGTCGCCCATCACCTGGCGAGAGGCATTGCCGTTACGGTAAGCCTCGCGCATTTTGTTCAGGGATTGCTGGTAGGCGGTGATGACTGCTTTCTGCTCGTTGAGCAGCTTGAGGTTTTCCGGGCTCTTGAAACTGTCGAGCAGTTTCTGCTGCTGGGCGGCGAAGGCATCGAGGCTGGTCTGCACGTTTTGCGCCACGGCTTCGTCACCGTTGGCCAGCATGTATTGAAGGCGCACGATGCGCAGTTTGGTCAGCGAGGCGTTGAGCTGGGTGATGTCGCTCATCCAGTTGCTGCGGTCGATCAGGCCGCCAAGGCTGGTCCAGCCAGTCAGTGCCAGGATCGAGGTGAGGACAAGCACCAGGCCGAAGCCCAGGCCCAGTTTGAGGTTGACGCTTATGTTACCGAACCAGCTATTCATCGAATGCTCCGCAAGAGTGATGTCTGTTTGCTGGACGGTGTTGTTATTTGAGCCAGCCAAGGTGTAGCGCTGTATCGGCGGCGGGTCTTGATTCTGAAGGGTGTTTTATTCCATGTGGCGACGAAGGGTCGCCAGCGGTGTGCAGCACGACTAAGGGCTCATCAAGGGGCAGTCTTGTGTGCTAGTCTGCGGGCCCTTTTAGTTTCGGGCAGCGCGGGAAATCGCGTTGTCCTACAGCGGAGCCTCTTCATGTCCGAAGTTAATCTGTCCACCGACGAAACCCGCGTCAGCTACGGTATCGGCCGTCAGTTGGGCGACCAACTGCGCGACAACCCGCCACCGGGCGTAAACCTTGACGCAATCCTGGCTGGCCTGACCGACGCATTCGCTGGCAAGCCAAGCCGCGTTGACCAAGAGCAAATGGCTGCCAGCTTCAAGGTGATCCGCGAAGTCATGCAAGCCGAAGCAGCCGCCAAGGCTGAAGCCGCTGCTGGCGCTGGCCTTGCCTTCCTGGCTGAAAACGCCAAGCGCGATGGCATCACCACCCTGGCTTCCGGCCTGCAATTTGAAGTGCTGACGGCCGGCGAAGGCGCCAAGCCGACTCGTGAAGATCAAGTCCGTACCCACTATCACGGCACCCTGATCGACGGCACTGTGTTCGACAGCTCGTACGAGCGTGGCCAGCCAGCAGAATTCCCGGTTGGCGGCGTGATTGCCGGTTGGACCGAAGCCCTGCAACTGATGAATGCCGGCAGCAAATGGCGTCTGTACGTGCCGAGCGAACTGGCTTACGGCGCTCAAGGCGTTGGCAGCATTCCGCCGCACAGCGTGCTGGTGTTCGACGTCGAACTGCTCGACGTTCTGTAAGACCTGCTGATTACCTGTTGGGGCGAACCTGTTCGCCCCAACAGTGTTTTGCGCGTTTGCTCATGGATGAAACTTGCCATTGAGCTCAGTCGCCGGGCGCAACGCCCGGGCATAACAGAACAGAAACAAATTACGCACCACCTCCTTCAGCACACCGGGTTCGCTTGAGCTCAGGCCGTTGACGTCCAGGTCACCCTGGTCCTGCAATTCATTCAGCGCTTCTTCTTCCAGCACTGCACAGACTTCACCGGTTTCCCGATGCAGGATCCGCAGGTAAGGGTGTGGGCGGTCCAGCCAGGCATCTATCAAATAAGTCATGGTGCATCTCCTTGATGGATTTCAATGAGAATAATTCTTATTCGTAGAATAGCAAGCGTCTATTGGCAGTTTGTTGGTTTTTCTGTGTGGATATTGAGGTGGGTCAGGAAGGAGGGCAAAACGCCATCCCGCGGCGGGCGCGGGATGGATGCAGCGGATTCAGACTTTGCGCACGAACTCGGACTTGAGCTTCATCGGGCCGATACCGTCGATCTTGCAGTCGATATCGTGGTCGCCGTCGCACAAGCGGATGTTCTTGACCTTGGTGCCCACCTTGACCACCAGGGACGTGCCCTTGACCTTGAGGTCCTTGATCACGGTGATGGTGTCGCCGTCCTGCAGGACGTTGCCCACAGAGTCTTTCTTCACGGTTTCATCGCCGGCCACTTCGGCCTCGCCATTGGCGGACCATTCATGGGCGCATTCCGGGCAGATCAGCTGGGCGCCGTCTTCGTAGGTGTATTCGGAATTGCATTTCGGGCAGGGTGGCAACGTGCTCACTAAAGCTCCTTAAAGGTCAGGACGGCTAAAAGTCGCACATTATATAGGGTTTTGTAGTCTTGCAGGTTGTATGAAATCTAAATGTGGGAGGGGGCTTGCCCCCGATGACGGTGTGCCAGTCTATACAGGGGCTGGCTGATCTACCGCTATCGGGGGCAAGCTGAACTGGCCTAATGATTTTGGACACTTCAATCGGGCGCTATGATAGCGCCCAAATTTGAGGTGTTTGGATATGCGTAAATCTTATTCGAGTGAGTTCAAGCTCAAGGCCGCCA
>NZ_RWIO01000057.1:0-29061 GCF_009764655.1 Pseudomonas sp. PB105
CTTGGTCTACGACCGACAATTTAAAAGCTAGCGTGTAATCGCGTTGGCTGCGCCTTTTTCTCGTATCCATTGAGTCCTCCTGAACAAAGGTCAGAAGGTGTAAACCTTATTCAGGACGGGACAGGCAGATAAAAAAAGCCCCGCCTGATCACTCAGGCGGGGCTTTTTAGTAGCTACTGGAATCAGACGAGGGATTAGTCTCGTGCTTCTGTTTCCTGAGCGGCCGCAGCGGCGGCCTCAGCTTCCTTGCGACGGCGACGCACTTCACGTGGGTCGTTCGGCGCACGGCCGTTTTCGGTCAGGGCGCTGGCCGGCGCGGCTTCAACCACCGGGGCGGCGACTTCGGCAACCACTGGCGCTTCAACCACTGGCGCGGCCTCAACGACTGGGGCTGGCTCGACAACCACGGCTTCGACAACCGGCGCTGGCGCTTCTTCTACAACAGGTGCTGGAGCAGGTGCTTCAACCGGGGCGGCAGGTTCGGCAGTCCACTGGAAGGCGGTCTGTTCTTCGCGAACTTCACGCACCGCCGGGGCAGCTTCTTTGGCAGCCGGGGCTTGAACCGGAGCTTCTGCTACGGCTTCAACCACTGGTTGAGGCTCAGCAGCCGGTGCAGGTTCAACGGCAACCACTTCGGTTTCTGGCTGTGCGTCGCGAACCGGTGCTACTTCCACTTCCACTTCCGGAACCACTGGGGCTTCGATCGGGGTGGTGGCTTCGACAGCAGGGGCTTCAACAACTGGAGCTTCAACCACTGGGGCCTCGGCAACGGGTGCTTCTTCTACAGCAGGCGTTTCAACTGCGGCGGTAGCGCGTTCAGCTTGCTCGTGAGCCTGGGCTTCAGCAGGTGCGCTGATGACCGAGCTGGCAACGGCAGCGGTAACGGCCAAGCCGGCAGCCAGTTCGGCACCTGTTGGTTCGTTGGCTTCGTGGGTCGCGCCTTCAGCGTTCTCGCCGGTCTCTTCCGAGCCTTCGATCACGTTGCCGTTGGCATCACGCTGACGCTCACGACGGTTGCTGCGACGACGCTGGCCACGGGAGCGGCGGCGTGGACGATCGCCTTCGGCGTTGTCCTGACCGTCTTCCTGCAGTTGCTCTTCGCCGGTCAGTACTTCTTCTTCGTCACTGGCAGCAGCAGCTTGCTCGGCGCGTGGTTGACGCTCCTCACGCGGTGGGCGCGGCTGGCGCTCTTCACGTGGGGCGCGCTCTTCACGCGGCTGGCGGGCCGGACGCTCTTCGGTGGTTGCAGCGGCGGCGGCAACGGCAGGTGCAGCGTCCAGTGGCTCACGCAGTTCACGCACGCGTTCTTCACGCTCGCCACGCGGTTTGCGATCTTCACGCGGAGCACGTGGGGTACGTGGTGCGCGCTCTTCACGCGGTGCACGTTCTTCACGGGCTACGGCCGGGGTTTCTTCACGGGCTTCGCGAGGTGCGCGCTCTTCACGTGGTGCGCGTTCTTCACGCGGTGCACGTTCTTCGCGAGGCTTGCGCTCTTCGTCACGGCGACCGTTGCGGTTACGGCTTTGCTGACGGCCGTTGCGACGCTCTTCGTTACGTGCAGGGCGCTCGGAAGCTGGTTTTTCAACCACAACCGGAGCCGCAGGCTCTTCCTTGGTGGCGAACAGGCTGACCAGCGACTTCACCAGGCCTTTGAACAGGCTTGGCTCAGGCAGGGCGGCTGGCGCAGCAACCGGAGCGGCAGCTTCAACCGGGACCGGTGCGTTGGCACGGGCTGGCGCGGTTTTCACGGCAGCTTCCTGGCGAACCAGGGTGCGGGTCGCGGCGGCCGGCTGGACTTCTTCCACTTCGGCGGCGGCAGCGGCGATTTCATAGCTGGACTGGCCGCTGTGGGCTTCCGGGCTGTCGTCACGCAGGCGCTGTACTTCGAAGTGCGGCGTTTCGAGATGATCGTTCGGCAGGATCACGATACGAGCACGGGTGCGCAGTTCGATCTTGGTGATCGAGTTGCGTTTTTCGTTGAGCAGGAAGGCGGCAACCGGAATCGGCACTTGGGCGCGGACTTCGGCGGTGCGGTCTTTCAGGGCTTCTTCTTCGATCAGGCGCAGGATCGCCAGGGACAGCGATTCAACGTCACGGATGATGCCGGTGCCGTTGCAACGCGGGCAGACGATGCCGCTGCTTTCGCCCAGGGATGGACGCAGGCGCTGACGGGACATTTCCAGCAGGCCGAAGCGCGAGATGCGGCCGACCTGTACGCGGGCACGGTCAGCTTCCAGGCATTCGCGGACTTTCTCTTCCACGGCGCGCTGGTTCTTGGCAGGGGTCATGTCGATGAAGTCGATCACGATCAGGCCGCCGATGTCACGCAGGCGCAGTTGGCGGGCGATTTCTTCAGCCGCTTCCAGGTTGGTCTGCAGGGCGGTTTCTTCGATGTCGCTGCCTTTGGTCGCACGCGCCGAGTTGATGTCGATGGACACCAGGGCTTCGGTCGGGTCGATCACGATGGAGCCGCCGGAAGGCAGTTCGACCACGCGCTGGAAGGCGGTCTCGATCTGGCTTTCGATCTGGAAACGGTTGAACAGCGGAACGCTGTCTTCGTACAGCTTGATCTTGCTGGCGTACTGCGGCATCACCTGGCGGATGAAGGTCAGGGCTTCGTCCTGGGCTTCAACGCTGTCGATCAGCACTTCGCCGATGTCCTGGCGCAGGTAATCGCGGATGGCGCGGATGATCACGTTGCTTTCCTGGTAGATCAGGAACGGCGCGGAACGATCCAGGGACGCTTCTTTGATGGCGGTCCACAGTTGCAGCAGGTAGTCGAGGTCCCACTGCATTTCTTCGCTGCTGCGGCCCAGGCCGGCAGTACGAACGATCAGACCCATGTCGGCTGGCGCGATCAGGCCGTTCAGCGCTTCACGCAGTTCGTTGCGCTCTTCGCCTTCGATGCGACGGGAGATACCGCCGGCACGTGGGTTGTTCGGCATCAGCACCAGGTAACGGCCGGCCAGGGAGATGAAGGTGGTCAGGGCTGCGCCCTTGTTGCCACGTTCTTCTTTTTCGACCTGGACGATGACTTCCTGGCCTTCGCTCAGGACGTCCTTGATGTTCACGCGGCCTTCAGGAGCTTTCTTGAAGTATTCGCGGGAGATTTCTTTGAGGGGCAGGAAGCCGTGGCGCTCGGAGCCGAAATCGACAAAGGCAGCCTCAAGGCTTGGTTCGATGCGAGTAATACGGCCTTTATAGATGTTGGCCTTCTTCTGCTCGCGTGCACCGGATTCGATGTCCAGGTCGTAGAGGCGCTGGCCATCTACCAGTGCAACACGCAACTCTTCGGGTTGAGTTGCGTTAATCAGCATTCTTTTCATGTTGTACCGTCGGTTTCCGGGCTGCCGGAAACGGCGTTCGGCACACACGACTTCTCACGGTCGGTGTCAGGTGCGTCAAGAGTGGTTGGCCACTCCAGTGTCCAGCAAAATCGGCCAATGTGGGCCGGTATCGCGACGGACGCGTCCTGCTTGTTAGCGGTGGTGACAAAGGCACCACTTCAACAAAAGCTAAGGTCAGGAGGAGGAATCAACCGGCGACTGTGGACGAGATGAAGCGTCTAAATATAAGCCTAGTGCTACACGGTCCGACGGTTGTGCATCTCCACCCTACACGTATCCCTGATAATTCGGGTGCTGCCGCGCGCAGAATCCGCAGCGGGTTGGCATTTACCGTGTTCTCCAATGGGGAGTTCACGCTCATGGCTAAACAAGACTGAATGTGGGCGACTGCGCTCACACTCAGCTCTTAACAGGCGTTGTTTCCGAAGCATTCGCCGTGGTCTGGCACAAGACTGACTGCACTTTGTGAACTGGCCGTAAATATCGGCGCAGAACGCGAGTATTCACTCTGCTTTCTGCACTCGCTTCAGGCCTCATGTCACCTGCGCTTGTTACAATCTCGAACCTTCCAGGGTGACGAAAGCCCCGTAGGACGGCCTCGCGTCCTGATGAATTGCGATGGTCAGGGCCGGCAGTTTGCCGCAAGTCCTCTGTCCAGGCCGCTTTTGGCGGCGTTCGCGACTATAGCAGCAATGATTAAGTGCTTCAATTCCATAAAAAATTGTTATCATCGCCGCCATGACGACTACCGCCCCCCAGACCCCCAGCGTCCAGCTGCTTGAGGTCTCGCCGGAATATGCCGGCCAACGCATCGACAACTTTCTCCTGGCCAGGCTCAAAGGCGTGCCCAAGACCTTGATTTACCGCATTTTGCGTAAAGGCGAAGTACGCGTGAATAAGGGTCGGATCAAGCCCGAGTACAAGCTGCAGGCGGGCGATATCGTCCGTGTGCCGCCGGTACGCGTGCCTGAGCGGGACGAACCTGTGCCCCTGGCCCAGGGCCTGCTGCAACGCCTTGAGGCGTCGATTGTCTTCGAAGACAACAAGCTCATCGTGATCAACAAGCCCTGCGGCATTGCGGTCCATGGTGGCAGCGGCCTGACGTTCGGGGTGATCGAAGCCTTTCGTCAGTTGCGCCCTGACGCCAAAGAGTTGGAGTTGGTCCACCGATTGGACCGCGACACCTCCGGGCTGTTGATGATCGCCAAAAAACGCAGCATGTTGCGCCACCTGCACACCGCCCTGCGTGGTGATGGCGTGGACAAGCGCTACATGGCGCTGGTGCGTGGCAACTGGGCCAGCTCCATCAAAAGCGTTCGTGCACCGTTGCAGAAGAGCAACCTGCGTTCCGGCGAGCGTATGGTTGAAGTGGACGAGGAGGGCAAAGAAGCCCTGACCCTGTTCAAGGTGCTGCGCCGCTTCGGTGACTTCGCCACTATGGTCGAGGCCAAGCCGGTGACTGGCCGTACCCACCAGATTCGTGTGCACACCTTGCATGCGGGCCACTGCATCGCTGGCGATACCAAATACGGCGACGAAGACTTTTCCAAGGAAATTCGGGACTTGGGCGGTAAGCGCCTGTTTCTCCATGCCTACATGCTGACTGTACCGCTGCCGGATGGTGGCGAACTGAAATTGCAGGCACCGGTGGACGAGATGTGGGCCAAGACCGTGGAGCGTTTGAGTGTCGCACCTTGACTACAAGCTGCTGATTTTTGATTGGGACGGGACGCTGGCCAACTCCATTGGTCGCATTGTCGAGTCGATGCACATGGCGTCCACCCGCTCAGGCTTTGCGCTGTGCAGCGACTTGGCGGTCAAGGGCATTATTGGTCTGGGCCTGCCTGAAGCGATCCGTAGCCTGTACCCCGAAATCAGTGACGCTGAACTGATCGCCTTTCGCGAACATTACGCTGATCACTACATTGCGCTGGAAGCTGAGCCTTCGCCGCTGTTTGAGGGCGTTGTGCAATCGCTGGAGGTGTTTCGCGCCGAGGGTTATCACTTGGCTGTCGCCACCGGCAAGGCCCGGCGCGGGCTGGATCGGGTGCTCAGGGCTCATGGCTGGGAAGATTACTTCGACATCACCCGCGCAGCGGATGAAACCGCCAGCAAACCTCACCCTCTGATGCTGGAGCAGATCCTGGCTCATTGCGGCGTGTCGCCGCGTCAGGCGCTGATGGTGGGCGATGCCTCCTTCGACCTGATGATGGCGCGCAACGCTGGCATGGACAGCGTGGCGGTCAGCTATGGCGCCCAGGCTGCCGAGGCCTTGCAGCAATACGAGCCCCGGCTGACGATTGATCATTTTTCCGAATTGCAGGCCTGGCTGAGTCGGGCCCAATAAGTCTTTGCTGGGGTTGATGGTATGAGTGACGAGTGGAAAGCGCCTGAAAAGGCTGGAAGTAGTGACGATAAAAGCTGGAAGCTGCTGGAGAAAACCCTTCTGGCTGGCGTCCAGGAGCAGCGTCGCGCACGGCGTTGGGGGATCTTCTTCAAGCTGCTGACCTTCACGTATCTGTTGCTCATGCTGGCGCTGTTCAGTCCGCTGATGGATATGGAGAAAAGCGCAACCCGTGGCGCCAACTACACCGCGTTGATCGAAGTGCGCGGCGTGATTGCCGACAAGGAGCCAGCCAGCGCCGATAACATCGTCGGCAGCCTGCGCGCTGCCTTCGAAGATCCCAAGGTCAAAGGCGTGATCCTGCGCATCAACAGCCCTGGCGGCAGTCCGGTGCAGTCGGGTTATGTGTATGACGAGATTCGTCGTCTGCGCGGCCTGCATCCGGATATCAAGCTGTACGCGGTGATTTCCGACCTGGGTGCTTCGGGTGCCTATTACATTGCCAGTGCTGCTGACCAGATTTATGCCGACAAGGCCAGCCTGGTGGGTTCCATTGGTGTGACGGCGGCTGGTTACGGCTTTGTCGGTGCCATGGAGAAGCTTGGCGTTGAGCGTCGCACCTACACGTCGGGCGAGCATAAATCGTTCCTGGATCCGTTCCAGCCGCAAAAGGCCGATGAAACCCAATTCTGGCAAGGTGTGCTCGATACTACTCATCGCCAGTTCATTGCCAGCGTGAAGCAGGGGCGTGGTGATCGTTTGAAGGATAAAGACCATCCGGAGCTGTTCTCCGGGTTGGTGTGGTCCGGCGAGCAGGCGTTGCCGCTGGGCTTGATCGATGGCCTGGGCAGTGCCAGTTCGGTGGCGCGGGACGTGATTGGCGAGAAGGAGTTGGTGGATTTCACGGTTGAGGAATCGCCGTTTGATCGCTTCTCCAAGAAGCTCGGTGCCAGCGTGGCGGAGAAGCTGGCCTTCTATATGGGCTTCCAAGGCCCGACCTTGCGCTGAGCCGCAGGTTACATGTAGATCAAAATGTGGGAGCGGGCTTGCCCCCTCCCACATTTGGTTTTGTGGCGTTCTCAGGGGGTCTGTACGCCTTCGGCCAGCAGCATATCTACCAGTCGGATCAGTGGCAGGCCTACCAGGCTCGTCGCATCCGGCCCTTCGGTGCTTTGAAACAGGCTCACGCCCAACCCTTCAGCCTTGAAACTGCCTGCACAGTCATAGGGCTGCTCTATGCGCAGGTAACGCTCGATGCGTTCAGCGTCCAACTCACGCATGTGCACCGTAAAAGGTACGCAGTCGACCTGGCAGCGGCCTGTCTCGGAATTGAGCAGCGCCAGGCCAGTCAGGAAGCTCACGCGCTTGCCGCTGGCGGCCAGTAACTGCTCGCGGGCGTTTTCGAACGTGTGCGGCTTGCCGATGATGCGGCCGTCCAGCGCAGCGACTTGATCCGAGCCGATAATCAAGTGGCCAGGGTGACTGGCGGCGAGGGCGCGCGCTTTCTCTTCTGCCAGGCGCTTGACCAGCTCCACGGCGGATTCATTTGCGCCGTGGCTTTCGTCGATATCCGGCGAACTGCACGTGAACGGCAGCTGCAGTCGGCTGAGCAATTCCCGGCGGTAAACCGAGCTGGAAGCGAGCAATAAAGGCAACATATACGACTCCTCAAGGCAGCCGCCGATTCTAGCGGGGCGACCGGCTGACGCACAGGGCTGAATTTCCTTTGACATGGCTGGGTGCATCCCTATAATGCTGCGCCTATGTTGAATGACCCGATTCCACCTCACGTTGACCCGCGCAAATTGGCTGATCGTGGCACTTCCCTTCAAGGTGAATTGCTGCTGGCCGATTTGGAGAGACTCTGCGACCCGCTTTCCGACACTGTCGGTACGGTGCAGGCCAAATTCGTTTTTGAACGAGATGAACGTAAATCTGTGGTAATCCACAGCTTTATCGACACCGAGGTCAAAATGGTTTGCCAGCGTTGTCTTGAGCTGGTCACCCTGCCGATTCACAGCGAATGCAGTTACGCTGTGGTGAAGGAGGGTGCGAATACCCAGTCGTTGCCGAAAGGTTATGACGTGCTGGAACTGGGCGAAGATCCATTGGATCTGCATGCACTGATCGAGGAGGAGCTTCTGCTCGCCTTGCCCATTGTGCCTGCTCATCATCCGGAAGAATGCCAGCAGCCGGAGGGTCTCGATGACGAGGCCGAACCGAGCGAGGACGAGGTAACGCGGTCCAACCCGTTCAGTGTATTGGCGCAGTTAAAGCGTGACCCAAACGTTTAGGAGTTAATCAATTATGGCTGTTCAGCAGAACAAAAAATCCCGTTCCGCCCGTGACATGCGTCGTTCGCACGATGCCCTGACGGCGAGCACTCTGTCTGTAGAAAAAACCACTGGTGAAATTCACCTGCGTCACCACGTATCGCCAGAAGGCGTATACCGTGGCCGTAAAGTGATCGACAAGGGCGCTGACGAGTAATCACTTGTCTGCTCAAGTCATCGCGATTGACGCAATGGGCGGGGACTTCGGTCCCCGCAGCATTGTTCAGGCCTGCATTGCCAGCCTGATTGCTACGCCCTCGCTGCACCTGACCCTTGTCGGTCAACCCTCACTCCTTGAAGAATTGATTGCCAGCCATCCGGTTGTGGATCGCGCGCGCCTGACAATTACGCCGGCCAGCGAAACCATCAGCATGGATGACAAGCCGGCGACGGCCCTGCGCGGCAAGCCTGACTCTTCAATGCGCGTGGCCTTGGAATTATTGCGTGATGGCAAGGTGCAGGCCTGTGTCAGTGCCGGTAATACCGGAGCGTTGATGGCATTGTCGCGGCATGTGCTCAAGACGCTGCCCGGCATTGACCGGCCGGCGATGGTTGCGGCGATTCCAACGCAGAAAGGCTATTGCCAGTTGTTGGACTTGGGCGCGAACGTGGATTGCAGTGCCGAGCACTTGTTCCAGTTTGCCGTGATGGGCTCGGTGGCCGCTGAGGCGCTGGGTGTGGCCCGACCGCGCGTGGCCTTGCTGAACATCGGCACCGAAGACATCAAGGGCAATCAGCAGGTCAAGCTTGCCGCCACGCTATTGCAGGGCGCTCGGGGCTTGAATTACATCGGTTTTGTCGAGGGTGACGGCTTGTACCGTGGCGAAGCGGATGTGGTGGTGTGCGACGGTTTTGTCGGTAATATCCTGCTTAAATCCAGCGAAGGCCTGGCAACCATGATCGCCACGCGCATCGAGACGTTGTTCAAGCGCAACCTGGCATCGCGCCTCGTAGGAGCCCTGGCGCTGCCGTTGATGCGGCGTCTGCAGGCTGACCTGGCTCCGGCGCGGCACAATGGTGCGAGTTTTCTCGGGTTGCAGGGCATCGTGGTGAAAAGCCACGGTTCGGCCGGCGTGGAAGGTTTTCAAAGTGCGATTGCGCGGGCCTTGATCGAAATCCAGGAGAACCTGCCGCAACGCTTGCACGGACGTCTTGAGGATCTGTTGCCTTAGGCGAATTGGCCCCGGAGTGCTTAAATGTGACCGGCCAGTTCAATTGACCATCCAATCTGTCAGTTTCGTGCGCTCCCACAGTCGGCGCGCGCATTTTTGACGACCAGATCATTAGGGGCTTGTTACATGTCTACATCCCTCGCATTCGTCTTTCCAGGGCAGGGTTCGCAGTCCCTCGGCATGTTGGCCGAGCTGGGCGCGCAATACCCGCTGATCCTGGATACTTTCAAGGAAGCTTCCGAGGCCCTGGGTTACGACCTGTGGGCGCTGACCCAGCAGGGGCCGGAAGAACAGCTCAATCAAACCGATAAAACCCAGCCGGCCATCCTGACCGCTTCGATCGCCCTGTGGCGCTTGTGGCTGGCCGAAGGCGGCGCGCGCCCGGCATTCGTCGCCGGTCACAGCCTGGGCGAATACAGCGCCCTCGTTGCGGCGGGCAGCCTGACTCTCGCGGAAGCGGTCAAGCTGGTCGAGCGCCGTGGTCAGTTGATGCAGGAAGCCGTTCCGGCCGGGCAGGGCGGCATGGCCGCTATCCTGGGGCTGGACGACGCGGTGGTGATCGAAGCCTGTGCCGAAGCGGCTCAGGGCGAAGTCGTCAGCGCGGTGAATTTCAACTCTCCTGGCCAGGTGGTGATTGCCGGTGCCAAGGCGGCGGTCGAGCGTGCCATCGAAGGCTGCAAAGCCCGTGGCGCCAAGCGTGCGCTGCCGTTGCCGGTGAGCGTGCCGTCCCACTGCGAATTGATGCGCCCGGCGGCCGAGCGGTTTGCTGAGTCCATTGCAGCCATCAACTGGCAGGCACCGCAGATCCCGCTGGTGCAGAACGTCAGCGCGGCCGTCGCCGCCGACCTCGACACTCTCAAGCGCGACCTGCTGGAGCAGCTCTACAAGCCGGTACGCTGGGTTGAGTCGGTCCAGACGTTGGCCGCCAACGGCGCGACCGAGCTGGTCGAGTGTGGTCCGGGCAAAGTCCTGGCCGGCCTGAACAAGCGTTGCGCTGACGGCGTGTCGACCGCCAACCTGAATACCCCGGATGCCTTCGCTGCCGCTCGTGCGGCACTGGCCTGAACTCAGAACCCCGAAGAATTAGGAGAAGCCTGCATGAGTCTGCAAGGTAAAGTTGCACTGGTTACCGGCGCGAGCCGTGGCATTGGCCAGGCGATCGCCCTGGAGCTGGGCCGTCAGGGCGCCGTTGTGATCGGTACCGCCACTTCTGCTTCGGGCGCCGAGCGTATCGCCGCGACCCTGAAGGAAAACGGCGTGCAAGGCACTGGTCTTGAATTGAACGTAACCAGCGATGAATCCGTGGCGGCTGTATTGGCCGAGATCACTGCACAGTTCGGTGCGCCGGCTATTCTGGTGAACAATGCCGGTATCACCCGCGATAACCTGATGATGCGCATGAAAGACGACGAGTGGTACGACGTGGTCGATACCAACTTGAACAGTCTGTTTCGCCTGTCCAAGGGTGTTTTGCGCGGCATGACCAAGGCGCGTTGGGGCCGAATTATCAATATTGGCTCCGTAGTGGGTGCCATGGGCAACGCAGGCCAAGTAAACTACGCAGCCGCCAAGGCTGGTCTGGAAGGTTTCAGCCGTGCGTTGGCGCGTGAGGTCGGTTCGCGGTCGATTACGGTCAACTCGGTAGCCCCAGGGTTCATCGACACCGATATGACCCGCGAACTGCCGGAAGCACAGCGTGAAGGCTTGCTGACGCAGATTCCGCTGGGCCGTCTGGGCCAGGCTCAAGAGATCGCGAATGTGGTCACTTTCCTGGCATCCGACGGTGCGGCATACGTGACTGGGGCTACAATCCCGGTGAACGGCGGGATGTACATGAGTTAAATTGTGACGGATCGCTTCAAAAAAATGTCATACGAGCTGTCTAAAATCCGTTATAAAGCTGCAACTTAATTTATAGGCAGGTGGCCGACCGGGTACAGCGTGAAGCTTTCAGTTGAAAAGCTGAAATGGCTTTCTATACACTTACCCACTGGCCAGCTGCCTGAATTTGTCCATTAGGAGTTAAACAAGGTATGAGCACCATCGAAGAGCGCGTCAAGAAAATCGTTGCCGAGCAACTGGGCGTTAAAGAAGAAGAAGTGGTCAACACTGCTTCCTTCGTCGAAGACCTGGGTGCCGATTCCCTTGACACCGTTGAGCTGGTGATGGCTCTGGAAGAGGAATTCGAGACCGAGATCCCGGACGAAGAAGCTGAAAAAATCACTACTGTTCAAGCTGCTATCGACTACGTTACTAGCCACCAGGCGTAATAGTTTGTAGTCGTCGCTTGCTGTTAGGGAAAACCGCACTGCTGTAACGGCGTGCGGTTTTTTCTTTAAGCGGTGATGAAAAGTAAGCCCTGAAGCAAAGTGTCGTCATTAGAAAAAGGAGAGTGCTGTGTCGCGTAGACGCGTCGTAGTCACCGGTATGGGTATGTTGTCGCCACTGGGTACGGATGTGCCGAGCAGTTGGCAGGGCATTCTGGCTGGCCGCAGTGGTATTGGTCTGATCGAACACACGGACCTTTCTGCCTATTCCACCCGTTTTGGCGGCTCGGTAAAGGGTTTCAATGTCGAGGAATATCTCTCGGTCAAGGAATCCCGCAAGCTCGACCTGTTCATTCAATACGGCCTGGCAGCCGGTTTTCAGGCGGTGCGTAACGCCGGCCTGGAAGTCACCGACGCCAACCGTGAACGCATCGGCGTGGCCATGGGTTCGGGTATTGGCGGTCTGACCAATATCGAAGAAACCAGCCGCACGCTGCATGATTCCGGCCCTCGTCGAATTTCACCGTTCTTCGTGCCTGGCTCGATCATCAATATGATTTCCGGCTTCCTGTCCATCCATTTGGGCGCACAGGGGCCTAACTACGCGATTGCCACGGCGTGCACCACGGGTACTCACTGCATCGGCATGGCGGCGCGCAACATCGCCTATGACGAAGCTGATGTGATGATCGCCGGTGGCGCAGAAATGGCTGCCTGCGGCCTTGGCATGGGCGGCTTCGGCGCGTCCCGTGCATTGTCGACCCGCAATGACGAGCCGACCCGTGCCAGCCGTCCGTGGGACAAGGGCCGTGACGGTTTCGTACTGTCCGATGGCGCCGGTGCCCTGGTGCTGGAAGAGTTGGAGCACGCCAAGGCGCGTGGTGCCACCATCTACGCCGAGTTGATCGGCTTTGGCATGAGCGGCGACGCCTACCACATGACCTCGCCGCCGTCTGACGGTGCCGGCGCTGCGCGTTGCATCGCCAACGCCCTGCGGGATGCCAAGGTCAATGTCGACCAGGTGCAGTACATCAACGCCCATGGCACTTCCACGCCGACCGGTGACCTGGCGGAAGCCGAGGCCATCAAGTCGGTGTTCGGCGAGCACGCCTATAAGCTGGCGGTCAGCTCCACCAAGTCCATGACCGGCCATCTGCTGGGTGCGGCGGGCGCGGTCGAGGCGATCTTCAGTGTGATGGCCATCAAGGACCAGGTCGCTCCGCCGACCATCAACCTGGATGAGCCGGACGAAGGTTGCGACCTGAACTTCGTGCCGCACGAAGCGCAACCGATGCCGATCGATGTGGCGATCTCCAACTCCTTCGGGTTTGGTGGCACCAACGGTTCCCTGGTGTTCCGCCGGTTCGCCGAGTGATGCACAGCTGGGTCGACGGTCAGCCAGCGGACAACGTGCCCCTGAAAGATCGTGGCCTGGCGTATGGCGATGGGCTGTTCGAGACCATCGCCGTCAAGGTCGGGCAGCCCATGTTGCTCGACCGCCACCTGCAGCGCCTCGATGAGGGCTGCAGGCGTTTCGCGTTCGAGGTGGATCACGGTGTGATCCGCAACGAAGTACTTTCCTATGCCGCCGCCCTCGGCGACGGTGTCCTCAAATTGATCCTGACCCGTGGCGATAGCCTGCGCGGTTATGGCGTCAATCCCGGCGCACCGGTGCGCCGTATCCTGCAGGGCAATCCGCCCGCGACCTATCCCCACGTTCATGGAACCGAAGGCATCCGCCTGTTTGCGTGTACGACGCGCTTGGCCGAGCAGCCGCTGCTGGCCGGTCTCAAGCACCTCAACCGCCTGGAACAGGTGATTGCCCGCGCCGAGTGGCAAGATGTCGAGCACGCCGAAGGCCTGATGCTGGATATGTCCGGGCGTGTGATCGAGGGCGTATTCAGCAACCTTTTCCTTGTACGCAACGGCTTGTTACTAACCGCCGATCTGACTCGTTGCGGGGTTGCGGGCGTCATGCGCGCCGAGATTCTGGACCAGGCACAAGCGCTGGGTATCCCGCTGGCCGTGGCTGACATCACGGTCGAGCAGTTGCAGCAGGCCGACGAAGTCTTCGTCTGCAACAGCGTATATGGCATTTGGCCGGTGCGCGGCTGTGCGGCGATGAGCTGGCCGGTTGGGCCGCTCACCCGTAAACTGCAGGGCATTGTTCGCGCACTATTGGATATTTGAGTTGATACGAAAACTGGTTGTACTGCTGCTGATTGCTCTGTTCTCGGCGGCTTTGCTGTTGGGGTTTTCCGCCTGGAAATACGACGCTGCCTTGAAGCAGCCGTTGAACCTGACCCAGGAGCAGTTGCTCGATGTGCCGGCAGGGGCGACCCCGACCGGTACCTTTAATCGCCTGGAAGCAGACGGCGTGCTCGACGGTGCGTTCTGGCTGCGCCTGTACTGGCGCTTCAACCTTGACGGCCAACCGCTGCACAGCGGCGAGTATCGCATGACGCCTGGCATGACCGCCGAGGGCCTGATCGGCCTGTGGCAGCGTGGCGAAGTGGTGCAATACAGCCTGACCCTGGTGGAAGGCTGGAACTTTCGCCAGGTGCGCTCGGCCCTGGCCAAGCACGAAAAGATCGTGCAGAGCCTCTCCGGCCTGAGTGACAGCGAAGTGATGGAGAAGCTCGGCCACCCTGGCGTGTTTCCTGAAGGGCGGTTCTTCCCGGATACTTACCGCTTCGTGCGCGGCATGACCGATGTCGAATTCCTGAAAAAAGCCTACAACCGCCTGGACGATGTACTCGCTCAGGAGTGGAGCAAGCGCGCCGCTGATGCGCCATACACCGACCCTTACCAAGCGCTGATCATGGCCTCCCTGGTGGAAAAGGAGACCGGTGTGCCGCAAGAGCGTGGCCAGATTGCCGGCGTATTCGTGCGCCGCCTGAAGATCGGCATGCTGCTGCAGACCGATCCTACGGTGATCTACGGCTTGGGTGAGCGTTACAACGGCAAGTTGACCCGTGCTCATCTCAAGGAAGCCAACCCTTACAACACCTATATGATTGCCGGGCTGCCGCCGACGCCCATCGCCATGGTCGGTCGCGAGGCGATCCATGCCGCGTTGAACCCGGTGCCGGGCAGCAGCCTGTATTTCGTCGCCCGTGGCGATGGCAGTCATATTTTCTCCGATGACCTGGGTGCGCATAATGCCGCCGTGCGTGAGTTCCAGCTCAAGCGCCGCGCCGATTACCGCTCCAGCCCCGCACCGGTGGTCACGCCGCCGGAAGATGTAGCACCGCCAACGGATGCTCCCGCCGAGCCCGCGCCGGACACCACCGCGCCGCAAAGCCCGCAATGACTCTGACTAAGGACTGCCTGTGACTGGCTTGTTTATTACCCTGGAAGGCCCCGAAGGCGCCGGCAAGAGCACCAACCGCGATTACCTGGCCGAGCGTTTGCGCGCGCAAGGGATCGAGGTGGTGTTGACCCGTGAGCCCGGCGGTACGCCGCTGGCCGAGCGCATCCGCGAAGTGTTGCTGGCCCCAGGCGAAGAACAGATGAACCCGGACACCGAGCTGCTGCTGGTGTTCGCCGCCCGTGCGCAACACCTGGCCGAAGTGATACGCCCGGCCTTGGCACGCGGTGCCGTGGTGATTTGTGACCGGTTTACCGATTCCACCTACGCCTACCAGGGCGGCGGCCGCGGCTTATCCCTGGAGCGCATCGCTACCTTGGAAACCTTTGTGCAGGGCGATCTGCGCCCTGACCTGACCCTGTTGTTCGACCTGCCGGTGGAAGTGGGCATGGCCCGCGCCAGTGCCCGTGGTCGTCTCGATCGCTTCGAGTTGGAAGGCCAGGCGTTTTTCGACGCGGTGCGCAGCGCGTTCCTCAAGCGTGCCCGCGCAGAACCTGCGCGGTATCACCTGTTGGACGCGGCCCAGCCGTTGACCCAGGTGCAGCAGGCCATCGACGGCCTGATGCCAACGCTGTTGGAGCGCGCCCGTGGCTGAAGCCTACCCGTGGCAGGACAGTCTCTGGCAACAACTGGCCGGTCGTGCCCAGCACGCCCACGCTTATTTGCTGCACGGCCCAATCGGGATTGGTAAACGGGCCCTTGCCGAGCGCCTGATGGCCAGCCTGCTGTGCCAGCGCCCGGTCAACCTGGAGGCGTGCGGCGAGTGCAAATCCTGCCTGTTGCTCAAGGCCGGCAGCCATCCCGACAATTACCTGCTGGAGCCTGAGGAAGCCGACAAGGCGATCAAGGTCGACCAGGTGCGTGACCTCGTCAGCTTCGTGGTGCAAACCGCGCAGATGGGCGGGCGCAAGGTGGTGCTGATCGAGCCGGTGGAGGCGATGAACATCAACGCCGCCAACGCCCTGCTCAAAAGCCTTGAAGAACCCTCCGGCGACACGGTGCTATTGCTGGTGAGTCATCAGTCCAGCCGCCTGTTGCCGACCATCCGCAGCCGCTGCGTGCAGCAGGCTTGTCCGTTGCCAAGCGAGGCGATGAGCCTGCAATGGCTGACGCAGGCACTGCCGGACTGCTCCGCAGACGAGCGCGTCGAACTGCTGACCCTCGCTGCCGGTTCGCCCCTGGCCGCCGTGAAGCTGCAAGCCCAAGGTGTCCGTGAGCAACGTGCGCTGGTGGTGGATGGCGTTAAAAAACTGCTCAAGCAGGAAATGTCCGCGACTCAACTGGCTGAAAGCGCCTGGAAAGACATTCCCCTGTTGTTGCTGTTCGACTGGTTCTGTGACTGGTCGAGCCTGATCCTGCGCTACCAACTGACTCAGGATGAAAATGGCCTGGGCCTGCCGGACATGCGCAAGGTGGTGCAGTACCTCGCGCAGAAAAGTGCCCAGGACAAAGTGCTGGCTATCCAGGACTGGATCCTCGCCCAGCGCCAGAAGGTCCTCGGCAAGGCCAACCTCAACCGTGTGCTGTTGCTTGAAGCGCTGCTGGTGCAGTGGGTGGGCTTGCTCGGCCGCCGTTAATTTCCGTGGCCGACGGGTGTATCGTCGGCCAGACCCTCTCCGTGACTCAAGTTGTAACTTCCTATGCTCGTAGATTCCCATTGCCACCTTGATCGCCTTGACCTCGCCCAGCACGGCGGCTCCCTCGACGCCGCCCTGGACGCTGCTCGCCAGCGTGGGGTAGGGCACTTCCTGTGCATCGGCGTCAGCGCGGACAACGCCGCCGACGTCAAAGCCCTGGCTGATCGTTATACCGACGTGGATTGCTCCGTGGGTATCCACCCGCTGGACCTCAAGCCCGGCGAAGCGCCGGCCCTCGACTGGTTGCTCGGTGAACTCAACCACCCGCGCGTGGTGGCCATCGGCGAGACCGGCCTGGACTACCACTACGAACCCGAAGCCGCCGAGTTGCAGCAGGCGTCCTTCCGTTTGCACCTGCAAGCCGCCCAGCAGACGGGCAAGCCGGTGATCGTCCACACCCGTGGCGCCCGTGCCGACACGCTCACGTTGCTACGCGAAGCCGCGTTGCCACAGGCCGGCGTATTGCACTGCTTCACTGAAGACTGGGGCATGGCCAAGGCGGCGTTGGACCTGGGTTTCTATATTTCCCTGTCGGGCATCGTCACTTTCCGCAATGCCGACGCGCTGCGTGATGTGGCGCGCCAAGTCCCGGCCGATCGCCTGTTGGTGGAAACCGATTCGCCGTACCTGGCGCCCATCCCCCATCGTGGCAAGCCGAACCTGCCGGAGTATGTGCGTGATGTGGCGGAGTTTCTGGCGATGCTGCGGGGTGAGGCCTACGAGCGTTTTGCCGAGCAGACTACCGAGAACTTCAAGCGTCTGTTTCCACTGGCTCAGGTTGCTGCGTAGGCCCGCGCTCAAATCGCAGGCAAAAAAAACCCGGGTTCTGGGGGGTGAATCCGGGTTAAGACCATTAGGAGTAAAACAAGGGCACACAGTCCGTCGGTACCCAGGTCGGCGCTTCACTTGGGGGAGATGTCACGCCAACAGTTCAAGTATTGATCAGTATCTGATTCAGTCCAGTCGCGACTGATCGTTTTTTAAACAGATTTGGAATACAGGGGCTTCGCTTGAGTTCTCATTGGGCCGGTGCACGGGTGCAGTTGTTGCGTATTATTTCTGACTGATAGCCATGAATTCGTTGGCACTCTGAAAGTAAAGTGCGTAGCGGGTTCACATAGACGTTGCCCAACGACCGTTCAGTCGGGATAATCCCTCGCACTGGGTAAATCGTATCGCCATGTATTCGTGGCCCTGCGCGACCCTCCCTATTCCGACCTTTGCAGATCTCTTCCTCATGCACAAAGAACCCCGTAAGGTCCGTGAGTTTCGCCGCCGTGAGCAGGAAATTCTCGACACCGCACTCAAATTGTTCCTCGAACAGGGCGAAGACAGCGTCACCGTCGAGATGATCGCGGATGCCGTGGGTATCGGCAAAGGCACCATTTACAAACACTTCAAGTCCAAGGCCGAGATCTACCTGCGCCTGATGCTCGACTACGAGCGCGATTTGAACGAGCTGCTGCACTCTGCCGATGTCGACAAGGACAAGGAAGCGCTGTCCCGCGCCTACTTCGAGTTCCGCATGCGCGACCCGCAGCGCTACCGCCTGTTCGACCGCCTGGAAGAGAAAGTCGTCAAGGGCCATCAGGTGCCGGAGATGGTCGAGGAACTGCACAAGATCCGCGCCTCGAACTTCGAACGCCTGACCCTGTTGATCAAGGGTCGCATCAGCGAAGGCAAGCTTGAAGACGTGCCGCCGTACTTCCACTACTGCGCCGCCTGGGCCTTGGTACACGGCGCCGTGGCGCTGTACCACTCGCCGTTCTGGAGCAATGTGCTGGAAGACCAGGAAGGGTTTTTCCAGTTCCTGATGGACATCGGCGTGCGCATGGGCAACAAGCGCAAGCACAGCACCGAGCCAGCAGCTGTCGACTCTGCGCGTGTTGAGACGCCGGCGTCGTAATCTTTACTGCCAGGCGTAGTACCCCAGGAATATACTCAGGCAAGGATCTTGCTAAAAGCTGATTTATCAGTCAGCTTTTAGCGCGCCCGAATCATCCTCTGCCGGAGTGATCCATGATCGTTGATCGTCAAGGCAGGCGTTTTCGCAATTTGCGGATCAGCCTGACCTCAGCCTGCAACTACGCGTGTACCTACTGCGTGCCCAACGGCAAGCGGCTGGTGGCTGCCCAGGACGAACTCTCGGCCGAGGCCATGGCCCGTGGCGTGGCTTACCTGATCGAAGCGGCGGGCATCGACCGCCTGCGCATCACGGGCGGCGAGCCGTTGGTCAGCCCCAAGCTGGAAGCCTTTATGGGCGCAGTCGGTGGCATGGGGCTTAGCGATATCAGCCTGACCACCAATGGCCAGTTGCTGGCGCGCAAACTGCCACTGCTGGTGGATGCCGGCATTCGACGTATCAACGTCTCCCTCGACACCTTGGATGCCGATGCCTTCCGCGGCATCGCCCGTGGCGGCGACCTGGCCACCGTGCTCGATGGCATGGACCAGGCTCGCGCCGCTGGAATCAAGATCAAGGTCAATATGGTGCCGTTGCGCGGCCAGAACCTCGACCAGGTCATGCCGCTGCTCGACTATTGCCTGGAGCGTGGTTATGAACTGCGCTTTATCGAGTTGATGCGCATGGGCCACCTGGCCAAGGATTCCAATGCGTTCCTGCAACAATTCGTCAGCCTGCAGCAACTGCTCAGCCTGATCGGCGAACATCACGAATACCTGCAAGCCAACGCCCCTGTGGATGCAACCGCCGTTCGCTACGAGGTGCCGGGCAAGGGTTACTTTGGCGTGATCGCCAATGAAAGCGTGCCGTTCTGCCGTACCTGCTCGCGATTGCGCCTGTCGTCCACCGGCTGGTTGCATGGTTGCCTGTCGTCGAGCAACCGTCACTACGTCGGCGACCTGCTCGACAAGCCGCGCCACCAGGCGCTGCCGGCGCTGCAAGGATTGCTGATGAAGGCCCTGGGCGACAAACAGGCAGTGGCGTTCTCGGGCGGGGCCACGATCATGAAGATCATCGGCGGCTGACGCCGAGCGTGTAGCTTCAAGCTGCTCCCCTGGCCCAGAACCTGCATCTCACGCCCATTCGCCGGTTTTCCGTCACCGGCTTCTGGAGGATTAGGATGCGTAGTCTGGTTTTGTTGCTGGCGTCGTTGACGCTGAGTGGTTGCATGACCGTCAGCGATATGGCCGAAGGCACCCGCTATCAGATGAGTGATGCCGGGTTGCTCGACCACAGCGATACCCGCCGTACGGCGTCGGTTCGCATACAGCCGGACTCCTTTGTCTTTATCGCCCAGGGCGCCTTCGTGCCGCCGGGCAGCGCCTATCCGCGTCCGAACGTGGTAGCCGAGGAAGCCTTCAACGGCTTCGTCGAATACTTCCCTATGGTGCGCCGCGCCCGTCAGCCCGAAGGTCTGGAGCAGGCGATGGCCGAAGCCCGTGCGGCCGGTGCCCACTACCTGCTGTACTGCCGATTCGCCAAGGCGGATGACCGTATCGGCAACGCCGATGAGTGGGCCGATCAAGAGGCCCTGGACCGGGTTGGGCTGGACAGCGGCGTGATCCAGATCATGTTGATCGAGACCAGCACCCAGTATTTGATTGATACTGCACGCATTCGCAGTCGTGGCGGTTTACTGACGTTCCACGACAATCGGCCACAAGACCTGATTGCCCGCCCGCTCGCGCAGTACGCCCGAGGTCTGCTGGGCATGGGTGATCAGTAGGGCCAGATCAAAAAAAGGGAGAACCTCATGACCGATTCCGCCAAGGCCAACCACTTGTTGGCCCAGTTGCCCAAAGGCAAGGGACCGGCGCCGGTGCACCTGTGGAACCCGGATTTCTGCGGCAATATCGACATGCGCATCGCCCGCGATGGCACCTGGTTCTACCAAGGCACGCCCATCGGGCGCAAGCCGATGGTCAAGTTGTTCTCCAACATCATCCGCCGCGACGGCGATGATTACTTCCTGATTACTCCGGTGGAAAAAGTCGGCATCACCGTCGACGATGCGCCCTTTGTCGCGCTGACCCTGGAGGTCGAAGGGCAGGGCGAAAGCCAGTTGCTGCGCTTCACCACCAACGTCGATGAACAGATCGAAGCCGATATCGAACACCCGCTGCGGGTGGTCATCGACCCCGTCACCCAGGAACCTGCGCCCTATCTACGGGTACGCGCCAACCTCGAAGCCCTGGTGCATCGCAACGTGTTCTACCAATTGGTGGAGCTTGCTGTAAGCCGCCCGATCAACGGTCAGAACTGGCTGGGCGTCTGGAGCGGCGGCGAGTTTTTCCCGATTGGCCTGGAACCCTGAGGCCGCTTTTTTCATCTTCCTGAAATAATTCGCTTGCTGCATAAGGACCGTTTCGGTTATCAATTTGTACATGATTAGACATGTCCGATTTGACAAGAAAAAACGTGTCGTCGACGAGCTCATCCGCCGTATCGAGGGTGGAGTGATGGCCGACGGTTTCCTGCTGCCGGGCGAGCACCAGCTCGCCGAGGAGTTTGCGGTCAGCCGCGGCACCTTGCGCGAAGCCCTGGCCGAACTCAAGCGGCGCAATTACATCGCGACCCAGAGCGGCGTCGGCTCCATCGTCACGTTTGACGGCATGGTGCTCGATCAAAACAGCGGATGGGCACAGGCTCTGGCGGACACCGGTGCATTGGTGACCACCGATATCCTGCGCCTGGAAGCGGTGACGCGTCCCGATCTGTTCAGCCGGTTCGGCACCGAGCGCTTTATCGCCCTCGACCGTCGCCGGCGCACCAGCGATGGCACTGCGGTGTCTCTGGAGCGTTCGCTGATGCCCGAGTCCGGTGGCCTGGAAAGCCTGCCCCGTGTCGGCCTGATCGACAATTCCCTGACCATCACCCTCGCGGCATACGGCTATATCGGCGCTGAAGGGGACCAGTGGATAGGCGCCGAACCCCTCAGCGATGAAGACGCCCAGTTGCTCGGCCGCCCGGCGGGCAGCGTGTTCCTCAAGGCCTCGCGCACCACCTACGACCGGCGCGAGCGCTTTATGGAATACGTCGAAAGCTTGCTCGACCCTCTGCACTTTCGCCTGCACCTGCAATTTGGATCTTCGAAATGACCACGGATACTCGCGCCCTCGGCGCTTTCTACGGCCTCGCGCTGGGCGATGCCCTGGGCATGCCCACTCAGTCCCTGAGCCGCGAGCTGGTGCGACAGCGCTTCGGTGCGATCACCGCCCTGGAGGATGCCGGTGCCGATCAACCCATCGCGCCGAATATGCCCGCTGGTTCCATCACTGATGACACCGAGCAGGCCATTCTGGTCGGCGAGTTGCTGGTCGAAGGCCAAGGCACGATCGAGCCCATCGTGCTCGCCCAGCGCCTGATCGACTGGGAAGCGGTGATGCGTGCCAAGGGTTCCCAGGACCTGCTCGGCCCGTCGACCAAACGCGCTATCGACATGATCCTGGCCGGGCATACCCCTGAGGAATCCGGCCGCTACGGCACCACCAATGGTGCTGCCATGCGCATCACGCCCGTGGGTATCGCCGCCGATGTCAGCGACCCGGCAGCGTTTATCCAGGCGGTGATCCAGGCGTGCCAGGTCACTCATAACACCACGCTGGGTATCTCCAGTGCGGCGGCGGTGGCGGCAGTGGTGTCCGCTGGCATCAACGGTGTGGACCTCGGCGAAGCGCTGAACATCGGCACCCAGATCGCCCAGCAGGCGGAAGGCCAGGGTCATTGGATTGCTGGCGGACGCATATCCACCCGCATCAGTTGGGCGCGCACCTTGAGTGTCGGCAGCGGTGACACAGCACTGTTTGCCGACCTGCTCTACGAATTGATCGGCACCTCCGTTGCCTCCCAGGAATCGGTGGTGGTGTCGTTTGCCCTGGCCCAGCAAGTGGCGGTGGGGGTTATGAACGCCTTCGAGGCCCTGTGCCTGGCCGCCAGCCTTGGCGGTGACACCGACACCATCGCAGCGATTCTGGGGGCGATGCTCGGCGCTTGTCTGGGCATGCAGTGCTGGCCTGTGGCAATGATCGAACAGGTCAAGGCCGTGAACGGCTTGGACTTGCAGCCGTTGGTTGAAGCGCTGTTGAAACTGCGCTGAGCCAGGACGACCGGAATACCGATTCACCTTGCATACCTGCCACAACCACAATAATACAGGCACCAGGAGCGCCCCTCATGAGCAGCACATCTTCCGGCCAAAACGCCGGGCAATTGGAAACACGCGGCATCGAGCCCGTCCCCGAAGGCGAGTGCAATGGCCATCCGCTGCAACTGTTCTGGGTGTGGTTCGCCGCCAACATCAGCATCCTCGGCTTGCCGCTGGGCGCGACGCTGGTGGCGTTCCGGGGGCTGGCGATCTGGCAGGCAATCATCGTGGCGATCCTTGGCGCTGCTGGCTCCTTTGCGGTGGTGGGCATCATCTCCATCGCCGGTCGTCGTGGCCGTGCGCCGAGCCTGACCCTGTCCCGCGCCATCTTCGGCGTGCGCGGCAATATCGGCCCGACGCTGGTGTCACTGATGTCGCGCCTGGGCTGGGAAACCGTCAACACCACCACCGCCGCCTTTGTGCTGCTGTCGTTGTGTTCGATTCTGTTCGGCTCGCCAGTCGAGGCCAAAAGCGCGCCGGTGCTGACCTTGATCTTTATCGCCATCTTCGTGCTGCTGACCCTGTCCGTTTCCGGCCTGGGCCACGCCACCTTGCTGGTGATCCAGAAGTGGGCCACCTATGTGTTCGGCGCCTTGAACATCCTGGTCGGCGGTTTCCTGTGCGCCACCATCGACTGGAGCGCCGTGTTCAACGCCACGCCGGCACCGCTGAGCGCAATGATCATCGGCGTCGGCACCATGGCCGCCGGCACCGGTATCGGTTGGGCCAACGCCGGTGCCGACATGTCGCGCTACCAGCACCGCAGCGTCAAGGCCGTGCGCCTGGTGGCATCCGCCGCGTTTGGTGCGGGGATTCCACTGGTGCTGCTGATCACCCTCGGTGGCCTGCTGTCGGTGGGCAACAATGACCTGGCTTCGGCCACCGACCCGATCATTGCGATCCGCGACATGCTGCCCACCTGGATGGCTGTGCCGTACCTGATCACCGCGTTCGGTGGGTTACTGCTGTCGAATAACCTGTCGGTGTACTCGGCCGGTCTCACCACCTTGACCCTCGGTTTGAAGGTCAAGCGCGTACACGCGGTGATCGTCGACATCGTGGCGATCTTCGCTGGCTCGATCTACTTCATGCTGATCGCCGACAGTTTCTACGGCCCGTTCATCACCTTCATTTCGTTGCTGGCGGTGCCGATCACCGCATGGGTCGGGATCTTTGTGGTCGACCTGATCCACCGTCACTACTACAGCCCCAAGGATCTGCTCGACGTGAGCCCAAGCAGCGCCTACTGGTACCGCGGTGGTGTGGAATGGCGTGCGTTTGGCGCCTGGGCCGTGGCGATTGTTCTGGGTTTCAGCTTCACCACCATTGGCACCACCGCCGAGAACATCTGGTTCGCCGGGCCGTTGTCCGACTCCTGGTTGGGCCACAACGGCCTGGGCTGGATCGTCACCTTCCTGGTGGCCGGCGGGATTTATGCCGTACTGGGCGGCGCGGCTGATCGTCGCCCGGCGTTAGTCGAGAGCCCCAATGTCTAGATTGCTGCACACCGGCCAGGTCATCGTCGATCTGGTCATGGCCCTCGATACCTTGCCCGCCAGCGGCGGCGACGTGCTGGCGCGATCGGCCAGTTTCGAAGCCGGCGGCGGCTTTAATGTGATGGCGGCGGCGCGACGCAACGGGTTGCCGGTGGTTTACCTGGGCCGCCACGGCGATGGCCGTTTTGGCGACCTGGCCCGCGCGGCGATGCAGGCCGAAGGCGTGGAAATGGCTCAGGCGGCGAGTGAGGGCAAGGACACCGGGTTGTGTGTCTCGCTGACCGAAGCCACTACCGAGCGCACCTTTATCTCCCATATCGGCGTTGAGGGCGACTTGAGTGCTGAGGATTTGGCTCGCGTTGTGCCGCAAGCCGACGACTATGTTTACGTCAGCGGGTACAGCCTGTTGCTGGAGGGCAAGGCCCAGGCCTTGCTCGACTGGTTGCTGGGTTTGCCGCGTGAGATCACCGTGGTATTCGACCCGGGCCCGTTGGTCAAGGCGCCGGATTCAGCGCTGATGGCCGCCTTGTTGCCACGCATCGATATCTGGACCAGCAATGGCCCGGAAGCCTTGGCATTTACCGGTGCGAAAACACTGGCGGACGCACTGCTCGACCTCAATCGGCATCTGCCTAATAAGGAGGCGCTGCTGGTAGTGCGTGATGGGCCGAACGGGTGTTGGGTCAGCCGCGCCGGGCGCGCCGAGCATGTGCCGGGTTTCAAGGTGAAGGCGGTGGACAGCAATGGGGCGGGTGACGCACACGCAGGGGTGTTTATTGCCGGGTTGGCTGCGGGTTTGAAACCTGCTGAGGCGGCGCGCAGGGCGAATGCGGCAGCGGCGCTGGCAGTGACACAGTGGGGCCCTGCAACCTCGCCGGGCACCGAAGAGGTTGACGCCTTGCTCACCCAATAAACGCAGATCAAAAATGTGGGAGGGAGCTTTCCCCCTCCTACATTGGGTTTGCGTGAAGGCTACTGAAGGGCGTCCAACTTACGCGCTTCATCTACCCCGGACGCCGTCAGCTTGATCGGCAGATTCAGTGAATATTCACCGGCATCGTCGGTGGTCACATGCCCATCCTTGATCAGCCCGCGGTCCTGCAGAAATGCCAACACACTGGCCACCTCTTTTTCGCCGCGGTAATTATCCAGCACCTCCTTGCCCAAACCTTGCGGGTGGGCGTGCAGCAGGCGGGTGAGGACTTCTTTTTCAAGGTTTCTATCGACGTTCATGCGTACCTCTTCACGGGGAAATGATCGGGTGTTCGTCTAACGGTCGAGGGCTTAGGGCGCAGGTTGTTTTGGCGCGCCCGGCAGGTTCGAGTCGTCGCCTTTGTTGATCTTCGGCTCATTGACCGACGGGCCCATCTTGCCGTTGCCGACTGCGGCGGGAGCCTGGCGCTCGGTGTCATGCCCCTTGGTGTGCGGGTCGGCGCCGTTGGTGTTATCGATGATGGCGCCGCCATTGGTATCCAGGCCGGTGCCCATGGATTTCTGCGACTCGGTGGTGGCGTCCGGCGTCGGATCGGTCGGGCCGGTGGTCGAGCTGGCAGCGATGGCGCTCAGCGAGGCAGCGGACAGCAGGCCGGTGAGGGCGAAGGCAGCAAACTTTGAAGGCTTCATGAGGATATCTCCGTAGAATTAATGTCCTTACCCTCTATTGGTCAGCCGCCATTTGTTGAAGGTGCCTGGATGGCGACGAACGGTATCAGCCTACCTGTAAGATTTTGTGTGACGTTGCCCGACGCCAAATCAGACGCGCCACGCTGATCAACCAATTGCCCAAGGCCACGGCCAGCACGCTGAGCATCAGCGCCGGCAGACCGAAATCGACGATGATCCAGCCCGCCAGCCAGGGAAACCCGAAGACCCCGACAAAATACGCCAGGCTGAACAACAGCAGCGCCTGGGACGTGGTGCCGGTTGGCGCCTCATTGGCCACCAAGCCGTTGATGACCGAATACGTCAGGCCGTATCCGACCCCCAGCGTCACGGCAGCCAACAGGTAACTCGCGTTGCCGCTGACGCCAAAGGCGAACAGCAGAATCGACCCCAGCATCACCCCGGACAGCACGCAGGCGGCCACATAGGCATCACGCTTGACCACATAGCCGGCGATCAACAGGCGGCTGCTGATCGCCGCACTGACAAAACCGGCAAAGAACAGCGAATAATCCAGGCCGTGGGCCGCCGCGTAGCTGGTCTGGAAGGAAGACAACCCACCAAACACGCAACCGCCGAGCCCGACCATGACGATGGCAAACACTGCCCGTGAAGACAGCACGCGACGGCAGGCGCCCCAGGAAATTTTCGACACCGGCGCCGTGGCATGACGCTTGAGTGCCGAGCCCAGCAACCAGAACATCCCCACCCCGACCAGGCTGGCCAATGCGGCAATGTAGAAGGCGCTTGTCAGAGGCAGCCCCAGTGCATTCGCGGCCCGGCCCAGCAGAGGGCCAGAACCGATGCCGCTCATCATGCTGCCCGACAACAGTGCGAAATATTTGGCGCGCTGCCGGGGCTCCACCAACATGGTCACGATGATTGGCCCTAACGTGTAGAACACCCCCCAACCCAAGCCCAGGGACAATCCGAACAGCATCAATCCTTCACCAAACCCCGGCATCAACGCAAAGCCCAGGCACGCCACCACCAGCAACACGCCCATCCCGGCAATGGCCCGCGCCGCGCCCAAGGCATCCGCCAAGTGCCCGGAAAGCAGCACTGCGATGAAGGTGCTGAGCATCGCCGTGGAAATCACACTGCCGGCATCGTGTTCATTGCCACCGCGTGTATGAATCAGCAGCGACAACAAAAACGTCGAGCCGTAAGACAGCGACAACAGGAAACTGGCGAGGCAAAACAGGGCGAACAGTTGGGTGCTCACCGGGGACGTGGACTGCATTGGGGCCGCCTGGAGGTGGTTGGAGTAGTGGCCACTGTTTATCACGCACCTTGAGCGGGTTTGTTCTGTAGTTGCTGGTGCTTGCATCGGTGCCGGCCGGAGTAACGGCGCGGCGCATGAAAATGCGCTGCAATCCGTCATCAAAGCGCCTTAGTATGTCGGCTTTGAAATTGCCCAAGGCGTGCCCATGACCATCGAGATTCGCCCCGCCGTGCCCAGCGATGCTGCGCAGATCCTGACGTTCATCACCGAACTCGCCGAGTACGAGAAAGCCCGGCATGAAGTGATCGCCAGCGTGGTGGATATCGAGCGTAGCCTGTTCAGCGAGGGTGCCACCGCCCATGGCCTGATTTGCCTGCGCGATGGCCTGCCGATTGGTTTTGCGGTGTTCTTCTTCAGCTATTCCACCTGGCTGGGCAGCAACTGCCTGTACCTGGAAGACCTTTACATCAACCCCGAGCAACGCGGTGGCGGGGCGGGCAAGAAGCTGCTGCGCCACTTGGCCAAGATCGCGTTTGATAACGGCTGCGGGCGCTTTGAGTGGAGCGTGCTGGACTGGAACGAGCCGGCGATTGCTTTCTACAAATCCATCGGCGCCCAGCCACAGGAAGAGTGGGTGCGCTATCGCATGGAAGGTGACGCATTGCGCGATTTTGCCCTCGGCTGAGGGTCATCCCGTCTCAAAAAAACCGGCTAATCCAAGGCCGGTTTTTTTATGGGTTAGCTCACAATATGGGATGCAAATTTATATATTGAGATGTTTCAAGATCTGGGTTTATAGTCGGCGGCATCAGCACTCACTACCAAAAATAAAACAGGTGAAGCGATGCAGGCACAACCATTGTCACTCCCCGCCGTGCCCGAGCCCACTTACGGCGAGCGGCTCAAAGGCAAGGTGGTGATCATCACCGGCGCCGCCCAAGGCATTGGCGAGGCAATCGTCGCGTGCTTTCAGGCCCAGCAGGCGCGCTTGGTCATCGCCGATATCCAGGGCGAAAAAGTCGAGAAGGTGGCTGCCCATTGGCGCGAACGCGGCGCTGAAATTGTCGCGCAAGCCGTCGACATCACTTCAAAAGAGCAATGGCAGGCGCTGGTCAATGTGGCCATCGAGCGCTTCGGCCGCGTGGATGTGTTGGTCAACTGCGCGGGCGTCAACGTGTTCCGTGACCCCCTGGAAATGACCGACGAAGACTGGCGCCGCTGCTTCGCCATCGACCTCGACGGCGCCTGGTTTGGCTGCCGTACGGTGCTGCCGCACATGATCGAGCAGGGTATTGGCAATATCATCAACATCGCCTCCACCCATTCCAGCCACATTATTCCCGGTTGTTTCCCGTACCCGGTGGCCAAACATGGCCTGCTGGGCCTTACCCGCGCCCTCGGCATCGAGTACGCGCCCAAAGGCATTCGCGTCAATGCCATCGCGCCGGGCTACATCGAAACCCAACTCAACGTCGACTACTGGAACGGTTTCCCCGACCCTCATGCCGAGCGCCAGCGTGCCTTTGACCTGCACCCGCCCAAACGCATCGGCCAGCCGGTCGAGGTGGCGATGACGGCGTTGTTCCTGGCCACCGACGAGGCGCCCTTTATCAATGCCACCTGCCTGATGATCGATGGCGGGCGGTCTGTGATGTATCACGACTAGAACTTGTAATGCTCAATAACAACAAGAGGTGGTCCATGTTCAAGAAAGCAGTTGGCACTCTGGCACTCGCCCTGGCATTCAGCGGGGCGGTATCGGCCGAAGAAGTAAAGATCGGCTTCCTGGTCAAACAAGCCGAAGAACCCTGGTTCCAGACCGAATGGGCCTTCGCCGAAAAAGCCGGTAAGGACCACGGTTTTACCGTGATCAAGATCGCCGTGCCCGATGGCGAAAAAACCCTCTCTGCCATCGACAGCCTGGCCGCCAACGGCGCCAAGGGCTTTGTGATCTGCCCGCCGGACGTGTCGCTTGGCCCGGCCATCGTGGCCAAGGCCAAGCTCAATGGCTTGAAAGTCATGGCCGTGGATGACCGCTTTGTCGACGCCAAGGGCAATTTCATGGAGGACGTGCCGTACCTGGGCATGGCCGCGTTTGAAG
>NZ_RWIO01000058.1:0-138947 GCF_009764655.1 Pseudomonas sp. PB105
CTTGGTCTACGACCGACAATTTAAAAGCTAGCGTGTAATCGCGTTGGCTGCGCCTTTTTCTCGTATCCATTGAGTCCTCCTGAACAAAGGTCAGAAGGTGTAAACCTTATTCAGGACGGGACAGGCAAATAAGAGAAGGCCCCGCATCGCGGGGCCTTTTTTTTCGTTAGGGCGTTGAACTGTAAGGAAAAGGCTTGTAAAGTGCGCCCCGCAGCAACGTCAGCCCACGGGTTTCTTCTCCCCAAGAAGAAATCAGAAAGAAGCGCAAATCATTGTCTTAAAAGCAATTTAAAGGGTTGACAGGGGTTTTTAAGATTGTAGAATAGCGCGCCTCAGAGACGCTAACGTAGCGATACGGACAGGGTCGAAGAGGAAGGTTACAGAGCAGTAAAAGTTGTACTTTGAAATATGTAGTTCCGTGATAGCTCAGTCGGTAGAGCAAATGACTGTTAATCATTGGGTCCCAGGTTCGAGTCCTGGTCACGGAGCCAATTTCAAACCGGGGTATAGCGCAGTCCGGTAGCGCGCCTGCTTTGGGAGCAGGATGTCGGGAGTTCGAATCCCCCTACCCCGACCATATTTGGGTCGTTAGCTCAGTTGGTAGAGCAGTTGGCTTTTAACCAATTGGTCGTAGGTTCGAATCCCACACGACCCACCATTTTTGAGACCAGTTAGCGCTGGAATCGAATCTTAAGATCAGAGGCCAAAAGCGCTGATCGAAGAAGGCGACTGAAAGGTCGCCTTTTTTTTACCGGGGTATAGCGCAGTCCGGTAGCGCGCCTGCTTTGGGAGCAGGATGTCGGGAGTTCGAATCCCCCTACCCCGACCATATTAAAAATCCTCGTATCGAAAGATACGGGGATTTTTTTTGCGTGCGCAAAACTCAAGTGCCCTGAAAAGCTGATGTGGGAGGGAGCTTGCTCCCGATGCAGTGGTTCAGTTACCAAATACTTGGCTGACCCACCGCTATCGGGAGCAAGTCCCTCCCACATGGTTTTATGGTGTTAGTGAAGCTTCAGGCGCGGCTCAGTCCCGCGTCCAATCTTGCTGCCCAGCATCAACATCGCGGTGCGGAAGAAGCCATACAGCGCCATCTGGTGCATGCGATACAGCGACACATAGAACATCCGCGCCAGCCAACCCTCCAGCATCACGCTGCCGGTCAAGTTGCCCATCAGGTTACCCACAGCGGAAAAGCGCGACAGCGAGATCAGCGAGCCATAGTCGGTGTACTTGTACGACGGCAACTCCTTGCCCTCGATGCGCAGCTTCAACGACTTGGCCAGCAACGACGCCTGCTGGTGAGCCGCCTGGGCCCGTGGCGGCACGTTGCGGTCGGTGCCCGGTTGCGGGCAGGCGGCGCAGTCGCCGAAGGCAAAGATATTTTCGTCGCGGGTGGTTTGCAGCGTCGGCAGTACTTGCAACTGATTGATACGGTTGGTTTCCAGGCCATCAATGTCCTTGAGGAAGCCTGGTGCGCGAATCCCGGCAGCCCACACCTTAAGGCTGGCCGGAATCACCTGCCCGCTGCTGGTAATCAGTGCATCGGCGGTGACTTCGCTGACAGCCGAGTTGGTCAGCACGGTCACGCCGAGCTTCTCCAGGGTTTTATGCACGGGCCCGCCGATACGCTCCGGCAGGGCAGGCAGCACCCGTGGACCGGCTTCGATCAAAGTGATGTGCATGTTTTCCGGCTTGATCCGGTCCAAGCCATACGCCGCCAGCTCATGGGCGGCGTTATGCAGCTCGGCGGCCAGCTCGACCCCGGTGGCGCCAGCGCCGACGATGGCGACGCTGATCTGTTCAACCGCATCGGTCTGCCCGGCATGGGCACGCAGGTAGTGGTTGAGCAGTTGCTGGTGAAAGCGCTCGGCCTGTTTGCGGGTATCGAGGAACAGGCAGTGCTGCGCCGCGCCTTCGGTGCCGAAATCGTTGGTGGTACTGCCGACCGCAATCACCAGGCTGTCATAGCCCAGCACGCGCGCCGGCACCAGTTCGCGGCCCTCTTCGTCGAGGGTGGCTGCCAGTTGGATTTTCTTCTGCTCACGGTCGAGCCCGCTCATACGCCCCAGTTGGAACTCGAAGTGGTTCCATTTGGCCTGGGCGACGTAATTGAGTTCGTCTTCCGAAGAGTTAAGCGAGCCGGCAGCCACTTCATGCAGCAGCGGCTTCCAGATATGGGTCAGGTTGGTGTCCACCAGCGTGACGCTGGCGGTGCCGCGCTTGCCCAGAGTCTTACCCAGGCGGGTAGCCAACTCCAGGCCGCCGGCGCCGCCGCCGACGATAATAATACGATGGGTCATGGGGATATCTCGCAAGGCTAAAAGAAATCGGAGCAGTTACCCCCGCGAGCGCCAGGCAGCTCATAGCGTCAGGTAACTCAAAAGGCGGCTCAGCAGACCGAGCCCGATCACCACTACCAGCACCACACCAAGGAGCAGCCACGGCCGGAAAGGCTTGCGCTCGACTCGGTTCTGGGAGAGTTGCAGGTACTCTTCGACATGCTGTTGGTCGTCGGGGTTCAGGCGGCTGGTCATAGAAGGCCTCGTCAGGTAGACGTTGCAAAAGGGCGCCACGTTACAGTCGGGTTGGGATCAGAGGCTGATGCCCACGTCGAACACTATGCTGCGCCCCAGGTTGTTGCGCAAGAAATCCGGCGCGTCCGGGTGCGCGAACAGCACCCGTGCAAACGTCGGCCCGACCAGCGACAGCGAGCGCCACCCCTGGCGCAGATACTCGGTGGGCGGTGGAAAGTGGCTGTTGAGGTCCAGTACTTCGCGCTTGAGGCTGGTGAAGGCGACGATATCCAGCTCGCCCAGGTCCATCCCGCGCTCTTTATAGTTGTGCGCTTTTTTGCGCAGTGTGGGCCCCAGGCGCAGCAGGAATTCATGGGCGGGAATGCGTCGCGGCTTGGCTTCGCGCCGAACCAGTTGGCTGAGGGAGAAGGCACTGCGTCGGCGTAGCAATTCATCGCGCCATTCGTCGTTGAGTCGCCGCCCTTCATCCAGTACAAAAAACACCTCGAAACTGGCATCACGAAACAATACATCCGGCGGCTCTTGCCCCGCAGCGTGAAACTCTTCGGCGCGGTAGGGCACGTTCAAGCCTTGTAGCAGGCGCTGGCAGACCCAACGCTCACGCTCCCATTTGCGGGCATTGGACAGGAATGCGTTGGCTTGTTCGGCTGCTACGGTGAGCAGGCGCAAATAATCTGAGTCATCCATGCTTGCAGCTTAGCGTCCAAATGATGACTGCAGGAAGTCTCGCTGCAAAAGGGCGGTGTAGACTGACGACTCGACTTTAACTCCTGCAAAGAGGTGTGCGGTGAGCTTTTTTGCCTTGGTAGTTCACCCATGATCAGTGCCGCAGTGTTGGCGCCTGCAACCCTCGGCATCGGTTGGCTGCTGTACGCGCCGGTACTGCTGTGGGCCGCTGTGCGTTCGCCATGGGTTGAATTGTTCGCCGACCGGCGGCGCCAGCATCTGCTGTTCGGTACGGTGTTCGCGTTGTTCATGTTGTGGCTGGTGCGGCGTGATTTCGATACCGGTGTGTCTTACCACTTTATCGGCATGACCGCCGTGACCCTGCTGCTGGATTGGCCCCTGGCAATCGTAGGGGGCTTTGCCGCCCAGTTCGGTTTGATGCTGCTGGGGCGTCAGGATCTGGCAGCCCTTGGTATCAACGGCCTGCTGCTGATCGTGCTGCCGGTGCTGGTCACCGAAGGTTGCGCGGTGCTGGTCGAGCGTGCGCAACCGCGTAATCCTTTTGTGTATATCTTCTGTTCGGGTTTTTTTGCCGCCGCGCTGTCGGCCTTGCTCTGTCTTCTGCTGGGGCTGGGTTTACTGTGGTTTGACGGACGTTTTGCAATGCCCGAATGGCTTGAAGATTTTGTCGGCTACCTCTGGCTCATCATCTTTCCCGAGGCATTTATCAACGGCATGGTCGTCAGCGCTCTGGTGGTGTTCTGCCCGGAATGGCTGGAGACCTTCAACCGCACCCGCTACCTCTCTGCGCCCTGGAAGGATGACGAATCGCAGCGTTGATCCAGATCAAATCCAGTACGAGCAAGCAGGCCCATGCTCAGCCAAATTTTAGATGAGTAAGGCGGGAGCACGGATCATGGGTGTGTATGAGTGGGCACGGCAGGAGTTGCGCAAAAGCCAGGATTCGGCGCAGGAAATCGGTTTTGACCCAGGCTTGACCCTGCGCGCCATGCTCAGTGCGGTGGTGCAGCAGAGCAAGGGCGTGCGCAGTTTTGAAGACTTGGCCGACGAGCTGCAATACCTTGCAGAGAACCTCGACGACCAGCAGGAATACGCCTTTATGCGGCCTTAATGGCGCGGCGACAGGTCTTCGGAAAACAGCTCGTCCTCGGCATCCGGGGCCACGGGAATCTTGTGCTCTTCAGCGGCCCAGGCGCCCAGGTCGATGAGTTTGCAGCGGTCCGAGCAGAACGGCCGGTTGAGGTTGTCGGTTTTCCATTCCACGGGTGCGCCGCAGGTTGGGCAGTCGACGGTCAAGGGTTGGCTCATGATCGGCCTCCACGCAAAGTAAGGTAAAAGTGGTGCAGTCGCTCGACCTCGCTGTGCAGCCAGGCGAGGTCCTGGTCATTGACCAGCACGTCATCGGCATGGTTCAGGCGGTCTTCACGGCTGGACTGAGCCTTGAGGATCGCCTGCACCTGTTGCTCGCTGATGCCGTCGCGCTGCAGGGTACGCTGAATCTGCAGCGATTGCGGCACGTCGATCACCAGGATGCGCTGGGTCATGCTGTATTGGCCGGATTCGATCAGCAGCGGCGACACCAGGATCGCGTATGGCGAGCGCGCGCGCGCCAGGTGGCTGCGAATCTCCTCGCCGATCAGCGGGTGCAGCAGGCCTTCCAGCCATAGGCGCTCTTCGGGTACTTCAAAGATCAGCTTGCGCAACGCGGCGCGCTCCAACTGGCCGTCGTGCTGCAGCACGCCGCCGCCAAAGTGTTCGACGATGCGGGCCAGCGCCGGCCGGCCAGGCTCGACTACCCAGCGGGCGGCGTGGTCAGCGTCGACCAAGTCGATGCCCAGGTCGATAAAGTGCTGGGCCGCCGCGCTTTTACCGCTGCCGATGCCGCCGGTGAGGCCCAGAATCCAGGGTGTTGCAACAGAAGTGGTCATCTGAAACCGACAGACTGCAAATAGAAGTCGGTTATTTGACCACCCCAGAGCAATGCAATCCAGCCGGCAATTGCCAGATACGGACCAAATGGCATCGGTGCCGACGCCTGGGTCTTGCGCACGCGCATCAGGATCAGCCCGCTAAACACGCCTACCAGCGACGACATAAACAGCGTCATCGGCAAAATCTGCCAGCCACCCCAGGCGCCTAGCAAGGCCAGTAACTTGAAGTCACCGTGGCCCATGCCGTCCTTTCCAGTGACCAGCTTGAACAGCCAGAACACGCTCCATAGGCTCAGATAGCCGATCACCGCGCCCCAAAGGGCATCGGGCAATGTGGTCAATAATTCAAAACTGTTGACGATCAACCCCAGCCACAGCAACGGCAGCACCAGCACATCCGGGAGCAACTGGTGGTCTGCGTCGATCAAACTCATCGCCAGTAGCCCCCAGCTCAATAGCAGTACCGCTGCCGCTTGCCAGCCAAAGCCGAAATGCCAGGCGACCCAGGCCGAGATCAGCGCGCACGCAAGTTCGGTTAACGGGTAGCGGGCGCTGATGGCGCCTTGGCAATGAGCACAGCGTCCCCGGAGGATCAGGTAGCTGAGCACGGGGATATTTTCCCAGGGCCGGATTGGGTGATCACAGTGCGGGCAGCAGGAATTTGGGCGCATCAGGTTGTAGGTCGGCCCTGCAGGCTCGGCAGGCAAACCGAGCACTTCATGGGCCTGGGCGCGCCATTCCCGTTCGAGCATTTTTGGCAGGCGCCACACCAGCACATTGAGAAAACTGCCGACGATCAGCCCCAGTACCGATGCTATCGCCACAAATGCCCAGGGGGACTCACTCAACAGTAGGTTCAAAATGCGCTCCCCAGTTGGAAGACCGGCAGGTACATGGCGATGACCAGTGCTGCGACGATGCCTCCCAGAACCACCATGATCAGCGGTTCCATCAGGCTGGTGAGGCTATCGACCTGGTTGTCCACGTCGGTCTCATAGTGGTTGGCGACTCTTTCCAGCATCTGTTCCAGCATGCCCGATTCTTCGCCGATTGCCGTCATCTGGATCGCCATGCCGGGAAACAGACCGCTGTTGGTCATGGATTGATTCAACTGCATGCCAGTGGATACATCGTGACGCATATGTTCGATTGCCTGTTTGAACGGAGCATTGCCCACGGCGCCGGCGACTGAGTCCAATGCCTGTACCAGTGGAACACCGGCGGCAAAGGTGGTGGAAAGCGTGCGGGCGTAGCGGGCCACGGCGGATTTTGTCAGCAGTTTGCCTGCCAGGGGCGCTTTCAACAAACCGGTGTCCAGCCAATAGCTGAAACCCGGCGATGACCGATAGGCCTTCCGCAGCCCCATGGCTGCGAAGGCAATGCCCAAGGCCAGCATCCACCAGGCTTGCTGCATGAACGCCGACAGGGCGATCACCTGCAAGGTAAACGCTGGCAGTTTGCCGCCGACCCCGGCGAACAGCGTCTGGAACTGCGGCACAACGTGGACCAGCAGTACGCCGGTGACCAGGCTGGCAACCACCAGCACCGCAATGGGGTATGTCATGGCCTTTTTGACCTTGGCCTTGAGTTGCTCACTCTTTTCGCGGTGGATCGCCACACGCTCCAGCAGGGTCTCCAATGCGCCGGCCTGCTCGCCGGCGGCTACCAGGTTGCAGTACAGCTCATCGAAGTAGCCCGGCTGTTTGCGCAGTGCGTCGGCCAGGCTGGCGCCAGCTGCGACCTGCTGTTTCAGCGCCTGCACCAGCTCACGCACGGCGCGGTTGTCGAAGCCTTCGTTGATGATGTCGAAGGCTTGCAACAGCGGAATTCCGGCGTTCAGTAGCGTGGCCAGTTGGCGAGTGAGCAGGGTAATGTCAGCCGCCTTTGCCGACTGGGCCAGGCCTGGCAGCATCGGGGATTGCTTGCGCACGCGACCTGGGCTGATCCCTTGCAGGCGCAGTTGTGCCTTGACCAGGGCAGGGTTATGCCCTTTGGTCTGCCCGGACACCCTGCGTCCTTTGCGGTTGATGCCTTCCCAAGCGTAGATCGTTGAAGGGTTGTTCATGTCGCGGTTCCGCATACAAGTCATCGAAGATTTATAGCGTAGTCAGGTGACGGATCCGGGCATGCCGATGGCGCCGGATAAAATGTCAGAATGTGCGTCTTGTGCGCGATTGACCGCTTGCGGGTGAGTACACTGGCGCCGCTGAAAAAAACGGGGTGCAGGACGCGCCTTGTCATGAGTTTTATTCTGGAGAGTGAATGTGATGAGTCAGAAAGGCTTTACCTTGATCGAGTTGTTGATCGTCGTGGCAATCATCGGCATTTTGGCCACCATCGGCCTGCCGATGTACACCACACACCAGGCCAAGGCCAAGTTCACTGCCGGCTTGGCTGAAATTACCGCGTTGAAGGCCGGTTATGAGGACACTATCAACCAGGGCACCGTACCCACCGTGACCTTGATCGGTGGCACCAGCCCCACCGCCAACTGCAAAATCGATGTGGCAGGCGACGTTGCTACGGGCGCGGGCTCCATCAGTTGCGAAATACTCGACGCGCCCGCGCCGGTGCTGGGCAAGACCATCAACCTGACGCGCAGCGCCACCACCGGTTGGAAGTGCACTACAACCGCTGAAGAGAAATATGCCAGCAAGGGTTGCAGCGCTGGCGGTGCATAACTGCTGAACCATCCACAGGGACCAGAGGTGGCCGATGGCGTTATCCGTACGGCAGCGAGGCGGGGCTTTCCTGGTAGCAGTGGTGTGCTTGCTGACGATTGGGGTTTGCGCACCGTTCGGTGGGCATGATCTGCAGCGTGTAATGCAGATTGCCATTGGGCTCTGCGCGGTACTGTACGGGTTGTCGGTTTCCGCGCTTGAACCCTTGGTGGACAGGCACACGGCCTGGGGCCTGGCGCTGATTATTGCGCTGGGCCTGCTGTCTTCGGCGCAGGCCCATCAGCCGCTCTGGGCATTCACCGAAGTGGCGTTGCTGGTCAGCTGCGCGGCAATCGCCGTAGCGTTTGCCTTGCTCCGCCGTCACGGTGGGGGCGCGATGGATCGAGTGCTGATCCTGGTTGTGCTGCTGCTATGCCTGATCAAATCCATTCAATATCTGTACGCCGGCGCGCTGGTGCTTACCAGCGGAGCGCTGACGCTGGACCCAGACCTGTTGCTGTCCGGCTTTTCCAACAAGCGCTTCTACGGTCAATTCCAGACATTCACGCTGCCGTTACTGGCGCTTCCCCTGCTGATACCCAAAGTCTCCCGCGCTGTGCGAGGCGCAGTGTTTGCGTTGTTGTGCGTCTGGTGGCTGATCGCGATCAGCGGGGGGACGCGCGGCACATGGCTGGGGATGGGCGCGGCGGGTTTGCTGCTGGCACTGCTGGGGCCTTGGGGGCGACGCTGGCTCGGATGGCAGTTGGCCGCTGTTGTCGGCGGGCTGTTGCTGTACTGGCTGGCGTTTACAGTACTGGCCGATCACTTGGGGATTGTGCTCTCCAGTGGTGCTGGTGATCGCCTCACCACCTCGCTGTCGGGTCGCGGTCCGATCTGGTGGCAGGCGTGGCATATGCTCGTCGAACGTCCGTGGCTGGGGTTCGGGCCGATGCATTTTGCCGATATTGCCAACAAGATCGCCGCCCATCCACATCAGTCTGTCTTGCAATGGGCCAGCGAGTGGGGTGGGCCATCGACCTTGATCGTTGCTGCTTTGGCGTGGCGCGCTGGCTGGGCCACGTTTGGCGTATTGCGTGAGAGGGCTCTGTCCGCCGAGCGCGCTGACCTGATGCGCTTGTGCCTGTTTGCCGCGTTGGTCGGCGCGTTAGTGCAGTCCATGGTCGACGGTGTGACCGTGATGCCTAATTCCCAGGTCTGGCTGGCGTTGCTAATAGGCTGGCTGATGGCCCTGCATGTGTGGCGTGCCTCGGCAACGCCTGCACTGCCACTGGGCTGGGAGATATGGAAAGGACTGAGTGTGCTGGCCGTTGGTCTGTTGATCGTGATTGCACTGCGTGATGTGCCTCACATCGCGCAAGCCCAGCAGCAATACCTGCGCGCCGAGGGCGATCACCTGCAACCGCGCTTCTGGGCTCAAGGCGTCATTGCCCGCTAAGGGACGTAAGTTGCCGGACGCCCGATGCGGTGCTAGCTTTAGCCCACCGCCCGTGTAGCTCAGTTGGTAGAGCAGCGCACTCGTAACGCGAAGGTCGCAGGTTCGACTCCTGTCTCGGGCATAAAGGCACTACTGCTTGTTTTAGATGCAATGTTTCAAAGGCAATGTTTTCAGATGATCCCAGAATGGTTCTGAAGGCCAGGCGAGTCGGCATTCGTGCCCGCTCTTTTGTATCTGCGCAACCTTGATGACCCAGATGCATCCCCATTCCTCGATCTAAGAGAACGACATGACCACGACTGAAATGACCCAGGAAGTTCAGCATCAAGCAGCCCTTGATAAGTACCTTGAGGCAACGCCGCAGCTTAAAGAAGAGATCAAGGACCTGAGCGCCGATGATCAGCGTGACCAGATCCAGTGGGCATTCGAGGACGAGGCCGAGAGCCAGGGTTTCCAGCCTTGGGAACTGACGCTCAAATACACCTCGACACCGGAAGAGTTCGAAGCCGCACGGCTGGCCTTGCACAAAGAGGCGGCCGAGGTGCTGGGTGTTGAGTGGAACGAGTATTGCGAAATGAATAATCTGGTGGTTTGAAAGCAGCGGCATGTCTCAAGCTGCAAGTGGTCATACGGCCTCTTGCAGCTTGACGCTCATCGCTTGCAGCGCCTCATATGCTGAGTCGCATCGACAAATCCACTGCCTTCACATCCTTGGTCATCGCCCCGATGGAGATGTAATCCACGCCGGTTTCAGCGATGGGCAGCAGGGTGCTTTCATTGATCCCGCCGCTGGCTTCCAGCTTCGCCTTGCCGCCGTTCAGGCGTACGGCCTCACGCATATCCTCCAGGCTCAACTCATCAAGCATGATGATGTCGGCGCCCGCCGCCAGTGCTTCGCGCAGTTCTTCCAGGCTTTCCACTTCGATTTCCACCGGCTTGCCGGGTGCGATCTTGTGGGCGGCAGTAATGGATTGGGCGATACCGCCGCAGGCCGCGATATGGTTTTCCTTGATCAGGAATGCGTCATACAAACCGATGCGGTGGTTGTGGCAGCCGCCGCAGGTCACGGCGTATTTCTGCGCCAGGCGCAGGCCGGGCAGGGTTTTGCGGGTGTCCAGCAGCTTGACCTGGGTGCTGGCAACAAAATCTGCGAGGAACCGCGCGCGTGTGGCGACGCCGGACAGTAACTGCAGAAAGTTCAGGGCAGAGCGTTCGCCGCTGAGCAGCGAGCGCGCCGGGCCTTCGAGGTGGAACAGGGCTTGGTCGGGGCTGACCCGTTCGCCGTCGGCCACTTGCCAGTGTACGGCGACCCGTGGGTCCAGTTGGCGGAACACGGCGTCCACCCAGGCCGTACCAGCAATGACCGCACTGTCGCGGGTAATGATGGTGGCCGTGGCCAGGCGTTCGGTCGGGATCAACTGCGCGGTAATGTCGCCGCTGCCGATGTCCTCCAGCAGTGCACGGCGCACGTTGGCTTCGATTTCGGCGGTGAGGTCGGCAAGACGGAGATTCGGCATAACAGGCTCCACAAACAAAGTGCCCCGATTATAGGGGCAGCGTGCACTCGAACCCAGACTCACCGCTGATTTACCGCGCAATCTCAGAGTTTGCTGGCGCAACGGGGCTCATTTGCAAGATAATCTCGCGCCTTGCAATTGGCGTCATAGCTTTGACGTGCTGGTGAGTACCGGTTTCGACAGCGCCTCATGGGCCTGTACCCGATCTTTCCCAACCAATACCGCCGTTTCAGGAGGCCAGGATGCACAATGACGGAAAGGTGGTGCCAATCAACAGGGCACACGCCACGCCATCGCCGCTCGCGCGCCTGCCGGTGGTATTGCTGCAGGTTCGCGACAAGGCCGCGCAGCAGTTGCAGCACGGGCTGCAGGAGCTGTTCGATAACGCCGACGACACGTTGTTCGAGATGGCCGACAAGGCCCGCAGCAACGTGGACCATCATATTTTCTTTGAAGCCATGCGCGACTTGCGCCTCAAACGCAAGAACTTCGAGCGTGTGTTCATGGAGCGGCTGTTCGAAGCCTTTGGCGGCCTGGGCCAGGCGGGACGCGGCGAGCTGCAGATGGTGCCGGTGGTGTCCTATGAAGCGGCGCCAGGTTCATCCAAGGATGAGCTGGAAAAAGCCGTTGCACTTGAGACCATGCTCGGCCGCGTGCATCACCGTGACGGGCTGGCGTTGGGGCAACTGACCGCGCGCTTGAGTGCCTTGCTGGGCAATCACCTGGATGACCGTGAAAACCCCTTGGGCCCGGCGCTGCTGTGCGAGTTTTTCCTGCGTGCGGGGCGCAGTCTGGGCGTTGAGATCCGCGTCAAGCTGATCATGCTCAAGCTGTTTGAGAAGTACGTACTCAGCGACGCGGACCAACTGTACGGTGAAGCCAACCAGTTGCTGGTCGCCACCGGCGTGTTGCCGGACCTCAAGGCCGCGCCGTCCCGCCGCCCCGGCGAGCGCGCCACCCGTGATTACCCGCGTGAGGCGGCACTGCCCAGCGCCGAGCAACCCGTCGACGAAAATGGCCAGCAAGCCTTCACTGCCTTGCAGGCGCTGTTGACCGCCGTGCGCGGTAGCGTGTCGCCTACCCTTGAGGCCAGCGCCGAACCCCAGCCCATCGCCACCCGCGACCTGTTGCGGCTGCTGTCGCATTTGCAGCAGTACGTACCGGAGCCGCAGGTCGAGGATGATTTCGACCTGCGTAACCAGCTTGAGCAATTGCTCACGCGGGTCAGCGTCAAGAGTGGCAAATCGCGGGTGGTGGAGGAAGCGGACGAAGACGTGATCAACCTGATCGCCCTGCTGTTCGAATTTATCCTCAATGACCGCACCGTGCCGGACGCCTTCAAGGCCTTGATCGGCCGCCTGCAGATCCCGCTGCTGAAAGTGGCGGTGCTGGACAAGAGTTTTTTCAGTCCCTCCGGCCACCCGGCGCGGCGCCTGTTGAATGAAATCGCGGCGTCCGCCATGGGCTGGAGCCCGGTCGATGACTACGCGCACGACAGCCTGTACCTGCGCATTGAGCAGGTGGTTCAGCGTTTGCTCAATGAGTTTGCCGAGGACCCGGCGATTTTTTCCCAGTTGCTGACCGAATTCACCGCGTTCACCGCCGATGAGCGTCGGCGCCGCGAGTTGCTCGTACAGCACACCCGTGACGCTGAAGAAGGGCGCGTACGAACTGAAGCGGCGCGTGCACGGGTGGCCGAGGTGCTCAACCGACGGCTGTTGGGCAAGGTGTTACCGCGAGCGGTGGTGCAGTTTCTGCAACAAGCCTGGAGCCAGGTGCTGTTGCTGGCCAGCCTCAAGCACGGCGAGCAGTCGGTGCAGTGGCAGGCAGCGCTGCGCACCATGGATGAGTTGATCTGGAGTGTGAGTCTGCCGCAAGACACCGACGCCGCAGGCCACTTGTTGGTGCAGTTGCCGGGCTTGCTCAAGGCCCTGCGCGACGGGTTGACCAGCGCGGCCTTCGACCCCTTCAGCACCCGAGATTTTTTTGTTCGCTTGCAGGCCCTGCATGTCCAGCCGCCCGAAGGTGTCGATGGCTTGATCGAAGTGCGCGAGCCTTTTGTGCTCAGTGCAACGCCGCCCGATTCAGCCCAGGAGCTGCCGGCGGATGATCCGGACCTGCTCAAGGTGTACCAGCTGCGTATCGGTGGCTGGGTCGTGTTCCAGCCAGATCAGGGCAGTGCCCTGCGATGCAAGTTGATGGCGATCATGGCGCCGGCCAATACCTATGTTTTCGTCGGCCGCACCGGGCTCAAAATCATGCACAAAAGCGTCGGCCAACTTGCACTGGCGTTCAAGCGTGGCGCGCTGCACACCCTGGACGATGGTCCGCTGTTCGAACGGGCACTGGCGGCGGTGGTGGGCCAGTTGCGTCAACTCAATCGCGGCAAGTGATCGCAACCGCGGGGTCGAACGCGGCATACTGGTCACACTTAGTCACGTTCAAGGATCCTGTATGCAGTTGGACCCCGTCAGCGGTTGGTGCCAGGGCATTCGCCATTGCCCGTCCCCCAACTTCAACGAGCGCCCCGCAGGCGAAATCTCACTGTTGGTGGTGCATAACATCAGCCTGCCACCGGCGCAGTTCGCCACGGGCAAGGTGCAGGAATTTTTCCAGAATCGCCTGGATGTCACGGAACATCCCTACTTTGAAGGGATTGCCGACCTACGGGTGTCTGCGCATTTTCTGATTGAGCGCGACGGTGCGGTGACGCAGTTTGTGTCCTGCGTCGACCGGGCCTGGCACGCCGGGGTTTCATGTTTCGAGGGGCGTGAAACCTGTAACGACTTTTCTTTGGGGATAGAGCTGGAAGGCACGGATGACCTGCCGTTCACCGACGCCCAATATAGGTCGCTGATCGACCTGACACTTCAGTTGCGGACCGCCTACCCCGGTATTACACCGCAGCGTATCTGTGGTCACAGCGATATCGCCCCGGGGCGTAAGACCGATCCCGGCCCCGCTTTTGATTGGACGCGCTTTCGCAGCGCTCTGCAGGATGGAGGACACGCACGATGAGTTTTCTGGTGTTGGTGCTGGCGGTGTGGATCGAGAAGTTTTCGGCCATGCGCCAGCGATTGCAGCGTGATGGCGGCTGGTTGCGCGAATTGGCCAAGCTGGAATCGAGCCCGCGCCTGGGCAAACAACCTTGGCTGATTCTGGCTCTGCTGGTGCTGCTGCCGGTGGCGTTGCTGGCGTTGTTGCTGCTGGTGCTGGAACCGGTGGCCTATGGTTTGTTGGCGTTGCCGGTGCACCTGCTGGTGGTGATCTACAGCCTGGGCCGTGGCGACCTGTTGGCCGGGCTTGGGCCGTTTCGCGATGCGTGGCGCCGGGGCGATCTGCAAGCCGCCGAACATGTGGCTGAACGCGATCTGAAAATCGGTGCCGACAGCGGTGAGCAGCTGCTGGAACGCGTCCAGGGCCATCTGTTATGGCAGGCCTACCAGAGTTTTTTCGCAGTGATCTTCTGGTACTTCCTGTTGGGCCCGGTCGCCGCACTGGCCTACCGGCTGTTGGCCCTGGCCAGTGAATACAGCCAGAACCCACTGGTGGCCGAGCGCGCTGGGCAGTTACGTCACGCATTTGACTGGTTGCCGGTGCGTCTGCTGGCGGCCAGCTTTGCCTTGGTGGGCAACTTCGTTGCGGTCAGCCGTGTGATGCTTCACGAGTTGCTGAACTGGGACATCAGCGCCGCGCAACTGGTGGAGAAAGTCGGCCTGGTCGCCGCCGAAATCTCACCGCCGGTGGTCGGTGCAGACGGCATCAACAGCCTGGATCGCTTGTGGGAGCTGCTGCTGCGTGCGGCGGTGCTGTGGTATGCCGGGTTCGCCATCTGGACCGTGCTGCCTTGACCCCCCGGACAGGAGCGAGTCCTTCGCTCCTGTCGTTAACCTTAAGTTACAAAACTCCCTTGCAAATTGAGCTATACAGACAGAACGCCAAATAGTGGCTTTCTGCCGCCGCCCTGCGCCTCAATAAAAATAAAATAAAAGGGAGTTCACCTGTGAAGAGCTTGCTCTATCCCGCCATCGCGCTGATGAATCGCCTGAGCTTCGGCATGAAGTTCAGCCTGATCAGCGTGTTGTTCCTGCTGCCGATGCTGGCGACCAACTATTATCTGGTGCGTGATTCCTGGCGCGAATTCCAGGGCACCCGTGTCGAACTGCAAAGCCTCGATCTGCTTGGTAGTAGCCTGGCCTTGCGCCGTGATCTGGAAACCCTGAATAACCAAGTGCAGATCAATGCAACCCTTGGTCAGTCCGCTAAGGCCGCAGACCTTGAGGCCAGGATTGGCAGCTTGGAGCAGAGCGTGCTCGCCCGTCTGCAGGGCCTCAACCCGATGGCCACCGAGCCTGAGCAAATCACCGTGTTTGAAGGCAAGCGCGACGAGTTGATCGCGGCCTTCAAGACCCAGCAACAGGAAACCTCGTTGCTGAGCAAAAGTGCGCTGATCGGCAAGTTGCTCAACAAGGCGCAGATACTCAGCCAGATCATCGCCAGCCAATCCGGCTTGAGCCGCGACTCTCAGAGCGATTTACGCCAACTCAGCGAACTGATCACCAGTGTCACGCCCCAAGTCACCCAAGTCTTGGGAGAAGGTCGGGCGATGGGCGCTTATTCCCTGGGCCAGGGCTTCCTCAATTCCTCCTCCAGCACGCGTTTTGACGAGCTGCTGCAACAGCTGGAAAAACTCCAAGCCGAATACGGCTTGAAATTGCACGATGCCCTCGGCTCCAGCACAGCCGCCCACGCCGCCCTGGAGGGGCTGGCGAAGGCCAGTAACGCCAGCCTCAAGCAAGGCAGCGAGCTGTTTGAAGAGCAAGTGGTGATGGCTGAAACACTCGACGCACCCTGGCAGGCTTTCTACGACAGCGTCAGCCAATTGATGGCCCAGACCTATCAGCTCGATGACGCCACCCTGATGTTCCTCGGGCAGCAACTGGAGCAGCGCCTGGCGCAGAATCGCACGCACATGGTGGTACTGGTCTCGGCGCTGACGGCGGTGTTTCTGCTGATCTTCTACCTGTACGCCGGCTTCTACGCCTCGACGCGCACCACCCTGCGCCGCCTGGGGGCGATGATGGACAAGGTGGCGGCCGGCGACATGACCGTCACGTTTGTCGCCCAGAGCCGTGACGAGTTGGGCGATCTCGGCCAGGTGTTCAACGGCACTGTGGCGAAAATCCATGACTTGATCGAACGCGTCGGGCACACCGTCAGCCAGGTCGAACTCCAGGCCGGTCAAGTGGAAACGGTGTCGGCCCGCAGCAATGAGGCGGTCTCTGGCCAGCGCATGCAAATCGAACAGGTCGCCACGGCCATGAACCAGATGTCGGCCACCGCCCAGGAAGTGGCGCGCAGTGCGGCGGCAGCGGTCAGCAGTGCGCACAGCGTCAACGACGAAACCGTCAATGGCCGTGGCCTGGTGCAATCCCAGCAGGGCAGTATTGCGCGGCTGGCTTCGGAGATCGATGCGTCGGTACGGGTGATCAACCAATTGGCCAGCGACAGCCAGGCCATCAGCAGTGTGTTGGAAGTGATCAAAAGCATCGCCGAGCAAACCAACCTGCTGGCGCTCAATGCGGCGATTGAGGCCGCCCGGGCCGGTGAGCAGGGGCGTGGTTTTGCGGTGGTGGCCGATGAGGTGCGCACCCTGGCCCGGCGGACCCAGCATTCCACTGAAGAAATCGAACAAATGATCAGCCGTCTGCACGCCGGTGTCGGCGCAGCCGTGAAGGCCATGGGTACCAGCCATGAAATGGCCAGCGGCACCGTGGGCGAATCGGAAAAGGTCCAGCAGGCGCTGGAAAATATCCTCGGTGCCGTCGGCATGATCGTCGACCAGAACCAGCAGATTGCTGCCGCTGTGGAGCAGCAGACCGCCGTCGCCCACGATATCGACCAGAACATCGTCGAAATCAACCGGGCCGGCGAACATGCGGCCCAAGGCGCACATCAGACCGAGGCGGCGAGCCGGCAGCTTTCAGTGCAGGTGATCGAGCTGAAGCAATTGATCGGCGCGTTTCGTGTGTAGGGCGGCGGGGTAGGATTAGTCTCTTGTGGATGTAGTGCCTGTCTGGATTTCCCTGGGTGCCTTTTTTGCTCGCGGGAATGAGTGAGAATTTATTTCACTCATTCATGATCCAGGGGAGGCATGACGATGACCACTGCCGTCGGCATCAAAGGGCACTGCGCCCATTGCGATATCACGTTTGAACTCAAGCCTTGGCAGCTCAACGCCATCGCTATCGAAGAGCCCTTCGACTGCCCTTACTGTCAGCGGGTGTTGGAGCTGAACTGCCCCCGGCAATTGCGCCACTTCAAGGCGCTGGACCACTGGGCGCTGGTCCGCCCGAGCATGGCGGTGTTGACCAGCATGGTACTGATCGTGGCGTTGGTGACGGAATGGGTGGGGCTGATCAGCGTGATCGGGCAGCTCAACGTGTCACTGGTGGTGCTGTTGGTGCACTTTTTGGTGTTGCGCTACGCCCGGCATCGGCAACGCATGACCCTGAATCTGCAAGCGGTGACACCTGTGCTACCAATTGAACAGCTCGCACGCATTGCGTGTGCTCGCCTCGGCCAGCAATAGCGGGCTGGTGCCCATGCGCTCGGCCAGGGCGGTGCAGATCGCCGGCAGGTGCTCAGGGCTGTTGCGCTGGCCGGGGTACATGGCCGGTGCCATGTCGGGTGCGTCGGTTTCCAGTACCACCGCATCCAGCGGCAGTTGCGTGAGCACCTTGTGCATGCGCAGCGCCTGGGGCCACGTGGCGGCGCCGCCCAGGCCAAGTTTGAAGCCCAGCTTGATGTACTCGCGGGCTTCTTCCCTGCTGCCGGCAAACGCGTGGATGATGCCGCCCCGTGGCAGGCGGATACGCTTGAGGGTCGCGATCACGGCGGCGTGGCTGCGGCGTACGTGCAGCAGGGCCGGCAGCTGGAAGTCCACGGCCAGTTTGAGCTGCGCTTCGAACAGGCGTTGCTGGCGTTCGCGGTCCAGGTGTTCGAGGAAGTAATCCAGGCCGATCTCGCCCACCGCGCACAGTTGCCGATGGCCGTGCAGGCGGCTCAGCCAGTCGCCCAGTTCCGTGAGGTCGGCGGGGCGATGGTCATCCAGGTACACCGGGTGCAGGCCGAAGGCCGCGAACAAACCTTCATCTGCCTGCACCAGATCCCACAAGCGCTGCCAATTCTGCTGATAGACCCCCAACACCACCATGCGCCGCACCCCGAGTGAGCGGCTGTGCGCGAGGACTTGCGCGCGATCGCTGTCGAAGTCCGCAAAGTCCAGGTGGGTGTGGGTGTCGATCAGATCCACGTTCAGGCCTCGTGGATTCGCTGTTTGAAGGTCCGGCCGATGGCGTGCACGCCCGGCTGGTACTGTTCTTCTTCAATCGCGGCCAGGGCCAGGCGCAAGGCGGTGTCGGCAATCAGTTGATGTTGCTGGGCCATGGCGTTGACCGGCAGCGGCAGGAAATCCAGCAACTGCGTGTCACCAAAGGTGCCCAGGCGTAGCGGGCGCGACTTGAGCGGGAAGTCATGCAGCGCGTCAAACACACCCTGCAACAGCACGTAGGACGTGGTCACCAGTGCGTCAGGCAAATGCCCCAGTTGTTGCAGAAGTTGCTCCATCAACTGTCGGCCGCAATCACGGCTGAAGGATTCGCCGTGTTCGACGATCACTTCACCCGTGAAGCCTTGCAGCGCTTCACGGAAACCGGCGGCACGCTCCTGGCTGATGCTCAACTCGGGCCGCGCGCCGATCAGCACGATCTGCTTGGGCAGCGGCTGCAACAGGCTGCTGGTCAGTTGCTGGCACGCCTGGCGGTCGTCGCTGACCACGGAGCAGAACTGCTCGGGCTCCATCACCCTGTCGATGGCGATCACCGGCAAGCCCTTGGCTTGCAGCTCGCGGTAACTGTGATCGCTGGCGGGCAGGCAACTGGCCACGAACAACGCATCGCACCGCCGTGCACGGAACAGTTGCAGCAATTGGCGCTCGCTGTCCGCCTCATCGTCGGAACTGGCAATCAGCAACTGATAACCGCGCGCACGGGCGCCCTGTTCCAATAGCTTGGCGATTCGTGCGTAACTGGGGTTTTCCAGGTCGGGCAGGATAAAGCCCAAGGTGCGCGTGTGCCGACTGCGCAGCCCGGCGGCCTGTGGGTTGGGGGTAAAGCCATGGGCTTGGACCACGGCACGCACCCGCTCGACGGTGGCGCTGCTGATGCGTTGCTGTTCGGCCTTGCCATTGATGACGTAGCTGGCGGTGGTCACGGACACACCGGCCAGACGTGCGATATCACTGAGTTTCAAACCGGGATTTCCTTGTTTTTTGGAGCTTGCCCCGACATTTTTTCCAATCGTAACCGATTCCTGGGTACGACCCATGTCCTGGCTCAAGTGCCGAGTGGTCCTTCAAGGATGCACAATTAACGCGTAATCTGCCTTAAATTCTAGATTAAACGTTTCAGCCAGCGTATTTTTACGACGTTCGCTACTGAGTGGCTACTGCCAATTGACCGCTCAGTCAGTAAATTCTGAACACATTTACACTGAATTATTCAAAACAATACCTAGTGCACCCCTTGCACTAACTAGGAGAACGGCATGCTTGAGCTCACCGTAGAGCAGATATCCATGGGCCAAGTGGCTGTGGATAAGTCTGCTGCCTTGCACCTGCTCGCTGACAAACTGGTGGTCGATGGCCTGGTCGCCGAAGGGTATCTCAGCGGCTTGCAAGCCCGTGAAGCCCAAGGCTCGACTTTTCTCGGCCAGGGTATTGCCATCCCCCACGGCACTCCCGAAACCCGCGACCAGGTATTTTCCACCGGCGTGCGCCTGTTGCAGTTCCCCGAAGGGGTGGACTGGGGCGACGGTCAGATCGTGTACCTGGCCATCGGCATTGCCGCCAAATCCGATGAACACCTGCGCCTGCTGCAACTGCTCACCCGCGCCCTCGGTGAAACCGACCTGGGCCAGGCACTGCGCCGTGCCGGCAGCGCCGAAGCGTTGCTCAAACTGCTGCAAGGCGCGCCGCAGGAGCTGGCGCTGGATGCGCAGATGATCAGCCTGGGCGTGTCCGCCGATGACTTTGAAGAGCTGGTCTGGCGAGGCGCACGCCTGCTGCGCCAGGCCGATTGTGTGAGCAATGGTTTCGCCGCTGTATTGCAGCAGGTCGACGCGCTCCCGCTGGGCGATGGCCTGTGGTGGTTGCACAGCGAACAGACGGTCAAGCGTCCCGGCCTGGCGTTTGTCACGCCGGATAAACCCATGCGCTACCTCGGCCAGCCGCTTAACGGCCTGTTCTGCCTGGCCAGCCTGGGCGAAGCCCATCAGGCGTTGCTTGAGCGCCTGTGCGCCTTATTGATCGAAGGCCGCGGCCAGGAATTGGGCCGTGCCACCAGTAGCCGTGCGGTACTCGAAGTGCTGGGCGGTGAACTGCCGCCGGATTGGCCGAGCGCACGCATTACCCTGGCCAACGCCCACGGGCTGCATGCGCGACCGGCGAAGATCCTCGCGCAACTGGCAAAAAGTTTTGAAGGTGACATCCGTGTACGCATCGTCGACGGTCCTGTGGGCGCGGTGTCGGTCAAGAGCCTGAGCAAGTTGCTGAGCCTGGGCGCCCGTCGCGGTCAAGTGCTGGAATTTGTCGCCGAGCCGAGCATTGCCGGTGATGCGCTGCCCGCGCTGTTGGCGGCGGTGCAAGAGGGCCTGGGAGAAGAGGTCGAGCCGCTGCCGACCGCGAGCGCCCAGCCTGCCATCGTTGAGGCCGAGCCCGCGCTCAGCGCACCGCTGGCCGGCAGCCAGGTCCAGGCCATCGCCGCCGCGCCGGGCATTGCCATTGGCCCTGCGCACGTGCAGATCCAGCAAGTCTTCGATTACCCGTTGCGCGGCGAATCCTCGGCCATTGAGCGCCAGCGCCTGCAAGAGGCACTCGGTGAAGTACGCCGCGATATCCAGGGCCTGATCGAGCGCAGCCAAGCCAAGGCGATTCGCGAGATTTTCATCACCCACCAGGAAATGCTCGACGACCCGGAACTGACCGACGAAGTCGACACCCGCCTCAAACAAGGCGAAAGCGCCGAAGCCGCGTGGATGAGCGTGATCGAAGCCGCCGCCAGGCAGCAGGAGTCTTTGCAGGATGCTCTGCTCGCCGAGCGCGCCGCCGACCTGCGAGACATTGGTCGGCGGGTGCTGGCCCAACTGTGCGGCGTCGAAACCGCCCAGGAGCCAAACGAGCCCTACATTCTGGTGATGGATGAAGTCGGCCCGTCCGATGTTGCCCGCCTGGACCCGGCCCGCGTCGCCGGCATCCTCACCGCCCGTGGTGGCGCCACGGCCCACAGCGCTATCGTCGCCCGTGCCCTGGGCATCCCCGCGTTGGTCGGTGCCGGTCCGGCCGTGTTGCTGCTGGCCTCCGGCACGCCATTGTTGCTCGATGGCCAGCGCGGTCGCCTGCATGTGGACGCCGACGCCGCCACCTTGCAACGCGCCACCGTCGAGCGCGACACCCGCGAACAGCGCCTGCAAGCCGCTTCGGCCCAGCGCCATGAACCGGCGGTCACCCGTGACGGCCACGCCGTGGAAGTGTTTGCCAACATCGGCGAGAGCGCGGGTGTCGCCAAAGCGGTCGAGCAGGGCGCCGAAGGCATTGGCCTGCTGCGTACCGAGCTGATTTTCATGGCCCACCCGCAAGCGCCGGACGAAGCCACCCAGGAAGCCGAATACCGCCGCGTCCTCGACGGCCTCGACGGGCGCCCGCTGGTGGTGCGCACCCTCGACGTGGGCGGCGACAAACCGTTGCCTTACTGGCCGATTGCCGAGGAAGAAAACCCTTTCCTCGGTGTGCGCGGCATTCGCCTCACCCTGCAACGCCCGCAGATCATGGAAGCGCAATTGCGCGCCCTGTTGCGCTCGGCGGATAACCGCCCGCTGCGCATCATGTTTCCCATGGTCGGCAGCGTCGATGAATGGCGCGCAGCCCGCGACATGACCGAGCGCCTGCGCCTGGAGATCCCGGTGGCGGACTTGCAACTGGGCATCATGATCGAAGTGCCGTCGGCGGCACTGCTCGCGCCGGTGCTGGCCAAGGAGGTGGACTTCTTCAGTGTCGGCACCAACGACCTGACCCAGTACACCCTGGCCATCGACCGTGGCCACCCGACCCTGTCGGCCCAGGCCGATGGCCTGCACCCGGCGGTGTTGCAACTGATCGACATCACCGTGCGCGCCGCCCATGCCCATGGCAAATGGGTCGGCGTGTGCGGCGAGCTGGCTGCGGACCCGTTGGCCGTGCCGGTGCTGATCGGCCTGGGCGTTGATGAGCTGAGCGTGTCGGCCCGCAGCATTCCCGAAGTGAAGGCGCGGGTGCGTGAATTCAGTCTGAGCGAGGCCCAGGGCCTGGCGCAAAAGGCACTGGCGGTGGGGTCTCCCGCCGAAGTGCGTGCCCTAGTGGAGGCCGTGTAAATGGCAAGGATTCTAAGCCTGACGCTCAACCCGGCGTTGGACCTTACGGTGCGCCTGGCGCGCCTGGAACCGGGTGAAGTCAACCGCAGCGACGCCATGCTCACCCATGCCGCCGGCAAGGGCGTGAATGTGGCGCAGGTGTTGGCGGATCTTGGGCATCAGGTGACCGTTGGCGGATTTCTGGGGGAGGGCAATCCTCAGGCATTTGAGGCGCTGATCATGCGCCGTGGTTTTGCCGACGCGTTTATCCGCGTGCCTGGCGAGACCCGCAGCAATATCAAGATTGCCGAGCAGGACGGCCGGGTCACCGACATCAATGCGCCGGGGCCGTGGGTCAGTGAACAGGCGCAACAGGCGCTCCTCGATCAACTCACGCAGATCGCCCCCGGGCATGACGCGGTGGTGGTCGCTGGCAGCTTGCCCCGTGGCGTCAGCCCGCAGTGGTTGCAGGATTTGTTGGTGCAACTGAAGAAGCTCGGTTTGAAAGTCGCCCTGGACACCAGCGGCGAAGCGTTGCGTGCCGGATTACAGGCGGGCCCGTGGTTGGTCAAACCCAACACCGAAGAGCTGGCCGACGCCCTGGCGAATGCCACGGATGCCGTCAGCCAACTGCATCAACAGGGTGTGGAACATGTGGTGGTCTCCGACGGCGCCGCAGGCGTGAGCTGGTACAGCTCGGGCGTGACCCTGCATGCGACGCCGCCCAAGGTCACCGTGGCCAGCACCGTCGGCGCCGGCGATTCGCTGCTGGCCGGCATGCTCCACGGTCTGCTCAGCGGCGAAGCGCCCGAGCAGACCTTGCGCCGCGCCACCGCGATTGCCGCGATGGCGGTGACGCAGATCGGTTTTGGCATCAGCGATGACGCGCAGTTGGCGCACCTCGAAAGCGGCGTTGTTGTGCGCCCGCTGACAGAACAATAAGAGGGTTTGTGATGAAGTTAGCCATTGTTACTGCCTGCCCGAACGGCATGGTCACCAGTGTGCTGTGCGCCCGCCTGCTGGACGCCGCCGCGCAACGCCAAGGTTGGAGCACCAGCGTCGAAGTCGTCGACGTGCAGCATCCGGAACGCGCACTGTCCCAAGCGACAATCGACGCCGCCGAATGGGTGTTGCTGGTCAGCAGCACCCCGGTGGATATGCAACGCTTTGTCGGCAAGCGCGTGTTCCAGAGCACCCCGGCCCAAGCGCTGGCGGATGTCGAAGCAGTGTTGCGCCGTGGCGCTGAAGAGGCCGAGGTGCAGGTCGCCAGCCAAGCGCCAGCGGTGTCGAAACAGGCCCCGCGTATCGTCGCGGTGACCGCGTGCCCCACGGGCGTGGCCCATACCTTCATGGCCGCCGAAGCCTTGCAGCAGACGGCCAAGCGCCTGGGGTATGACTTGCAGGTCGAGACTCAAGGTTCAGTTGGCGCACGTACGCCATTGAGCCCGGAGGCCATCGCCAACGCCGACGTGGTGTTGCTCGCGGCAGACATTGAAGTCGCCACCGAGCGCTTCGCCGGCAAGAAGATCTACCGTTGCGGCACCGGCATTGCCCTCAAGCAATCCGAAGCGACCCTCAACAAGGCCTTGGCCGAAGGCGCCGTTGAAGGCACAGGCACCGCGACGGTGGCCAAGAAAGAAAAAACCGGCGTGTACAAACACTTGCTCACCGGCGTGTCGTTCATGTTACCGATGGTGGTGGCGGGCGGGTTGTTGATTGCTTTGTCGTTTGCCTTCGGCATTCACGCGTTCGAACAGGAAGGCACCTTGGCGGCCGCGCTGAAAACCGTCGGCAACAGCGCCTTTATGTTGATGGTGCCGCTGCTGGCAGGTTACATCGCGTACTCGATTGCCGACCGCCCAGGCATTGCGCCGGGCATGATCGGCGGCCTGTTGGCCGGCACCTTGGGGGCGGGTTTTATCGGCGGCATCCTGGCCGGTTTCCTGGCGGGCTACTGCGTCAAACTGATCACCCGCGCCGTGCAATTGCCGCAAAGCATGGAGGCGCTCAAGCCAATCCTGATCATCCCGTTGCTGGCCAGCCTGATTACCGGCCTGGCGATGATCTACCTGGTCGGCCCGCCTGTCGCGCGCATGCTGACCAGCCTGACCGACTTCCTCAGCACCATGGGCACCACCAACGCGGTGCTGCTCGGCATCCTGCTGGGCGGCATGATGTGTGTGGATCTGGGCGGGCCTATCAACAAGGCGGCCTATGCGTTTTCGGTGGGTTTGCTGGCCGCGTCCAGCGGCGCGCCGATGGCTGCGACCATGGCCGCGGGCATGGTGCCGCCGATTGGCATGGGCATCGCAACGTTCCTGGCGCGGCGCAAATTTGCCCAGACCGAGCGCGAAGCCGGCAAGGCGGCGATGATCCTCGGCCTGTGCTTTATCTCTGAAGGCGCGATCCCGTTCGCGGCCAAAGACCCACTGCGGGTGATCCCGGCCGCTATCGCCGGTGGCGCGTTGACGGGCGCCCTGTCCATGTACTTCGGCTGCAAACTCGCCGCGCCCCATGGCGGGCTGTTCGTGCTGGTGATTCCGGGTGCGATCAACCACGCGCTGTTGTACCTGTTGGCCATCGTCGCCGGTAGCCTGTTGACCGGTCTGGTATATGCCGTGATCAAGCGTCCCGAAACCGTGGAGCTGGCTGTCGCACCGGTGTCATAAGCGCGTGCTTAAGTGGCCCTTTTGATACTCAAGAGGGCACCTGCATGAGCCATTTCGATCTGGGCCGTCGCCGTGTGATGCAAGTCGTCGGCGCCGGCCTTTTGCTGCCGGGCCTGGCGCCGGCGGTGATTGCTTCGGTCAAGGACCGGCCGCAACTCACCGACGGCGTGCAGTCCGGCGACCTGCTCGGCGATCGCGCCATGATCTGGAGCCGCAGCGACCGCCCGGCGCGGATGGTGGTGGAGTGGGACACCCGCAGCGTGTTCAGCAACCCACGCCGATTCGTCTCGCCTTTGGCCGACAACCGTAGCGACTTCACCGCCCGCGTCGAACTCACCGGGCTGCCCGCCGACCAGGCGGTTTTCTACCGTGTGCACTTCGAAGACGCCCAGACCGGCATCGCCAGTGAGCCGTGGTTCGGCCACCTGCGCAGCGTGCCGCAGCAGCGTCGTGACATTCGCTTTGTGTGGAGCGGCGACACCGTCGGCCAAGGCTTCGGCATCAACCCGGACATCGGCGGCATGCGCATCTACGAGGCCATGCGCCTGCGCCTGCCGGACTTTTTTATCCACAGCGGCGACACCATCTACGCCGACGGCCCGGTGCCGGCGCAACTGGCGACTGAAGGCGGGCGCATCTGGCGCAATATCACCACCGAAGCCAAGAGCAAAGTCGCCGAAACCCTCGATGAGTATCGCGGCAATTACCGCTACAACCTGCTGGACGAAAACGTGCGCCGCTTCAATGCCGAAGTGCCGCAGATCTGGCAGTGGGACGACCATGAGGTGGTGAACAACTGGTCGCCCAGCAAGCAGCTCGACGAGCGTTACCAGACCAAGGACATCAACACGCTGGTGGGTCGTGCGCGCCAGGCCTGGCTCGAATATTCACCGATGCGCCGCCAAAGCGCAGACGGCGGCGGGCGGATTTATCGCAAGCTCAGCTACGGCCCGCTGCTGGATGTGTTTGTGCTGGATATGCGCAGCTATCGCGGCGGCAACGATGACAATCTGGGCGGCGCCAAGCCCTTCCTCGGTCGTGAGCAACTGGACTGGCTCAAGCGCGAACTCAAGGCCTCGAAGGCGCAATGGAAAGTGATCGCCGCCGACATGCCGATTGGCCTGGGTGTGCCTGACGGTGAAGTCAGCCCCGGCGTGCCGCGCTGGGAAGCGATCGCCAATGGCGACCCCGGCTCGGCGCAAGGGCGCGAGCTGGAAATCGCCGAACTGTTGGCATTCCTGCGTGCGCAGAAGGTGCGTAACCACGTATGGCTGACGGCGGATGTGCACTACTGCGCAGCGCATCACTACCACCCGGATCGGGCGGCGTTCCAGGATTTTGAGCCGTTCTGGGAGTTCGTTGCCGGGCCGCTGAATGCGGGGAGTTTCGGGCCTAATCCGCTGGATAAAACCTTTGGGCCAGAGGTGGTCTTCGAGAAGGCGCCGCCGGCGCAGAACACCTCGCCGTTTGCCGGGTTTCAGTTTTTTGGCGAGGTGAATATCGATGGGCAGACGACAGAGTTGACGGTGATATTGCGCGACCTGGATGGCGTCTCGGTGTTCGAGCAAAAACTACAACCGGTCTAATCATTTGGCATGCGGTCCAAATGTGTGGGGGGGCTTGCCCCCGATAGCGGTGGGGGCAGTCACAGATGTGTTAGCTGACACCCCCTCATCGGGGCATAGGTATTGAATGTATGGCAACTGGGCTGTTGTGGTGAGCGGGCTTGTCCGCGCTGGGCTGCGAAGCAGCCCCAATAAGGTCACCGCAGAGTGCCAGAATCAATCGAGGTGGACGTTTTGGGGCCGCTTCGCAGCCCAGCGCGCAAGCCCGCTCACCACAAAAGCCCGCTCACCACAGAGTTATGTATAAGCCTTTGAGAGTTGTGTTGAGACCCATGCTCATCGGGGGCAAGCCCTCTCTCACATAGGTCGCCTCAGTAGACATCCCGGCGATAGCGGCCTTGTTCGATCAAGCGATCCACCGCCTCGCTGCCCAGCACGTCGTGCAGCACCTGATCCACCCCCGCCGCCATCCCCTGCAAGCTCCCGCACACATAAATCGCCGCGCCGTCTGCGAGCCATTTACGCAGCACATCGGCCGATTCACGCAGGCGGTCCTGCACGTAGATCTTCTCTTCCTGATCCCGCGAAAATGCCAGGTCCAGCAAGGCCAGATCACCGCTGGCCAGCCAGCCTTGCAGCTCGTCCTGGCACAGGTAGTCGTGGGCGATATTGCGTTCGCCGAACAACAGCCAATTGCGCTGCTGGCCATCGGCAATCCGCGCTTTGAGCAAGCTGCGCAGGCCCGCGAGGCCGGTGCCGTTGCCCAGCAGGATCAATGGCACAGGCGCTTGCGGCAGGTGGAAGGCGCTGTTGCGACGCAGCCGCAGGCTGATGCCTGCGCCCAAGGCCGCGTGTTCGGTGAGCCAACCCGAGCCCAGGCCCAGGCTGCCATCGGGGTGGCGTTCCTGGCGCACGATCAACTCCAGCACGCCGTCGCTGGCAACCGAGGCGATGGAGTATTCGCGCATGGCCAAGGGCGCCAGTGCGTCCACCAATGCCTGGGCATGCATGCCCACCAGATGGGCGCGGTTTTCCGGCAGTTGGCGAGTCGCCAGGGCTTGGTTGAGGGGCGTGGCCAAACCGTCGATCAACACGCCGTCGGTGCCGGTCAGGCCCAGGCCGCTCAGGAAGTGCTCGATGGCCCATGGGCAATTGCGGGGCAACACTTCCGCCAAGTCGCCGGCTTGCCAGGTGTGTGGCGAAGCCGGGGTGAGGCCGAGCAGGTAAACGTTCGAGCCCGCGCTGTTGCGGTTGAGCAGGTGGCGCTGGCTGAGCGTCCAGGTTTCGTACTGGGCGGCAGGCCATGCCGCGGCCGGTGCCTGACCGGTCAACTGCCCAAGCTGTTGTTGCCAATGCAGCAGCGCGGCCGTGTCGCCGCTGTCCACTTCCACCGGAGCAAACAGTGGGTTGCCGCCCTGGTTGGTCAGCCAGAAATGCAGGCGCCGGGCAAAGCCGCAGAAGTGTTCGTATTGACGATCACCCAGGGCCAGCACCGAGTAATTCAGGCCTTTGAGGGACAGGTCCTGGCCGAGCACTGCGCGTTCAAAGCCACGGGCGCTGTCGGGGGCTTCGCCGTCGCCGAAAGTGCTGACCACAAACAGCGCATTTTCTGACTGGAGCAAATCGTCCTGGCTGACGCTACCCAAGGACTGCACCTTCACCGGCAGGCCGGCCGCCTGCAATTGCCCGGCGGTCTGCCAAGCCAGTTGCTCGGCAAAACCGCTCTGGCTGGCAAAGCCGATCAGCCAGGCCGGGGCATTGCTGTGGTTGGCGCCGAGGCTTTTACGGGCGTCGCGCACCTGGCGTTTTTTGCGGCGACGGTCCAGGTACAGCAACCAGCCAGTGATGAAGAACAGCGGCATCAGCAATGAGCTGACGGTGAGGATGATCCGCCCGGCGAGGCCGAAGTAACTGCCGGTGTGCAGCGCGTAGAGGCTGGTCAGTAGCTGCGCCTTGAAGCTTTTGCTCGCGTATTGATCATGGGATTTGACCTCGCCGGTGGCCGGGTCCAGGTTGATCTGGTTCAGGGCGCGGTCATGGGGTGAGTCTTTCAACAGGTAGTAGACGGTCGCCGGTTGCCCGGCGACGGCCGGCATGCGGATGTTGTAGGCGCTCAATCCCGGGCCTGCGTTGCTGTAGATGCTGCTCCAGATTGCGTCATAGTTGGCCACCAGCGCCGGGCCTGCCGGCGGCGGGCCGCGCTTGCGCATGCGTTCATTTTGCGGCGCGTCGGACAGCAGTTTGGTCAAGCCCTGGCTGTACCAGTCGTATGACCAGGACAGCCCGGTCAGCGCCGCCAACAGGTAAGCCAGCAGGCACCAGGTGCCAAACACCGAGTGCAGGTCCCAGTTGAAACTGCGGCCCTTTTTGCGCCAGTCCAGGGTCAGCCACACACGCCAACTTGCCACCTGGCGCGGCCAGCGCAGGTACAAACCGGAGAGGCAGAAAAACACCAGGATCAGCGTGCACGCGCCGGTGATGTTGCGCCCGGTTTCGCCCATGGCGAGGAAGCGGTGCAGTTGCAGGATAAAGCCGAAAAAGTCCTGGCCGACCACATCGCCCATGTAATCGCCGGTGTAGGGATCGAAGTAGCGCAGTTGGCCGCGTCGCTCACCCGGCGGCGGGGTGAAGAACACGCGTGCGGCATTGCCGCTTTCGCTTTCCACGAACAGCATGGCGACGGTCTTGCCTTCGGTGGCTTCGAGCTTGCGCACCAGTTCGGCGGGCGGCAGCACACCGGCTTCGCGTTTTTCAACGCTCAGTACGTTGGGGTTGAGTGCCCGCAGTAGTTCATCCTGAAACGAGACCGCAGCCCCGGTGATCCCCATCAAGGCCAGCACCAGCCCGGCAGTGATGCCGAAGAACCAGTGCAACTGGAACAGGGTTTTCTTCAACACGTCTGACCGCCTCGTCTATCTGGGTATGTAGGGCACGGCGCGCATTATGCCGTGGCTTTTCGAGAAACATTCTGTTTTACACGCAAAAGCCCCACGCATCCGATGCGTGGGGCTTTGTGCTACGTGAAGCGGTGTCTAGAAGTGGAAGCTGGTGGACACCAGCGCCGTGCGCCCAGCCGCCTGGTTGGCGAAGTGCGTTGAGAACGCTTTGTCGTAGTAGGTCTTGTCCGTGAGGTTTTGCACGTTCAATTGCAGGTCGATGTTTTTGGTCAGCTTGTAGCTGGCCATGGCGTCGTAGCGGGTATAGGACGGCACGTAGACCGTGTTACCCACATCGCCGTAGACGTCATCGACGTAGAACGCGCCGCCGCCGATGGTCAGCTTGGGTGTGATGGCGTAGGTGGTCCACAGGCTGAAGCTGTTCTTCGGCGTGTTGGGCATCTGGTTGCCTTCGTTGGAACCGGCGCTGATGACACCGTTGCGCCCGTTACGGCCCGCTTTGACCAGCTCGCTGTCCAGGTAGCTGTAGCCCGCGAACACTTGCCACTGATCAGTGATTTTGCCGCTGGCGGACAACTCGATACCGTCTACCTGGGATTCACCGGCGTTCTGGTAGGTGAGGGCGTCCACCAGGATGCGCGTGTTTTTCTTCTCGGTACGGAACACTGCAGCGGTCAGCGAGAGGCGGTCGTGGAACAGATCCCACTTGGTGCCCAGTTCGTAGTTGACGGTTTCTTCCGGTTGCAGATCGCTGCTGGCCGCGCCAGCGGACAGCGGGTTGCCATCGGAGCCTTCGCCGACCAGGCCGCCGGCGGGGGTTGCCGAGGTGGCGTACGAGGCATAGACGCTGGCGTTTTCCACCGGCTTCCAGACCAGGCCGGCCTGCCAGTTGAAGAACTGACTGTCTTCCTTGATCTTGCTCCGCGCCTTCACGGTCGCGCTAGGGACGGCGTTGGTGTTGGCTTCGGTGTCAAAAGTGTCGTAGCGCAGGCCGACGTTCAGCAGCCATTTCGGGTCCAGTTCGATGGTGTCGAACACATAGGCGGCGCGGCTGGTGGCCTTGGTGTTGGTGCCGTTGTAGTTGCGCGCGATGCTGCCGTTCCAGGCGTCATCCGGGTTCGGGTTGCTCAGCGAGGTGCACTGGCCGCCTTGGCTGCCGCCGGCCACGGTGCAGCCGCCGGTGGGGTTGGCGTTCGGGCTGATGGTGTAGCTGCTCACGCGGGTTTCTTCACCCGTGAATTCCAGGCCGGTGGAGTAGCTGTGCTTGAAGCCCAGTGCCTGGAAACTGCCAAACAGATCGGTCTGGTTGGTGGTCGTCGTCGTTGTGGAGACGCGGCTGTTGGCGCGACGCCATACGGTGCCGAAACGGTTGACGTTGAGCTTGCTGTCGTCCGGCTGGGTCAGGATGTAGTCCTGTCCGGTGCTGCCATGACGCAGGGTGTTTTTCAGCGTCATGCTGTCGTTCAGGTCGTGCTCGATGGAGACGGTGCTGATATCGGCGCGGGTCTTGCGGAAATCCCGATCTTTAAGGCCGTAGAAGTTGTTGCTGTCGCCGCCGTCATTGGGTTTGTCGTGCCCGTGGGTGGTGGCGGTCGACGAGCTGTAGCCGTAGGGAATGCCCGAGTCCGGCAGGTCGTTGCTTTCCATGTGGTAGTAGCTGAGGTTGACGCGGGTCGGGGTGCCCAGGCCAAAGGTCAGCGATGGCGCCACGCCCCAACGGTCGTAATTGACGGCGTCACGGCCGGCCACGTTTTGCTCGTGGGTCATGAGGTTCAGGCGGAACGCGGCGCTGTCGTCGAGGAACTGGCGGTTCACGTCGAGCACGTAGCGACGGGTCTGGTCGGAACCGTAGGTGAAGCCGCCGTTGGTGAAGTCTCGGGCTTGCGGCGTCTTGCTCACCAGGTTGAGGCTGCCACCGGCCGAACCGCGACCGCCGAACGAGGAGTTCGGGCCTTTGCTGACTTCGATGGACTCGATGTCGAAAATCTCACGACTCTGGCCGCCAGTGTCGCGCACGCCGTCCAGGTAAGTGTCGCCCTGGGCGTCGAAACCCCGGATGAACGGTCGGTCGCCCTGGGGGTTGCCGCCTTCGCCGGCGCCGAAGGTAATCCCCGGTACGGTGCGCAGGGCATCCTGCAACGAGGTAGCGGCGGTGTCTTTGAGCACTTGTTGCGGCACGACGGTGACCGAGCGCGGCGTGTCCACCAGCGGCGCGGTGTATTTCTGCGAAGAGGCTTTTTCGACTTGGTAGGACGTGGCGTCCTGTTCTTCCCCGGTGATGCTGGTGGCACCCAGGGAGATGCTGTCGCGCTGGCCTTTCTGTTCGGTGTCTTCGGCCGCTTGCGCCAGATGGGCGACGGAGCTGGCACCGAGGGCCACGCCGATGGCCGAGGCCAGCAAACGCGGTGAACTGGCAGATGTTTTTATAATGGTGCGCGACATGACGTGTCCTTTCCCCAAGGATGTGAGGCCGCGGAATATAGGGTGAACAAGACTTCATATCAATTGCGATACATTGCTAATTGCACTGAATTTACATTCTTTACACTTTTTGCTTACGGTTTTTACGAACTCGTCCGTCACGGCGTTTTACAGGTCGGATAAGAATCAATACCATTAGCGCCTCCTTGCCTACAGGTATTGCCTCATGTTGCTGCACATTCCCGGCCTGTTCTCTCGCGAGGAAGTGCAGCGCATCCGCCAAGCCCTGGAAGACGCCGATTGGGCCGACGGCAAACTCACCGCCGGGCATCAATCCGCCAAAGCCAAACACAATCTGCAATTGCCCGAAGGCCACCCGTTGGCCAAGGAAATCGGTGCGGCGATGCTCGAACGCTTGTGGCAGAACCCGCTGTTTATGTCAGCGGCGTTACCCCACAAGGTGTTCCCGCCGTTGCTCAACTGCTATACCGCAGGCGGCAGTTTCGACTTCCATATCGACAACGCCGTGCGCCAGCCCAAAGGCAGCCACGAACGGGTGCGTACGGACCTGTCGTCCACCCTGTTCTTCAGCGATCCGGATGAGTACGACGGCGGCGAACTGGAGATCCAGGACACCTTTGGCGTGCAGCGGGTCAAGTTGCCCGCCGGCGACATGGTGCTGTACCCCGGCTCCAGCCTGCACAAAGTCAACGCCGTGACTCGTGGCGCGCGTTATGCCTCGTTCTTCTGGACCCAAAGCCTAGTGCGTGAAGACAGCCAGCGCACCTTGCTGTTCGAGATGGACGGCGCGATCCGGCAACTGACCGCGGATGTACCCGACCACCCCGCGTTGATCCAGCTCACCGGCACTTACCACAACCTGTTGCGTCGCTGGGTCGAGGTCTGAGATGGGCTTTTTGTTACGCCGCCAGGAAGTGCTCAATGTCGAACAATTGCAGAACATGCTCGACGACGCGCCGGTGCGCGCCGCCCAAGCGATCCTGATCGCGGCCAAGGAGGGCGTGGTGGATGCCCAGGCCCTGCTCGGGCAAATCCTGCTGGAAGGGCGCGGCATTGCCCGCGATGAAGCGCTGGCGTTGCGCTGGTTCCGCATCGCGGCGCAGGGCGGTCATCTGATGGCGCGCAATATGGCCGGGCGTTGCCTGGAGCATGGCTGGGGCTGCCCGGCGGATGCGGCCGCGGCGGCGCAGCAATACCGTCTGGCCGCCGAGGCGGGGCTGGATTGGGGGCAATACAACTACGCAAACCTGCTGGCGACCGGTCGCGGTGTTGCTGAGGATCAGCCGCAAGCATTGTCCTTCTATCGTCGGGCGGCGGAGCAGGGCCACGCCAAGTCGATGAACCTGCTGGGGCGCTACCTGGAAGACGGTCAGTATTGCCCGAGGGACCCGCAGGCCGCTGTGGACTGGTATCGCCGCTCAGCCGAAGGCGGGGATTTCCGTGGGCAGTTCAGTTATGCGGCGGTGCTGGCGGATAGAGGCCAGGTCGAGACGGCGCTGGAGTGGCTGCACAAAGCGCTTGCCGGCGGCAATCTGAAGTTTTTGCGGGTGGCCCACAAGGCGCTGGCGGCGGCCAACGACCCGCCGATTCGCGCGATGGCCGAGGCCTACCGACAACGCGCCGCCAGCCTTCCGGAGGCATAAAAAAACCCATGACACGTCATGGGTTTTTCTTGCGGTTTGCAGCTTAAAACTTGCGGCTGCTGTTAAACATAAAACGACTTCAACGGCGGGAAGCCATTGAACTCAACCGCGCTGTAGCTGGTGGTGTAGGCGCCGGTCGACAGCCAGTACAAACGGTCACCGATGGCCAGGTTCAGCGGCAGGCCGTACTTGTAGTTTTCGTACATGATGTCGGCGCTGTCGCAGGTTGGGCCGGCGATGACCACTTCTTCCATCTCGCCTTTCTTTTCGGTCCAGATCGGGAACTTGATGGCTTCGTCCATGGTTTCGATCAGGCCGGAGAATTTGCCCACATCCGTGTACACCCAACGCTCGACGGCGGTACGGGATTTACGTGCGACCAACACCACTTCACTGACCAGGATACCGGCGTTGGCGATCAACGAACGGCCCGGCTCCAGGATGATTTCCGGCAGGTCGTCGCCGAAGTCTTCCTTGAGGAAACGGATGATTTCTTCAGCGTAGGTTTCCAGGCTGTTGGTGCGGGTGATGTAGTTGGCCGGGAAGCCGCCGCCCATGTTGATCAGCTTGAGGTGGATGTTGTCTTCTTCTTTCAGGCGTTCGAAGATCACTTTGACCTTGGCGATCGCCGCGTCCCACACGCTGATGTCGCGCTGCTGGGAACCCACGTGGAACGAGATGCCGTAAGGCACCAGGCCCAGGTCGCGCGCCAGGATCAGCAGGTCCATGGCCATGTCGGTCTGGCAGCCGAATTTGCGCGACAAGGGCCAGTCAGCCGTGGTCGAGCCTTCGGTGAGGATACGCACATACACTTTCGAACCCGGCGCAGCCTTGGCGATGTTGCGCAGGTCGGCTTCGGAGTCGGTGGAGAACAGACGCACGCCCTTCTCGTAGAAGTAGCGGATGTCCTTGGATTTCTTGATGGTGTTGCCGTAGCTGATACGGTCGGCGCTGACGCCACGGTCCATGACCTTGTCCAGCTCGTAGATCGACGCGATGTCGAAGCTTGAACCCTTGTCTTTCAACAGGTCGATGATCTCGACGGCTGGGTTGGCCTTGACGGCGTAATACACCTTGGCGAATTCGAAACCGGCGCGCAGGTCGTCGTAGGCCTGGCTGATCATCGCGGTGTCGATCACCACGAACGGGGTTTCTTGCTTGTCGGCGAACGCCTTCATTTTGTCAAAAGTGGCGCGCGCGAAATAATCTTCGACGTTGATCGACATGCTGGGGACTCCTAAGGGCAAACTGAAATTAGCAATGGGTGCAAATGAACGTCCTCCGTATCCCCACTTTGGTTCGCCTACTTCCCAAGGCATGTCGCCGAAAGCAAAAAGGCCATGGGAATAGACGCTTCCCTTGGCCTTGCTGTCTCGTCGTCAGTACTTGAGCCGGATGGATCGTTTCCAGCATGGACGTTCGGCGCGAACTTTAGGGCTTGATGGGCGTGGGATCAACTAAAAATGTCGCGTTTCTGCACGCGTTCGTCGCGCGATGGCGTGCAGCTACTTATGTAACCGACAGGTGTGACGGATTGATGTTCCCCGGATCGGGCAAATCGACGGTATTTACCTGACGCACCACGGAGCAAATGTGGGAGGGGGCTTGCCCCCGATAGCGGTGTGTCAGCCAATACTTCAGTGACTGACACACCGCCATCGGGGGCAAGCCCCCTCCCACATAAGATCAGGCCAGGGCGGTCTCGGCAGGCGACACGATGCTGGTCTTGCCGCCACGGGACTTGCCGGAGCTCAGGTATTCGGCAATCGACTCCTGCGTCACTTCCCCCAGGAACACCCGCTCCGCATCCATCACCGGCAGCCACGAGCGGTTGAATTCGTACATGCGCGACAACAGGATGCGCAAATGCTCGTCATACGCCGCCGTGGCGTTGAACTCGCGCAGGTATTGGCCGCAGGTACCGGTCTGACGGTGCAGGTCGCGACGTCGTACATAACCCAGTGCCTTGTTCTCGGCACAGGTGACCACCACATAGCGACGGTCGGTTTCGTCCATCAGTTCCAGGGCATCGGCCACCGGGGTTTCCGGGCTCACCGACGGGGCGTTGTCTGCCGCGTCTTCGGCCTTCACCAGCAGCAGGCGCTTGAGGGTGCTGTCCTGGCCCACGAAGTTGCTGACGAACTCGTCAGCCGGGTGCGCCAAAAGCGTGTCTGGATGGTCGATCTGCAGCAGCTTGCCGGCGCGGAAGATCGCGATTTTGTCACCCAGCTTGATGGCTTCGTCGATGTCGTGGCTGACCATGATCACGGTCTTGTTCAGCGCGCGCTGCATCTCGAAGAACTCGTTCTGGATCATCTCGCGGTTGATCGGGTCGACCGCGCCGAACGGCTCATCCATCAGCAGCAACGGCGCATCGGCCGCCAGTGCGCGGATCACGCCGATCCGCTGCTGCTGGCCACCGGACAACTCACGGGGGTAGCGATGCAGGTACTGCTTGGGTTCCAGCTTGATCATGCTCATCAACTCGCGGGCGCGGTCGTGGCATTTCTGTTTGTCCCAGCCCAGCAGCTTGGGCACGACCACGATGTTTTCCTCGATGGTCATGTTGGGGAACAGGCCGATCTGCTGGATCACGTAGCCGATGTTGCGACGCAGGGTCACTTCATCCAGGTCGGTGGTGTCTTCGCCGTTGATCAGGATCTTGCCCGAGGAAGGCTTGATCAGGCGGTTAATCATCTTCAGCGTGGTGCTTTTGCCGCAGCCCGACGGGCCGAGGAACACGCAAATCTCGCCTTCATTGACGGTCAGGCTGACATCGTTGACGGCAGTAATGGTCTTGCCGTTGCTTTGAAAGGTCTTGGACAGGTTTTGAAGTTCGATCATTTGAGCAATCCTTTTGGAGTCAGCGAGCGTTGCAGCCATTGCAGAAGCAGGTCGGCGAAGATGGCCAGGAGACTGACCAGCACGGCGCCAACAATCAGCATCGACATGTCGCTGCGGCTGATGGAAGCCAGAATAAGTACACCCAGGCCACCGGCACCGATGGTGGCGGCGATGGTCATCACACCAATGTTCATCACCACGGCGGTGCGCACACCGGCGAGGATCACCGGCACCGCAATCGGCAGTTCGACCATGCGCAGGCGCTGGCCGAAAGTCATGCCGATGCCTTTGGCGGCCTCGCGAATGCCCGGTTCAACGCCGGTCAGGGCGAGGTAGGTGTTACGCATGATCGGCAACAGGGAGTAGAGGAACACGGCGGTGATCGCCGGCATTGGCCCCAGGCCCTGGCCGAATTTGGAGTAGAACGGCAGCAGCAGGCCGAACAGGGCGATGGACGGCACGGTCAGCAGCACCGTGGCGCTGGCTTGCAGCGGGCCGGCCAAGGTCGGAAAGCGCGTCATCAGCACGCCGAGGGGCACGCCCACGACAATCGCCAGGATCACGGCAATGCCAACCAGGGTGATGTGCTGCCAGGTCAGGTGCAGGACTTGTGCCCAATCAAGATGGGAAAAGGCGTTCAGGAATTCCATGTCTTCTCCTTCTTTAGTTGATCGGATGTTGGCGCAGGAAATCGGCGGCAACAGCGGACGGGCTTTCATGGTCGACGTCGACCCGCGCATTCAGCTGGCGCATGGTTTCGTCGTCGAACAGCGTGGCCAGTGGCTTGAGTTCGGCAGCCAGTTGCGGATGCTTGTCGAGGTATTCCTGACGCACCACGGGTGCTGCGGTGTAGTCCGGGAAGTAGTGCATGTCATCCGCCAGCAGCTTGAGCTTGAAGGCGTTGAGGCGACCGTCGGTGGTGTAGACCAGGCCGGCAAACACCTGGCCATTGCGCAAGGCGGTGTAGACCAGGCCCGCGTCCATCTGCCGAGTGTTTTTGCGCGTGAGGTTCATGTCGTACAGCTTGACCATGCCGGCCAGGCCATCGGAGCGGTTGGCGAACTCGGTGTCCAGGGCGACCAGGCGATGCTCTTTGGTCTCCTGGGCCATGGCTTTGGTGAGGTCGCTGATGCTGTTGATCTCGGGATGTTCCTCGGCGACCTTCTCCGGCAATGCCAGGGCGTAGGTGTTGCTGAAGCGCGACGGCGAGAGCCAGACCAGGCCTTTTTTCGCGTCGAGTTCTTTCACCCGAGCGTAGGACTGTTCGCTGTCGAGCTTCTCGTCCACATGGTTGTAAGCCACCAGGGACACGCCGGTGTACTCCCAGATCAGATCCAGTTGCCCGCTTTCCTGGGCACTGCGCGCCAGGTTGCTGCCCAGGCCGCCGGTCACCTGGGTGTCGTAGCCCTTGGCGCGCAGGTACTGGGACGTGATTTCGGCGAGCAGGGTCTGCTCGGTGAACACTCGGGCGCCGATGCGGATCACCGGTTTCTCGGCGGCTTGCGCAAAACCTGCGAACAGCAGGACGCAACTCAATATCAATGTCAGTTTTTTCATGTGAATTCCTTTGCCAGGCCTTAAGACGGACGCAACCCGCGTTCCAGCCAGAGGCGGCTGGCCATGGTCACCAGACCGTCGAGCAGCAATGCCAGCAACGCGGTGCACGCGGCGCCGAGCAGCAATTGCGGCTGATTGTTCAGGGCGATGCCGGGGAAGATCAGGCTGCCCAGGCTGTTGGCGCCGATCAGGAACGCCAGCGGTGCAGTACCCACGTTGATCGCCAGGGCCACGCGCACACCGCCGATGATGATTGGCACGGCGTTGGGCAATTCCACACGAAACAGCACCTGGCGCGGCGTCATGCCGATGCCGGTGGCGGCTTCCTTGAGTGAGCCTTGAACGTTTTTGAGGCCCTCGTAGGTGTTGCGCACGATGGGCAGGAGGGAGGCGAGGAACAGCGCGAAGATGGCCGGGCCGCTGCCGATGCCGAGGACGCCGAGGGCGATGGCCAGTACGGCCAGGGGCGGGACGGTGTTGCCGATGTTGAAGATCTGCATGAAGCGTTCTGCACGCCCGACCATGTTTGGTCGGCTGAGCAGGATACCGGCAGGGATGCCCACAACGAGGGCCGCCAGCATGGAGACTAGAACGAGGATCAGGTGTGCTTGCAGGTAAAACAACAAATCGTCGCGGTACAGTTCGATCGTGTTGATGCCGATCCAGTGGACCAGCAGGGCCAGGAGCGCGACGACAACCACGCCTCCTATCAGCCCTTTGCCATAGCGAATAGCCACAGGCGGACTCCTTTTTTCTTTTGTCGGCGAACACATTTCCGAGCGGCAATGCCATTCCTGGCTGTCGGCAAATGTGGTCGCGAAAAGCAGCTCGCCAATACCGGCAACGCGGTATCAAATCGAGCCATGAGCGCAGCCTCGTCAGGCTAACTTGCTGATTTATCAGCCCCTGTTCCGAGTGCGGTAGCAGGGGAGTGGACGTCTCTACCTTTTAAAAGGTTCCATACTTGGCAGCATTTAGCCACCCCCAATCGGGTGAACGGTGGTCCGGCCCTCGGGGTTTGCGCTATACTCGCCGCCCTTTTTTGACTCACCTGCCAGGCGATTTCCCATGACCCACCAGGCCGCCGAAGTCGCGAAACGCCGCACTTTCGCCATTATTTCCCACCCCGATGCCGGTAAAACCACCATCACCGAGAAGCTCCTGCTGATGGGCAAGGCAATCGCGGTGGCCGGCACGGTGAAATCCCGCAAATCCGACCGCCATGCCACATCCGACTGGATGGAGATGGAGAAGCAACGGGGTATTTCCATTACCACGTCGGTCATGCAGTTCCCGTATCGCGACCATATGGTCAACCTGCTCGACACCCCGGGCCACGAAGACTTCTCCGAAGACACCTATCGCACCCTGACGGCGGTGGACTCGGCCTTGATGGTCCTCGACGGCGGTAAAGGCGTCGAGCCACGGACCATCGCGCTGATGGACGTGTGCCGCCTGCGTGACACGCCGATCGTGAGCTTCATCAACAAACTCGACCGCGACATCCGCGACCCCATCGAGTTGCTGGATGAAATCGAAGCGGTCCTGAAGATCAAGGCCGCGCCGATCACCTGGCCGATTGGTTGCTATCGGGACTTCAAGGGCGTGTACCACCTGGCCGACGACTACATCATTGTCTACACCGCCGGCCACGGTCACGAACGCACCGATGTGAAAATCATCGAGAAGCTCGACTCGGACGAAGCCCGCGCCCACTTGGGTGACGAGTACGACCGTTTTGTCGATCAGCTTGAACTGGTGCAGGGCGCCTGCCACGAGTTCAACCAGCAGGAATTCCTCGACGGCCAACTGACCCCGGTGTTCTTCGGGACCGCGCTGGGCAACTTCGGTGTCGACCACGTACTTGATGCTGTCGTGAACTGGGCGCCAAAGCCCCTGGCCCGTGTGGCCAACGAGCGTACGGTTGAGCCGGTCGAAGAGAAATTCACCGGTTTCGTGTTCAAGATCCAGGCGAACATGGACCCCAAGCACCGCGACCGTATCGCCTTCATGCGTATCTGCTCCGGCAAATACGAAAAAGGCATGAAGATGCGCCACGTGCGCACCGGCAAGGACGTGCGCATCGGCGACGCCCTGACGTTCTTTTCCTCCGAGCGTGAACAGCTCGAAGAAGCCTACGCCGGCGACATCATCGGCCTGCACAACCACGGCACCATCCAGATCGGCGACACCTTCACCGAAGGCGAAGCGCTGGGTTTCACCGGCATCCCGCACTTCGCCCCGGAACTGTTCCGCCGCGTACGCCTGCGCGACCCGCTGAAATCCAAGCAACTGCGCCAGGGCTTGCAGCAGTTGGCGGAAGAGGGCGCCACCCAGGTGTTCTTCCCCGAGCGCAGCAACGACATCATCCTCGGCGCCGTCGGTGTGCTGCAGTTCGATGTGGTGGCCAGCCGCCTGAAAGAGGAATACAAGGTCGAATGCTCGTATGAGCCGATCACCGTGTACTCCGCGCGTTGGATCGATTGCAGCGATAAGAAGAAGTTGGAAGAGTTCTCCAACAAGGCTGTGGAAAACCTGGCGGTCGACGGCGGCGGTCACCTGACCTACCTCGCGCCGACACGGGTGAACCTGGCGCTGATGGAAGAGCGTTGGCCGGATGTGAAATTCCGTGCGACGCGCGAACACCATTAATTCCTGAGCGTCGCAGAAAAAGTGTGGGAGGGGCTTGCCCCCTCCCACACTTTTTTTTGCATAAGACTGGGGAATTGGCGAGAACCCTGCATCGGGTCTAGCGTTTACGCACCGACTATAGAAGGAGACCACCGTGCGAAACGCTCAACGCGCCATCCCCCTGGTGTTGCTCGTAGCCTTGGGACTGACGGCTCTTCCGGTAATGGCGGGCTCAGGCTCCCCCCAATGGAAGGACACCGGCCCGGTCACCAAGAAAAAACAGAACGAGGTCAACTCCGGCAGTTGGCAGCCGCAACCGCAGCCCACGGACGAGCAAGATCCGGAAAACCCCCTCAACGAGGGCGAAGCCAGCGACACCTACGACGACGGTGACACCTGAGTCGCCAAAAAGAAAACCCCTCCTGCCAGGCTGATGCGCAACCTGGCGGGAAGGGCTGTAGAACGCGTTATCACTCCAATGTAATGCCCCAGTAGCAGCTGCCGAGCGCAAGCGAGGCTGCGTTGGCGCCCCCGCGGATCCGCGGATCCGCGGGGGGGTACTCAAGCGACGAACTGCTCCGCGTAGTGGCACGCCACCTGCCGGTTATCCAAGGCGCGCAACTGCGGCTCCTCAGTGCTGCAGCGTGCCGTCGCATACGGGCAGCGCTTGTGGAATGCGCAACCCGACGGCGGGTTCAGTGGATTGGGCAACTCGCCGACGATTTTGATCTTCGGCTTGTTCGGATCCGGATGAATGGTCGGGGTGGCCGACAGCAGCGCCTGGGTGTACGGGTGCAGCGGGCGCGCATAGATGTCTTCCTTCGGGCCCACTTCCACCGGGCGGCCGAGGTACATCACCATCACGTCATCGGCAACGTGCTGCACCACCGCCAGGTTGTGGGAAATGAACACGTAGGCCGTGTTGAATTCCTGCTGCAGATCCATGAACAGGTTCAGCACCTGCGCCTGGATCGACACGTCCAGCGCCGAGGTCGGTTCGTCCGCCACCAGCACTTTGGGTTGCAGCATCATGGCGCGGGCCAGGGCGATGCGCTGGCGCTGACCACCGGAGAACATGTGTGGGTAGCGCTGATAGTGCTCGGGGCGCAGGCCCACTTGCTTCATCATCGCCTGCACTTTCTCGCGGCGTTCGGCGGCGGACAGGTTGGTGTTGATCAACAGCGGCTCGCCGAGTTGATCGCCGACCTTCTGGCGCGGGTTCAACGAGGCGTACGGGCTCTGGAACACCATCTGCACGTCTTTGCGCAGTTGCTTGCGCTGGACCTTGTCGGCGCCGGCGACTTCCTGGCCGGCGATTTTCAGCGAGCCGGACGACGGCTCTTCAATCAGTGTCAGCGCTCGGGCCAGGGTGGATTTTCCGCAACCCGACTCGCCCACAACGGCGAGGGTCTTGCCGGCTTCCAGTTCGAACGACACACCATTGAGCGCGCGCACCAGAGCGTGGCCCTTGAACAGGCCACGGGACACTTCGTAGTGACGGGTGAGGTCGCGGGCGGTAAGAACGACGGCCATTACGCCACCTCCTGGTTCAAGGGGTAGAAGCAGCGCGCAAGGCTGTTGCTTTTCGGATCAAGGCCGGGACGCTGGGCGCGGCAGGATTCCTGCACATACGGGCAACGCGGCGATAGCAGGCAGCCCTGTGGGCGGTCATAGCGGCCGGGCACGATACCCGGCAGCGTGGCCAGGCGCGTGGCGCCGAGGCTGTGTTCCGGGATCGCCTTGAGCAATGCTTCGCTGTAAGGGTGCGCCGGAATATCGAACAGTTGCGGCACCTGGCCGACTTCCACCGCTTGGCCTGCGTACATCACGCACACGCGCTGGGCGGTTTCCGCCACGACGGCAAGGTCGTGGGTGATCAGCACCAGGCCCATGTTCTGTTCTTTTTGCAGGGCCAGCAGCAGCTCCATGATTTGCGCCTGGATGGTCACGTCCAGTGCAGTGGTCGGCTCATCCGCGATCAGCAGTTTCGGCTCGCCGGCAATGGCCATGGCGATTGCCACGCGCTGGCTCATGCCACCGGACAGTTGGTGCGGGTAGGCGTCCATGCGGCTGGCCGCACCTGGGATTTCTACTTTTTCGAGCAGTTCGATGGCGCGTTTACGCGCTTGCTTGCCGGACATTTTCAGGTGCAGGCGCAGCACTTCTTCGATCTGGAAACCCACGGTGTAGCTGGGGTTCAGTGCGGTCATCGGGTCCTGGAACACCATCGCCAGGTCTTTGCCGACAATCTTGCGGCGCTGGCGGTTGCTCAGCTTGAGCATGTCCTTGCCGTCGAAGTTCAGGGCGTCGGCGGTGACGATGCCGGGGTGCTCGATCAGCCCCATCAGCGCCATCATGGTCACGGATTTACCCGAGCCGGACTCGCCAACGATCGCCAGGACTTCGCCCTTGTCGACCGAAATGTCGAGGCCATCGACCACCGGCACGGCGGTCTTGTCGCCGAAGCGTACGTTGAGATTCTTGATTTCTAACAGTGACATGGGAATCTCCTCAGGCGGCGTTCTTGAGTTTCGGGTCCAGCGCATCGCGCAGGCCGTCACCCATCAAGTTGATTGCCAGCACGCTGAGCAAAATGGTCAAACCAGGCAAGCTCACTACCCACCAGGCGCGTTCGATGTAGTCACGGGCCGAAGCCAGCATGGTGCCCCACTCAGGGGTTGGCGGTTGAACGCCCAGACCGAGGAAGCCCAACGCGGCGGCATCGAGAATCGCCGAAGAGAAACTCAAGGTGGCCTGCACGATCAGCGGCGCCATGCAGTTGGGCAGCACGGTGATGAACATCAGGCGTGGCAGGCCGGCACCGGCGAGGCGGGCGGCAGTCACGTAGTCACGGTTGAGTTCGCCCATTACCGCCGCGCGGGTCAGACGCACATAGGACGGCAACGACACGATAGCGATGGCGATCACGGTGTTGATCAGGCCAGGGCCGAGGATTGCGACAATGGCAACGGCCAGCAGCAACGAGGGCAGGGCCAGCATGATGTCCATCAGGCGCATGATGGTTGGGCCAAGCAGGCGCGGGAAGAACCCGGCGAACAGACCCAGCAGGATGCCCGGGATCAGCGACATCACCACCGACGACAAACCGATCAGCAGCGACAGGCGCGAGCCCTGGATCAGGCGCGAGAGCAAGTCACGGCCGAGTTCGTCGGTGCCGAGCAGGAACTGCATCTGCCCGCCTTCCAGCCAGGCCGGCGGGGTGAGCAGGAAGTCGCGGTATTGCTCGCTCGGGTTATGCGGGGCCACCCACGGCGCGAAGATCGCGCAGAACACGATCAGCAACATGAACAGCAGGCCGGCAACCGCGCCTTTGTTCTTGGAGAAGGCTTGCCAGAATTCTTTGTACGGGGACGGGTACAGCAGGCTTTGATCGACTGCTGACACTTGAGTCGGTGTGGTCATGGTCATGATCTCAGCGCTGGTGACGGATACGTGGGTTGGCGAAGCCGTAGAGGATATCCACCACGAAGTTCACCAGGATCACCAGGCAGGCGATCAACAGGATGCCGTTTTGCACTACCGGGTAGTCCCGCGCGCCAATGGCTTCGATCAGCCATTTGCCGATGCCGGGCCACGAGAAGATGGTTTCGGTCAGTACCGCACCGGCCAGCAGGGTGCCGACTTGCAGGCCGACCACCGTGAGCACCGGGATCAGCGCGTTACGCAGGCCGTGTACGAATACCACGCGCGCCGGCGACAGGCCTTTGGCCTTGGCAGTACGGATGTAGTCTTCACGCAGCACTTCGAGCATGGATGAACGGGTCATCCGTGCGATCACTGCCAGCGGGATGGTGCCGAGCACGATGGCCGGCAGGATCAAGTGGTGCAGCGCATCCCAGAACGCATCCGGCTCGTCAGCCAGCAGGGTATCGATCAGCATGAAGCCGGTGCGCGGCTCGATGTCGTAGAGCAGGTCGATGCGCCCGGAAACCGGGGTCCAGCCCAGGCTCACCGAGAAGAACATGATCAGGATCAGGCCCCACCAGAAGATCGGCATCGAATAGCCCGCGAGGGAGATGCCCATCACCCCGTGGTCGAACAGGGATCCTCGCTTGAGTGCCGCGATCACCCCGGCCAACAGGCCCAGGATACCGGCGAACAAAAGGGCGGCCATGGACAGTTCCAGGGTCGCCGGGAAAAGGGCGGTGAATTCGGTCCACACGCTGGTACGGGTACGCAGCGATTCGCCAAGGTCGCCCTGGGCGAGCTTGCCGACATAGTCCAGGTATTGCGCATACAACGGCTTGTTAAGGCCAAGGCGCTCCATTGCCTGTGCGTGCATCTCGGGGTCGACGCGCCGCTCGCCCATCATGACTTCGACGGGGTCGCCAGGGATCATGCGAATCAACGCAAACGTGAGCAACGTGATGCCGAAAAACGTGGGGATCAATAACCCCAGTCGGCGGGCAATAAAACTAAACATCTTGTTGTGTACCTCAATCAGCCGGTTAGGCAGGTTCGGCACCGTCCCAGTGGGCGGTGCCGAGCGTTTCTCTTATTTACTTCACCTGGGTGGTGGCGAAGTTATTGTTCGTCAGAGGGCTTTGGGTATAACCCTCGACGTTCTTGCGCATGGCGGTGAACATTTTCGGGTAAGCCATGGGAATCCACGGTTGGTCCTGATCGAAAACGTCCAGTGCTTGTTGATAGAGTGCGGCCCGTTGCTGGGGTTCAGCGTCGGCGCGGGCCTTATCGATCAAGTCCTGAAACTCTTTGTTACACCAGCGCGCGTAGTTTTCGCCGTTTTTCGCTGCATCGCAACTCAGGTTCGGCGTGAGGAAGTTATCCGGGTCGCCGTTATCACCGGCCCAGCCGGCAGATACCATGTCGTGCTCGCCGGCTTTGGCGCGCTTGAGCATCTCGCCCCATTCCATGACCTTGATGTTCACTTTCAGGCCGATTTGCGCCAGGTCCGCCTGCATGCGCTGGGCGCCGAGCATTGGGTTAGGGTTGGTCGGGCCGCCGCCGTTACGGGTGAACAGGGTGAATTCGGTGCCTTCCGGTACACCGGCTTCCTTGAGCAGGGCGCGGGCTTTGTCCAAGTTGCGCTCAGGGTTTTTCAGCTTGTCGTTGAAGCCAAGCAGCGTCGGTGGATACGGGCCGGTGGCATCGACGGCGTTGCCTTTGCCATACAGGGATTCGTTGTAGCCTTTCTTGTCGAACGCGATATTGATCGCATGGCGCACCCGCGCGTCGCTCATGTACTTGTGGGTGGTGTTCAGGGCGGTGTAGGCGGTGGTCATCGCCGCCAGTTCGGCGACCTTCAGGTTCGGGTCTTTCTTGATGCTGGGCAGGTCATCGGGCTTGGGATACAGCGCGATCTGGCATTCGTTGGCCTTGAGCTTCTGCAGGCGCACGTTGTTGTCGACTGCAATGGCCAGAACCAACGGATCGGCCGGAGGCTTGCCGCGGAAGTACTCCGGGTTGGCCTTGAAGCGCACCTGAGCGTCCTTCTGGTAGCGCGTAAAAATGAACGGGCCGGTGCCGATCGGCTTGCTGTTGAGCTCTTCGGTCTTGCCGGCGGCGAGTAGCTTGTCGGCGTACTCGGCGGAGTGGATGGCGGTAAACGGCATCGCGACATCGGCCAGGAACGGTGCCTCAGGGCGGGTCAGGGTGAAGACCACGGTATGGTCATCGGTCTTCTCTACGCTCTTGAGCAGTTCCTTGAAACCCATGCTTTCAAAGTAGGGGTAGCCCACGACGGACTTGTTGTGCCACGGGTGTTTCGGGTCCAGCTGGCGCTGGAAGCTCCACAGCACGTCGTCGGCATTCATGTTGCGCGTGGGTTTGAAGTAGTCGGTGGTGTGGAACTTGACGTCGTCGCGCAGGTGGAATGTATAGGTCAGGCCGTCGTCACTGATTTCCCAGGAAGTGGCGAGCGCTGGCACGATCTCGGTGGTGCCGGGCTTGAAGTCCACCAAACGGTTGAACATGGTTTCAGCGGCGGCATCGGCGGTGACGGCGGTGGTGTACAGGACCGGGTCAAAACCCTCCGGGCTGGCTTCGGTGCAGACCACCAGCGGTTTGGCTGAAATGCCGACAGCCACGCTCAACAGCGCGGCAGCCATGGCGGCTTGTAGCGGTAGCATTTTCATTCAGAGCCCTCTGCAATCGATGGACCAGACAAGCGTAGACGGCGGGCTCGTCCTGAGCCCGCCGTCTACCTGGCGCTAGTTAAAGAATGTTGAATGGAATGGTGGTGACCAGGCGGAATTCGCGCAGGTTGCCGTCAGACTGGTTCTCGCTGGCGCGGTGCGTCACGTAGGTGGCGCGAACGGTAGTGGCTTTCAGAGGACCGCTCTGGATCGCATAGGAAGAACCGATGCCGTATTCCTGGTGGTGTTCGCCGTTCTGGGACTGAATGCCGTTGTAGGCGAAGTCTTTCACACCGTTGTCACCACGGTAGTGAGTACCGTCGATGCCCCAGCCGCGAGCCGAGTAGATGTTGAACTTCAGACCTGGAACGCCGTATTCGGCCATGTTGATGCCGTAGGCAACCTGGAAGGATTTCTCGTTCGGACCGTTGAAGTCAGAAGTCAGGGAGTTCGCCAGGTAGATGCCGTTCGTTTCGTGCAGGTAGTCGAAGTACTCGTTACCGTTCACTTCCTGGTACGAGAAGGTCAGGCTGTGAGCCTGGTGAGTCAGGCCGAGCGACAGCGAGTAAGTATCGTTGTCGATGTCGCCCATCAACTTTTTGCCTTCGTCGACGGTCTTGTAGTAGTTCAAGCCGGTAGTCAGGCTCAGTACTTGGCTATCGCCCAGTTCATGGGTAGCGCCGAAGTAGTACTGGTTCCAGAAGTCTTTGACGTTGGCGGCGAAGACGCTGGTTTTCAGGCTTTTCAGTGGCTGATAGTTGAAGCCCAGGGTGTAGACCTTGTCGGTCTCAACGCCGCTGCTGCTGTACTCGCTGCGGAATTTCGACAGGCTTTGTTCAGTACGCGGCGAAACGCGGTCAAACACGCCACCCTGGAACGACAGGTTGCTGAACTCTTCGCTGTTGAAGCTCACACCTTCAAAGCTCGAAGGCAGTGCACGGTTGCCGATGGTGTCCATGATGCCGCTGCTGAAGTTCTGGCGACCGGCGGTCAGGGTCGTGTTCGAAACACGGAATTTGACGTTAGCCAGGCCCAATTTGCTCCATTGGCCTACGGCGTCACCGTAAGTGTGGGCCAGTGTGCGGTTGGAACCGCCAGCGATGTCTTTTTGATCATCGATCAGCGCGATGTAGTTGTAGGCCGCCACTTCGGTGCTCACGCCAACAGTGCCTTGGGTGAAACCCGAGGTGTAGTTGAGGATGGTGCCTTGGGCCCAGTTATAGCGGCGAGAAACGTTGGTTTTTACATCTGCGGCTTTATCGGCGGCATTTTTGTAATAGCCAAACTTCTGACCACGAAACTTCATTTCGTTGGAGTACCAGTTACGCGTGGTACCGCCCAGGCTTTGACCGTCGATAAAACCTTTGGCCTCGCTTTGGGCGCTGGCGCCGGCCAGTGTGGTCGGAACGAAGTCCTGGCTGACGGGCTCAGCATAGGCGGTAGCCGTGATGCTGCTGATGGCCAGGGCCAGAAGCGCTTTGCTGCTCAGTTTCATGGGTGAAGCTCCTTTGGTTCTCTTTTTTATGCCGGTCTTTTTAGGTGAACCGACTATTGGTGTGTAACTCGTTCAGGCACTTGCAAACGTTTGCCGTAGGAAATTTCCCAATAAATGGCTGCACGTTTGCCGGAGAGCTGACTTCGCTCTCCTGCAATCCGGTTATTTTCTTATGGGGTAATACTGACGCCCGAGAACACGTTGCGGCCGAAGGGGCTCACTTTGAAGCCTTCGACTTTGGTGCTTAACGGCTGGTTGACCGTCGAGTGGGCGACAGGCGTGATCGGCACTTGCTGCTTGAGCAACTGCTGCGCCTGTTTGTAGAGAACAGTCCGTTGTTCGCGGTCGGTGACGACCTTGGCTTGCTTGATCAGCTTGTCATACGCCGGGTCACACCACATGGAGTAGTTGTTCCCGCCGATGGCGTCGCAGCTGTAGAGAGTGCCCAGCCAGTTGTCCGGGTCACCGTTGTCGCCGGTCCAGCCGATCAGGCTGATATCGTGCTCACCGTTCTTGGTGCGCTTGATGTACTCGCCCCATTCGTAGCTGACGATCTTCACTTTCAGGCCGATCTTGGCCCAATCGCTCTGCAGCATTTCAGCCATCAGCTTGGCGTTGGGGTTGTACGGCCGTTGCACCGGCATCGCCCACAGGGTGATCTCGGTGCCTTCCTTGACGCCGGCAGCCTTGAGCAGTTCCTTGGCTTTTTCCGGGTTGTAGGCGGCGTCCTTGATGGTGTCGTCGTAGGACCATTGGGTCGGCGGCATGGCGTTGACCGCCAGTTGCCCCGCGCCCTGGTACACGGCGTTCAGGATGCTCTGCTTGTTCACCGCCATGTCCAGCGCCTGGCGCACTTCGAGCTGATCGAAGGGCTTGTGGCGCACGTTGTAGGCGATGTAGCCGAGGTTGAAGCCAGGCTTGGTCAGCAGTTGCAGATTCGGGTCGGCCTTGAGCGCATCGACGTCAGCCGGACGCGGATGCAGGGTCACCTGGCATTCGCCGGCCTTGAGCTTCTGCACCCGCACCGAGGCGTCGGTGTTGATGGCGAAGATCAGTTGATCGAGCTGAACGCGGCTTGGGTCCCAGTACTGTTTGTTGCCCACGTAACGGATCTGCGAGTCTTTCTGGTAGCGCTGGAACACGAACGGGCCGGTGCCGATCGGTTTCTGGTTGATGTCGCTGGGCTTGCCGCTCTTGAGCAACTGCTCGGCGTATTCGGCCGACAGGATCGCGGCGAAGCTCATGGCGATGTTTTGCACGAACGCGGCGTCGACCGTATTCAGGGTCATCACCACGGTGTGTTCGTCGGTTTTCTCGACCTTGGCGATGTTCTTGTTCAGGCTCATCCCGTTGAAGTACGGAAACTCGGTGGGGTAGGCCTTACGGAACGGGTGATCAGGGTCCAGCATGCGGTTGAAGGTGAACAGCACGTCGTCGGCGTTGAAGTCGCGTGTTGGCTTGAACTCCTTGTTGCTGTGGAATTTCACCCCTTCACGCAGGTGGAAGGTGTAGGTCAGGCCGTCTTCGGAAATATCCCACTTGGTGGCCAAGCCAGGCACTACGTTGGTTGCGCCTTTTTCAAACTCGACAAGTCGGTTGTACAGCGGCTCGGCTGCGTCGTTGTCGGTGGCGGTGGTGTATTGCGCTGTGTCAAAACCTGCCGGGCTGCCTTCGGAGCAGAACACCAGGCTCTTCTTGTCGGCGGCGTGACCCATGGTGGCCATGGCCAACAGGCTGGTGCCAAAAATGGCGGATAGAACGGTGGTATGGCGCATGACGATCCCGATCCTTGTTTGTAGTTGTCATCAGCGAACAATCACCCAGGCGCAAGGCCTGGGGGACAACGCTGATCCCACACACAGCAAGTGCCTTTCCCGAGTTGGAGCCTCTGCTGTCCTACGACGTTATGAGTCGCGGACTTCAGAGTAAATGCGCCAAATCGGATTGACCCTGTAGGCAACGGAGTCAGGTGTCGCGGTTTTTTGCTGTAGGAAGCATCGACTGCGAACGTGCTCATTTTCCTAAGGGCCAGGCGGATGCAATAACGGCGACGTTATGAAACGTCGCCGTCAATGATCCTTACTTGCCGCTGACGCTCACGCCGTAGAAGGAGTTCAAGCCAAACGGGCTGATCTTGAAGTCCTGCACGGTGTTGCGCATGGGTTGATACACCGTCGAGTGCGCGATAGGTGTCATCGGGACTGCATCTTTGAGGATATGTTGCGCCTGCTTGTACAGCTCGGTGCGTTTGGCGACATCCGATGTGGCCTTGGCTTCTTTCACGACGCCGTCGAATTTCTTGTCGCACCACTTGGAGAAGTTGTTGCCGGACAGGGAATCGCAGCCGAACAGCACGTTCAGCCAGTTGTCCGGGTCACCATTGTCGCCGCTCCAGCCAATGATCATGGCCTGGTTCTCGCCGCCTTTGGAACGCTTGATGTACTCGCCCCACTCGTAGCTGGTGATCTTGACCTTCAGGCCGATCTTGGACCAGTCGTTCTGCAGCATCTCAGCCATCAGTTTGGCGTTCGGGTTGTACGGACGCTGAACCGGCATGGCCCACAGCACGATCTCGGTGCCTTCCTTGACGCCCGCTTCCTTGAGCAGCGCCTTGGCTTTCTCGGGGTTGTAGGCGGCGTCCTTGATGGTGGTGTCGTAGGACCATTGGGTCGGCGGCATGGCGTTGACGGCCAGTTGGCCGGCGCCTTGGTACACGGAGTCGATGATCTGCTGCTTGTTCACCGACATGTCCAGCGCCTGGCGCACGCGCAGGTCAGCCAGCGGGTTGGGCTGGTCGCTGCCCTTGACCTTGTCCATGACGTTGTAGGCCACATAACCCAGGTTGAAACCGGCCTGGTTCGGCAGTTTCAGGTCCTTGTCTTCGCCCAGCGCCTTGAGGTCGGCCGGGCGAGGGAACAGGGTGATCTGGCATTCGTTTTTCTTGAGCTTCTGGATACGCACCGACGGGTCGGTGGTGATGGCGAAGATCAGGTTGTCGATCTTCACGTCTTCAGGTTTCCAGTAGTCCTTGTTGCCGGTGTAGCGAATGTTCGAATCTTTCTGGTAGCTCTTGAACACGAACGGGCCAGTGCCGACCGGCTTCTGGTTGATGTCCTGGGGCGTACCGTTTTTCAGCAACTGGGCGGCATATTCGGCCGACTGGATCGACGCGAAGCTCATCGCCAGGTTCTGGATGAAAGCGGCGTCCACGGTGCCAAGGGTGAACTTGACGGTGTGGGCATCGACTTTCTCGATGTTCTTGATGTTGGTGTCCATCCCCATGTCCGTGAAGTACGGGAACTCAGTGGGGTAGGCCTTACGGAAAGGATCGTCTTTATTGATCATCCGATTGAAGGTGAACAGCACGTCGTCAGCCGAGAATTCACGAGTCGGCTTGAAGTACGGGGTGGTGTGGAACTTGACGCCTTCGCGCAGGTGGAAGGTGTAGGTCAGGCCATCCGGGGATACGTCCCAGCTGGTGGCCAGGCCAGGAACCACGGCGGTGCCGCCACGTTCGAACTGGCTCAGACGGTTGAACATGGTTTCGGCCGAAGCATCGAAGTCTGTTCCGGTGGTGTACTGGCCTGGATCGAAACCGGCCGGGCTCCCTTCGGAGCAGAACACCAGGTTAGTCGCCGCTTGGGCGAAAGGGGCCGCGGCCATAAGGCCAGCGCTCACTAATAACGGAAGGACTGCGTGTTTAAGCATGTTGGCCTCATGATTTGTTGTCATTTTTGGTGGTGAGGGCGACCTCGTGAGTCGGCCTGCGGATACTTATGCAGGCGCCATACCCATTGCAAGATGCTGAACCACTGCAGGCCGGAAAGAGTGGTACGAACGTACAGGAATGTCGCAATTATGAAACTTTCGACATATTTGTATCTATTTAGAGGGTTTTTTCGGTGCGGATGGCGCACCAAAAAAGCCCAGCCGAGGCGTCTGGCGCACTCGGTTGGGGCGCAGCTGTTACTTATCTAGACTCACGCCGTAGAAGGGCGTCAAGCCGAACGGGCTGATCTTGAAGTCTTTGACTTCCTTGCGCAGGGGTTGGAAAACCGTCGAGTTCGCAATAGGCGTTATAGGTACTTGTTCCTTAAGTATTTTTTGCGCCTGTTGATACCACTTGATGCGCTGCTCGCGGTCGCTGCTGACCTTGGCCTGTTGCACCAGCTTGTCGTAGGCCGGGTTACACCATTTCGCATAGTTGCTGCCCTTGACCGCAGCACAACTGTAGAGCACGCCGAGCCAGTTATCCGGGTCGCCGTTGTCGCCGGTCCAGCCGTAAATCATGGCGTCGTGCTCGCCGTTTTTGGCGCGCTTGATGTACTCGCCCCACTCATAACTGACGATATTGGCCTTGATGCCGACTTTTTCCCAATCCTGCTGGATCATCTGTGCCGACATGCGCGCATTCGGGTTGGACGCACGTTGTACGGTCATGGCCCACAGGTTGATGGTGGTACCGGGTGCAACCCCTGCTTCTTTTAGTAGCGCCCGCGCCTTGGTGGGATCGTAGGGTGCATCCTTGATCGTCGGGTCATAAGACCACTGCGCCGGTGGCAGTGCGTTCTGCGCCAATTGTCCGGCGCTTTGATACACGGCTTTGATGATCGCCGGCTTGTCGATGGCCATGTCCAGGGCCTGGCGCACCTTGAGCTGGTCCAGTGGCGGGTGGGTCACGTTGTAGGCCAGAAAGCCCAGGTTGAAACCGGCTTGTTGCAACACGCGCAGGTTCGGGTCTTGCTTCATCACGTCGATGTCAGCGGGGCGCGGGTAGCCGCTGACCTGGCATTCGCCGGCCTTGAGCTTTTGCAGGCGCGACGCGGCATCCGGGGTGATGGCGAACACCAGGTTGTCGAGCTTCACGTCCTCGGGTTTCCAATACTGTTTATTGGCCACGTAGCGAATCTGCGAGTCTTTCTGGTAGCGCTTGAACACAAACGGCCCGGTGCCCACCGGTTTCTGGTTGATGTCCGAGGCGCTGCCTTGCTTGAGTAACTGCGCGGCATACTCGGCGGACTGCACCGAGGCGAAGCTCATGGCCAGGTTTTGCACGAAGGACGCATCGACGTTGTTCAGGTTGAAACGCACGGTGTGTTCGTCGAGTTTATCGACGCTTTTGATCGTGGTGTTCAGGCCCATGTCTGTGAAGTACGGCGACTCGGAAGGGTAGGCCTTGCGAAACGGGCTCTCGGCATCCAGCAGGCGGTTGAAGGTAAACAGCACGTCGTCGGCATTGAAGTCGCGGGTTGGCGTGAAGAAGTCGGTGGTGTGGAACTTGACGCCTTCGCGCAGGTGGAAGGTATACGTCAGGCCCTCTTTGGAAACGTCCCAACTCGTCGCCAGGCCGGGCTCGACTTCGGTGCCGCCGCGCTTGAACTGGGTCAGTCGGTTGAACACGGTTTCGGCGGACGCATCAAAATCAGTGCCGCTGGTGTACTGGCTGGGATCGAAGCCGGCGGGGCTGGCTTCGGAGCAGTAAACCAGGGTGCTGGCCGCGTGGGCCATCGGCATAAAGGCCAGCAGGCCGGCGGCAAGGAGGAGCGGTTTGAAGGCGATTCTTTCCATGGAGACCCCTGAAGTGGCGAGGCAGAAGACTGCCTGAATGCAAACGGCGATAACCCGAGGTTACCGCCGTTTATGGCGCGCTAGATAGGTTAAATCGCTTTATCTACGGGTTCAGGGGCTCACATCAGTGAAGGTGTCGAGACCTCTATCTTGGTGGGTGCCTTGGGGTCGATCGTGAACACGTCACCGGTCAGATCATTGTTCTCACGTATCGTGAAGGTTCTGGTGCTGACAATATTCAGGTCATTAGCGTTGATTAGCCCATCATCGGTGACCTGTCTGAGTTGCCATCGGGTAATAGCCTTGACGCTATGAGCGCCGCCGTCCGGGTCATAAGTGATGATGAAGTCTTTCTCCCTTGCGGCCACGGAGAATCCCTCTTTAAGGGCTGGAGGCATCAATTCGACAAGAGCGGGAAACGAACTTCCCTGGTGGGCTACCTCGGAGACGCGGGCTCGAAGTTCCGGGTTCGGAATCGTTTTTTCCAGTGTTGCGATCCGTTGTCCTACGGTGTCCTCAAACGTGTCCCCTCGGTAATCGAGGTCAGTACGCAGTTCGCCATTCGGTTGTTTTGTGATCACGCTGTAGCGTTCACGATTCAGATCGGGTGCAAAGCTGGAAGAGTACTGGCTGTTTGAGAATGTTGTGGGCTGGGCGCGTTCGCCCTCAGTGACGCTAAACGCACCATCATCGACTTGCCACGAAGCAATGAGCTTGCGCTTGATGTTTGAGCCATCCTCATAAACGCTGTCAGTGAATTGATAGTCGGTGTTTTCCTTGAGGTTCAGGTAGTCGTCGAACTTTTCTGCACCCTCGATTTTCGATCCATCGCTTTCGACAAAACGCTCTGAAAAGCTGGATGAGCCCGCTGAGTGGTTGCTGGGTGTCGGAGATGGAGGGCGATTCCAGGGCCAGCGCGCCCCGCCATCGGCTGAGGCTCGGGCCCACTCGCCATCTCCAGTGGCGTGCACCGTCATTACCGGCTTGCCGGTATCTGGATCAATGATCTGCACATAATCATTGCTCAGTTTGAAGTCGCTTTTTATCTCATATATCTGGCGAATCCCGGAGGTGTCTGTGTAGGGGACAAACCAACGATCAGCACCGGTTGCTGCATCTTTCGCCTGGTAGATTCCCTTGGCGTTACGCACAGCATTTTCAATCAGCCGTTCGCCGTCCGGCACCGCGTATTGGCGGATGCTGCCCGCCTGGCTTGGCTGCAAGCGGTTGGGAATAGATACGGTTTGCGGCGCTTCAACCCGAGGGCGCGAGCCTGGGATGGGCGTGTACGGTTTTTCTTCTGGCGGAACAAACGGATCCTCGACTGGGCCACTGGCACCGACCGAGAACAAGGTGTTCAACAACCCATCAAACGCCTTGGACGCACCGTCGTTGCGTTCAGCCAGTGTATCGCCGGAGGCTTGTTTTTCTGCACCCAGCGCCAGTTCGGTCACTCCCGCCACGACTGCGGCGGCCGCAACGGGCGCAGCGATGGGGGCCAGCTTGGCCAGCAAGCCAGCTGCGACGGTAATGTCGTTAAGCCATATGTCCCGCGTTACCTCGCTGTTGGACTTGATCATGACGTCGGCATCGCTGGTCATTCGCGCTTTACTCGCGGAGGTCATGCTGGCGAAGACATCGCCTTCGATATGCGATCCATCACCATCGAACGTCGGGTCTTTCAGCTTTCCAGCGGCGAGTTTTTCGAGCGTTGTGTCCAGACCTTCTGTTTTGGTGCCGACATTGGCCAGCCCCAAGATGGGCATGAACACTTTTGCCAAGCGCTCAATGGTGCCTGCCTCATGGTCCTGGCGGCTGATCAATGGGAAATGAGCGAGCAGGGCCGCGCGCTTTTTGGGGGCCTTGGCTTGATCGATCACCCATTGATCCAGCTTCTCAAGGGAGTCAAATCGCAGAAACGCCGGCTCGGCGCCTGGGATGTAGAGGACTTGCCTGCCGCCATCGTCAGCACTGAATCGCACGATGTCGTTAGACAAGAAACCCTTGATATTGAACGCGTGCGCCTGCACGACACCCTTTACCGGGGCTTCGGCCCTGAGCTGTTCGACAGTGAGTGGTGCATTTTCGTCGAGTGGAACGTTGGACATCGCGCCCATGACCAAGCGGTAGTCTTCACGGCTGAAGCGATGCTCGGGAGCTTGCAGTGCCTGCTCGGCAGGTGGCCGGGCTTGAGCCGTCTTCAGTTGTTTTCGGGCCTGATAGGCGAACTCGCCTTTGATTGATGTCTGGTAGTCCGAACTGCGGGTGTTCCAGAATTCGTCGATTTTTTGTGTCATCAATGTTTGGAAGTCAGTTTGCCAACTGGCATGCATGAGGTCAGAGGGCGCCACACGGTATTGGTTGTGCGCGCCATAACCCCCTGCTTGGCTCTTCCCGGGGCCGTCGGTGTAGATGCCTGCCTCAGAGTCGAGGTTGCCTGGGGTCCAATCGCTCTCAGAAAAGTTCTTCAACAATGCGTCCGGCAGGCGGAGTGAGGAGGTCGGCTCCTCGTTCAGGTGCTCCCAGCCTGTGACGGTCGAAGCGCTTTGCGCGCCATTGAAACGGTTCAAGTACAGGGTATCGGCATCCACATGTTCGCCGGTTAATTTGAAGATGACGGACTCCGCCCAGATTTTTGCATGGGCGCGCACGTTTGGCAGGGCGCCGGCAACCTCCGTCGCCAGGTGTTTGTAGGCCAATGCTTGAGGCGCTTGGGTGTAATACGTCTGGGCGTTGAGTTTGAGCGTTTCGAGGGCGTGTGCCGAGCGGCTCTGCGCCGGGCGCACGCGATCATCCGGCGCGATGGGGTTAAAGCCTTTTTGCTCTTCCAACTGTCTGATTTGCGCCCTGGCCTGGCGCAATGATGACGGCAGGGGCGTGCCCTGGAAGTTGGCGACCACCCCCGCGGTGACTCGTATGTAATCGTCGCCAAATCGCATCTGCAACCGTTCAACAGTGCCCGGCGCAATCACTTGGGCGGCCTCCAGCAACGGGCCGCTGACGTTACCCCAGCCTGAGTTATCGGTGAGGGAGAACGTTTTCAGTTGGCCTTCTACGGTGGCGGTCAGGGTGCCTTTACGGGGGTTGACGGTGAGCAAGGCGCTCTGGTCGATCTTCTGTTCCTGCATCCAGCCTTGAACGACTGGGTGCTCCACTTGCGCGCGATACACCCCCAGCCACTGGCCCATAACGCTCAAGGGTGGGACTTTTATAAGCTCTGGTGTTTTGCCCAAAATTTTGCTTTGCACTGCGCCGATGTAAGCCTCAAGGAGGGCTGCTTCGTGAGGTGAGGCCGTCAGGCTGGGTTCGGCTATTGGCGCCTGGACAATAGGGGTTGCGGCCCGTGATGGCGGCTCGGTCGATAAACGGGGGAGATGGAGCTGTGCGACAACGTTGGCGTTACTGGCTGTTAGGGGCATGGTTTCAGTTCTCGTTATCTAAATAGATGCCTAGTCAGCACTCCCTGTTGGCTGCGGCACTATTTGTGTATCGAAAACCGAGTGGTTGATTCCAACGGATATGCTGCTGGATATAACGTGATTGGGTGGCGAATTGCCGAAAAAAAGCGCAACCCTGCAAGGACTGCGCTTTTTTTGGGGTAAGGAGGTTATTGCAAGACTTCGATCACCCCGTCGGCGCTCATGCTGACTTGGCTGGTGCCGGCTTCCACTTCAGGCGTCGGCGCGGAATCCATCATGGCGGCCTTCATCATCATCCCGCCACGGGCGTAGGGCTGTGGATAACCATTGGTGTTGAAATTCAGATTGACGATCTTGTAGCCCTTGCCGCCCAGCGCATCGGTGGCCAGTTGTGCACGGGCTTTAAAGGCGGCAACCGCGTCCTTGAGCAGGGCATCTTCGCTGGTCTTGCGCGTGGTGTCGGCGATGGCGAAGTCCATATTTTCCATCTTCAGCGTGTTCAGCAACTCGCCGGTGAGTTTGGACAGGGCCGGGAAGTCCGCGCTTTCCAGGCGTAGTTCGGCGCGTTCACGCCAGCCGGTGATTTTCTGGTTCTTGTTGTCGTAGATCGGGTAGCTGTTGCGACTGCCCTGGCGCAGGGTCACGGCCTTCACTTCACGGGCCTGGCCCAGGGCCTTGTTCATCGTGGTGGTGATTTCGGCGGCGAGCTTGGCTGGGTCGGCATTCTGGGATTCGGTGTAGAGGGTAACGATCATCTTGTCGCGGGCCACCTCCTGGCTGACCTCGGCGCGCAAGGAAATCTGATTGTAGTTCAGTGCGTCGGCGGCCATGGCTGGAAGGCTGGCCAAGGTCGCGGCGCTGAGGGTGAAGACGACTGCACTGTGAGTGAAACGAGACATGGAAGCTCCTTAGGGGTGTTCGTATCGGTATGACTGTAGACGCACGCATCGGGTTCTTAGGGTTTACACATCACCTACAAATGTTCGTGGCGCCGACGAACGGTCGTTTGCCGGCCTGCGGCAAAGAGCCACACGCGCCGTGCCAGCAGGTCGGCTTCGTTTATACTCCTGCCGATCCGCCTGCAGCGCTCATCGGGAGAGCTCATGCTCGCCGCCGTAAAACTGACTTCCGCCACCCGCCAGAACCTCTGGCGCCTGACGTTCATCCGTACCCTGGTACTGGCCGCACAGGCCGGTTCGGTCGGGCTTGCCTATTGGTTCGACCTGCTGCCGCTGCCGTGGCTGCAACTGGGCGTGACCCTGGGCTTCTCCACCGTGTTGTGCGTGTTCACGGCTATTCGCTTGCGTACCACGTGGCCGGTGACCGAACTCGAATATGCGCTGCAACTGGCCTGCGACCTGTTTATCCACAGTGTGTTGCTGTACTTCTCCGGCGGTTCCACCAACCCGTTTGTGTCTTATTACCTGGTGCCGTTGACTATCGCGGCGGTGACCTTGCCGTGGCGCTATTCGGTAGTGCTCTCGGGTATCGCCCTGACCCTCTACACCCTGCTGCTGGCGCGGTTCTACCCGTTGCAAACGTTCCCCATCGCCCGGGAAAACCTGCAGATCTACGGGATGTGGCTGAGTTTTGCGCTGTCGGCCGCCGTCATTACTTTTTTCGCCGCACGCATGGCCGAAGAGCTGCGCCGCCAGGAAGAACTGCGCGCCATACGCCGTGAAGAGGGCCTGCGCGACCAGCAATTGCTGGCCGTCGCCACCCAGGCCGCGGGGGCCGCCCATGAGCTGGGCACACCGCTGGCGACCATGAGCGTGCTGCTCAACGAAATGGTCCAGGATCATCACGATCCGGCGCTGCAAGAAGACCTCGGCGTGCTGCGCGAGCAGGTCAAGCAGTGCAAGCAGACCTTGCAGCAGTTGGTGCGCGCCGCCGAAGCCAATCGCCGCCTGGCGGTCGACATGCAGGACGTGACCCGGTGGCTCGACGAAGCGCTCAACCGCTGGCACCTGATGCGGCCTGAAGCCAGCTACCGATTCCACCTGCTGGGGCAGGGCACCGTGCCGCGCATGGCGCCGCCGCCGGACCTGACCCAGGCGCTGCTCAACCTGCTCAACAACGCCGCCGACGCCTGCCCGGAAGGCCTGGGCGTGCAGTTGGACTGGGACGCGGAAAACGTGACCATCAGCATTCGTGACCACGGCGCCGGCGTGCCGCTGGCCATTGCCGAGCAAATCGGCAAACCCTTTTTTACCACCAAGGGCAAAGGCTTCGGCCTCGGCCTGTTTTTGAGCAAGGCCAGCGTGACCCGCGCGGGCGGCTCAGTGAAACTCTATAGTCATGAGGAAGGTGGCACGCTCACCGAGCTGCGCCTGCCCCGTGTCGCACGAGGAGATATCGATGAGTGACGAGATCCAAGTCGAAGGCGAAGAACTGCCGCACTTGCTGCTGGTAGATGACGACGCCACCTTTACCCGCGTGATGGCGCGCGCCATGAGCCGTCGTGGATTCCGCGTGAGCACCGCAGGCTCCGCCGAAGAAGGCCTGACCATCGCCCAGGCCGACCTGCCGGACTACGCCGCGCTCGACCTGAAAATGGACGGCGATTCCGGCCTGGTGCTGCTGCCCAAGCTGCTGGAACTCGACCCGGAAATGCGCGTGGTGATCCTCACCGGTTACTCCAGCATCGCCACCGCCGTTGAGGCCATCAAGCGCGGCGCCTGCAACTACCTGTGCAAGCCGGCGGACGCGGATGATGTGCTGGCGGCGCTGCTCTCCGAACACGCCGACCTCGACACCCTGGTGCCGGAAAACCCGATGTCGGTGGACCGTTTGCAGTGGGAGCACATCCAGCGTGTGCTGACCGAACACGAAGGCAATATCTCCGCCACTGCCCGTGCGTTGGGCATGCACCGCCGCACCCTGCAGCGCAAATTGCAGAAGCGTCCGGTACGACGCTGAACCTAGGCTGAACAACCCGCTTCAGGCCGCACGGAGCCCTGAACCGATCAACTATGATCGGTTCAAACACCTGTCTCCTCTTTCCTACCGAGCCTGAACCATGAATCAGAACGCTGAGTACTCTGCGGTCAACGATGCTGTGCGCGGGCAATTCCTACCCAGGGTGTGGCGGCTGATCACCCCTTACTGGCGCAGTGAAGAGAAGGGCCAGGCCTGGCTGCTGTTGTTGGTCGTGTTGGGCCTGTCGCTGTTCAGCGTGGCCGTCTCTGTGTGGTTCAACAGCTGGAACCGCGACTTCTACAACGCCCTCGAACACAAAGACTACGACGCCTTCACCCACCTGCTGATGTACTTCAGCGTGATCGCCGTGGTGGCGATTGTGACCGGTGTGTTCACCTCTTATCTGCAGCAAATGCTCACCATCCGCTGGCGTCGCTGGTTGACGGAAACCTATTTCGCCCGGTGGCTGGGCCACAAGAACTACTACCACCTGGAATACGGCGGCTATACCGATAACCCTGACCAGCGGATCTCCGAAGACCTCAACGCGTTTACCAACGGTACGCTGACTCTGGGGTTGGGTTTTGTCAGTAACCTGGTGACCCTGGTGTCGTTCTCGGTGATTCTTTGGGGTGTGTCCGGCAGCATCGAGGTGTGGGGCATCACGATTCCGGGCTACATGTTCTGGGCCGCGCTGGTGTATGCGGTGGTCGGCAGTTGGTTGACGCACTTGATCGGTCGAAAGTTGATCGGGCTGAGCAACCGCCAGCAACGCTTCGAAGCCGACTTGCGTTTCAGCCTTGTGCGGGTGCGGGAGAATGCCGAAAGCATCGCGCTGTTCAATGGCGAACCCAATGAACACCAGCAATTGAGTGCGCGGTTCGGGCGGGTGTGGAGCAACTTCTGGAGCATCATGCAGGTCAAGAAGCGCCTGAGTTTTTTCACCAGCGGTTATTCCCAGATCGCGATTATCTTTCCCTTTGTGGTCGCGGCACCGCGTTACTTTGCCGGCAAGATCGAACTGGGCGTGCTGATGCAGGTGGCCCAGGCGTTTGGCAGTGTGCAGGGCAGCCTGAGCTGGTTTGTCGACGCCTACACCGTGCTCGCCAGTTGGCGTGCCACTTGTGACCGCCTGCTGAGCTTCGGCCAGGCCATGGAAGAAAACGAAACCCGCGCCATGGGCATCGCGTTGCAGCAGCAGGGCGGGGATTTGCAGGTGAGCAATCTGAACCTGGATCTGGCGGACGGTCGTCATTTACTGCAAGGCGCCAACCTGACGGTGGCCGAGGGCGAGCGCCTGATGCTCAGTGGTCGCTCCGGCAGCGGTAAGTCAACCCTGCTGCGGGCGATGGGCAACCTGTGGCCCAACGGCCACGGCAATATTCGATTGCCGGCCGAGCGTTATCTGTTCCTGCCGCAAAAGCCGTATCTGCCGATTGGCACGTTGAAGGCGGTGTTGAGTTATCCACAGGCGGACGGCGCCTATCCGGCAGAACGTTATGCACAGGTCCTGGAGACCTGCCGCCTGCCGCACCTCATCTCGCGCCTGGACGAAGCCAACCATTGGCAGCGCATGCTCTCGCCGGGCGAACAGCAGCGCCTGGCCTTCGCCCGCGCGTTGCTGTTCGCGCCGCAGTGGCTGTACATGGACGAAGCCACGTCGGCCATGGATGAAGAGGATGAGGCGACGTTGTACCAGGCGTTGATCGATCAGTTGCCGGGACTGGGCATCGTTAGTGTGGGGCATCGCAGCAGCCTCAAGCGTTTCCACGGGCGGCATGTGCGGATCGAGGGTGGGCTGCTTCAGGAACAACCCCTGGCTTGAGACCTGACTCGGTCAATGTGATCTGGAGAGTGAGTTCCCACAAAAAAGCCCGGCTGATCATTGATCAGCCGGGCTTTTTGTATTGCTTGAATAGACTTACTTCTTCAAGCCGTAATGCTCATCCAACATGCCTGGGGCGTTCGGCGTTTTTGGCGCGTAGTCCCGTGGTGGCTCCTGGTTTTCCCGGGGAGGGGTCAGGCGTTCCCGTGGAGTTTGCGGTGCATCGGAATGCAACGCGGCCAGCAGACGCTGACGGGTGATGTCGTCGAGGGCCAGGCGGTTAGCGCCATCGGCGAGGTGATCCTGTACTTCCTGATAGCTCTGAGTGAGCTTCTTGACCAGGTTGGCGGTGCTGTTGAAGTGGGTAACAACCTCGTTCTGATAACTGTCAAAACGTTCCTGAATGTCATCCAACTGACGCTGCGTGCGGTTAGGCGCGGCATTCGGCAGCAAGCGAGCAACCAGGAAACCAATGGCGACACCGGCAACCAGGGCAAGAGTCGGCAACAACCAAACTAAGAGCGAGTGTTCCACGAGTCCTTCCTCTATAAACGGCTTTGCTTTACGTTAACGGCTCAAACCTGCGCTGTATACCGCGATTAAGCTCGCAATGATGCCATGCACAGACTTTTAGCTAGACGAGTCGACCCTTTGAGAGGTCACGGAGTTCATTCCTTGCTCATGCGTGAAACCCCCGTTTTGATCGATGGCCCGGTAGGCCAATTGGAAGCCCTGTACCTGGATCACCCCGAGCCACGTGGCCTGGCGCTGATCTGCCACCCTAACCCGGTGCAGGGCGGGACCATGCTCAATAAAGTCGTTTCGACCCTGCAACGCACTGCCCGCGATGCTGGTTTGATTACGTTGCGTTTCAATTACCGTGGTGTCGGCGCGAGTGCCGGTACCCACGACATGAGCACCGGCGAAGTCGACGATGCCGAAGCGGCCGCCACCTGGCTGCGGGAAAAACACCCCGACCTGCCGATGACGTTGCTCGGTTTTTCCTTCGGTGGTTATGTGGCCGCCAGCCTCGGTGGTCGCCTGGAAGCCAAGGGCGAAAAACTCGCCCATCTGTTCATGGTCGCCGCTGCTGTGATGCGCCTGCGCGAGACCGATGTGCTGCCCCAAGGCTGCCCGTTGACCGTGATCCAGCCGGAAACCGACGAAGTGGTCGACCCACAGACCGTCTACGACTGGTCCGCCGCCCTGAATCGCCCCCATACGCTTCTGAAAGTGGCAGAATGCGGACACTTTTTTCATGGCAAGCTCACCGATCTCAAGGATCTGGTGCTGCCGCGCCTCTCGAATTGATAGCAGTCTGATAAGCGATTACCCATGACGACGCGTACCCGTATCCTCACCGGCATCACCACCACCGGCACGCCGCACCTGGGCAACTACGCCGGTGCGATCCGCCCGGCGATCCTTGCCAGCCAGGACGCCAATGCCGATTCCTTCTACTTCCTGGCCGACTACCACGCCCTGATCAAATGCGATGACCCGCAGCGCATCCAGCGCTCGCGTATGGAAATCGCCGCGACCTGGCTGGCCGGTGGCCTGGATGTAAACCGGGTGACCTTCTATCGCCAGTCCGATATCCCGGAAATCCCCGAGCTGACCTGGCTGCTGACCTGCGTAGCCGCCAAAGGCCTGCTCAACCGCGCCCACGCCTACAAAGCCTCGGTGGATAAGAACGTGGAAACCGGCGAGGACCCGGATGCGGGCATCACCATGGGCCTGTACAGCTACCCGGTGCTGATGGCGGCGGACATCCTGATGTTCAACGCCCACAAAGTGCCGGTCGGCCGTGACCAGATCCAGCACGTGGAAATGGCCCGCGACATCGGCCAGCGTTTCAACCACCTGTTCGGCAATGGCAAAGAATTCTTCACCATGCCCGAGGCGTTGATCGAAGAAAGCGTCGCCACCTTGCCTGGCCTGGACGGCCGCAAGATGTCCAAGAGCTACGACAACACCATCCCGTTGTTCACCAGCGCCAAGGACATGAAAGACGCCATCTCGCGGATCGTCACCGACTCGCGCGCGCCGGGCGAAGCCAAGGACCCGGACAACTCGCACCTGTTCACCTTGTACCAGGCATTCGCGACCAAGGCCCAGGAAGAAGAATTCCGCGGCGAACTGCTGCAAGGCCTGGGCTGGGGCGAGGCCAAGAGCCGTCTGTTCCAACTGTTGGACGGCCAACTGGGCGAAGCCCGCGAGCGCTACCATCAACTGATGTCGCGCCCGTCGGACATGGAAGACCTGCTGCTGGTCGGCGCCAAGAAGGCCCGTGCCGTAGCGGCGCCGTTCCTCGCCGAGTTGCGTGAAGCGGTGGGCTTGCGTTCGTTCGTCGAGCAGGCTGCGGCGCCGGTCAGCACCAAGAAGAAAGCCGCAAAAGCTGCGCGCTTTGTGAGCTTTCGCGAAGACGACGGCAGCTTCCGCTTCCGCCTGTTGGCTGCCGATGGGGAGCAACTGCTGCTGTCGCGCAACTTTGCCGACGGCAAAGCCGCTGGCGCGGTAACCAAGCAATTGCAAAGTGGTGTGATGCTGGACGTGCGCCCCGAGGCCCTGGGCTTCAGCGTCTGGCTGGACGGTGCGGCCGTGGCCGACAGCGCTCAGTTCGCCGACAGCGCGACCCGCGATGCGGCCATGCAGGCATTACGCATTGCGTTGACCCCCATCGAGGATTAACCCGACCAAGGGTTGATTGCCATTATCCGGGGCCGTCGTTACAGTGACGGCCCGTTTTTGTTGCCTTGCTAACGAAATTATGACGCCCCTAGAACGATATCAAGCTGATCTGAAACGCCCTGAATTCTTCCATGACGCGGCCCAGGAAACGGCGGTGCGTCATTTGCAGCGCCTGTACGACGACCTGGTCGCGGCCTCGCAAAGCAAGCCAGGGATGCTCGGCAAGCTGTTTGGCAAGAAAGACCGCACGCCGGTCAAAGGCTTGTACTTCTGGGGCGGCGTGGGCCGTGGCAAGACCTACCTGGTCGACACCTTCTTCGAAGCGCTGCCGTTCAAGGAAAAGGTCCGCACGCACTTCCACCGCTTCATGAAGCGTGTGCACGAAGAGATGAAGACCCTGCCGGGTGAGAAAAACCCGCTGACCATCATCGCCAAGCGTTTCTCCGATGAAGCGCGGGTCATCTGCTTCGATGAATTCTTCGTCTCCGACATCACCGACGCCATGATCCTCGGCACCCTGATGGAAGAGCTGTTCAAGAACGGCGTGACCCTGGTCGCCACCTCGAACATCGTGCCGGACGGCCTGTACAAGGACGGCTTGCAGCGTGCGCGCTTCCTGCCGGCCATCGCCTTGATCAAGCAGAACACTGAAATCGTCAACGTCGACAGCGGCGTCGACTACCGCCTGCGTCACCTGGAGCAAGCGGAGCTGTTCCACTTTCCGCTGAACGAAGCCGCCCACGAAAGCCTGCGCAAGAGCTTCCGCGCGCTGACGCCGGAATGCACCCAGGCGGTGGAAAACGATAAGTTGATGATCGAGAACCGCGAAATCATCGCGCTGCGTACCTGCGATGACGTGGCGTGGTTTGAATTCCGCCAACTGTGCGACGGCCCGCGCAGCCAGAACGACTACATCGAACTGGGCAAGATCTTCCACGCGGTGATCCTGAGCGGCGTGGAGCAGATGAGCGTCACCACCGACGACATCGCGCGACGTTTTATCAATATGGTCGACGAATTCTACGACCGTAACGTCAAGCTGATCATCTCGGCGGAAGTCGAGCTCAAGGACCTGTATACCGGTGGCCGTTTGAACTTTGAGTTCCAGCGCACGTTGAGCCGCTTGCTGGAAATGCAGTCCCACGAGTTCCTGTCGCGCGGACACAAACCCTAAGCGATTTCCAGAGCACTGGAGATCCAATGTGGGAGGGGGCTTGCCCCCGATAGCGGTGTGTCAGTGATAGATGTACTGGCTGACACACTGCCATCGGGGGCAAGCCCCCTCCCACATTTGCTTACGCGGCCTGCTGGAACTGCTGGCGATACTGGTTCGGCGACAACTCCGTGTGCTGCCTGAACAACCGCGCAAAGAAACTCGCATCGTCGTAACCCACCTCATAACTGATGGTCTTGATGCTCTTGCGGCTGCCCGAGAGCAGGCCCTTGGCCGTCTCGATACGCAGGCGCTGCAGGTAATGCAGCGGTTTGTCACCCGTCGCCGTCTGAAAGCGCCGCATGAAGTTGCGGATGCTCATGCCATGTTCGCGGGCGACGTCTTCGAAGCGGAACTTGTCGGCAAAGTGCTCTTCGAGCCAGTGCTGGATCTGCAGGATGATCACGTCCTGGTGCAGCTTCTGCCCGCCAAAACCAATGCGTCCCGGCGAATAGTTGCGCTGCACTTCATAGAGAATGTCGCGGGCCACCGCCTGGGCGATGTTGGCGCCGCAGAAGCGTTCGATCAGGTAGATGTAAAGGTCGCACGCTGAGGTAGTGCCGCCGGCGCAATACAGGTTGTCGGCGTCGGTGAGGTGCTTGTCCTGATTGAGCTGCACTTTGGGAAAGCGTTCGCTGAAGGCATTGAAGAACCGCCAGTAGGTAGTCGCCTCCTTGCCATCGAGCAGCCCGGCTTCGGCCAGCCAGAACACCCCGGTGGCTTCGCCGCAGAGCACGGCGCCGCGTGCGTGTTGTTCGCGCAGCCACGGCAGTACTTGGGGGTAGCGGGTGCAGAGGGCGTCGAAGTCATCCCAGAAGGCCGGCAGCACAATGATGTCGGCGTCTTCGAGGCCGCCGTCTACCGGCATGATCACATCGCTGAAGCTGCGCACCGATTGCCCGTCGGGGCTGACCAGGCGCGTTTCGAACGCCGGCGTCAGGCCCAGGCCTTGCTGTTTGCCGTAACGCAGGCTTGCGAGGTGGAAGAAATCCTTGGCTTGCATGAGGGTTGAAGCGAATACCCGATCAATGGCCAAAATGCTGACGCGCCGCAGGGGCGTGGAGATTTGGTTAGACATAATTTCATTTATTCTTATAGGGGAAAGTGGTCACCAGACGGCTGGATCGTCTTATTTTTTGTCGCATGTGTCCAGTGTCCTGTGACGTCTTCGCGGCATAGGCTCTGTTGGCTGGTCTTTGTCCGACAATCCCCGCAGGTGACCCATGATTCCCAGAACTTTGTTCAGCCCCGAACACGAACTCTTTCGCGACAGCGTGCGCACTTTCCTTGAAAAAGACGCCGCGCCGTTCCATGGGCAATGGGAAAAACAGGGGTATGTCGACCGCAGTCTGTGGAGCAAGGCGGGGGAGGCGGGCATGTTGTGTTCCCATCTGCCGGAAGAATATGGCGGCTTGGGGGCGGACTTTCTCTACAGCGCGGTGGTGATCGAGGAGATCAGTCGGCTGGGCCTGACCGGGATTGGTTTCTCCCTGCATTCGGACATCGTCGCGCCCTACATCCTGCATTACGGCAGCGAGGCGCTGAAGCACAAATACCTGCCCAAATTGATCTCCGGCGAGATGGTCACCGCCATTGCGATGACCGAGCCGGGCGCCGGGTCCGACCTGCAAGGGGTCAAGACCACGGCCGTGCTGGACGGCGATGAGTATGTAATCAACGGCTCCAAGACCTTCATCACCAACGGCTATCTGGCCGAACTGGTGATCGTCGTGGCCAAGACCGATCCCAAGGCTGGCGCGAAGGGCACCAGCCTGTTTCTGGTGCAGGCCGATACGCCGGGCTTCGCCAAGGGCAAGCGCCTGGAAAAGGTGGGCATGAAGGCCCAGGACACCTCGGAGCTGTTCTTTCAGGACGTGCGGGTGCCCAAGGAAAACCTGTTGGGTCAGGCGGGCATGGGCTTTGCCTACTTGATGCAGGAACTGCCCCAAGAGCGATTGACCGTGGCCATCGGTGCGATCACCTCAGCCGAAGCGGCGTTGCAGTGGACGCTGGACTACACCCGCGAGCGCAAGGCGTTCGGCAAGGCGATTGCCGATTTCCAGAACACCCGGTTCAAGTTGGCAGAGATGGCGACAGAGATTCAGATCGGCCGGGTATTTGTCGATAAGTGCATGGCGCTGCACCTGGAGGGCAAGCTGGATGTGCCTACGGCGGCGATGGCCAAGTACTGGGCCACCGACCTGCAATGCAAGGTGCTTGACGAGTGTGTGCAGTTGCACGGCGGTTACGGCTTCATGTGGGAATACCCGATCGCGCGGGCCTGGGCGGATGCGCGAGTGCAGCGGATTTATGCGGGGACCAACGAGATCATGAAGGAGATTATTGCGCGGGCGCTTTGATTGTGTGGTGTTGCTGAAGGCCTTGTCGGGGGCAAGCCCCCTCCCACATTTGAATGTATTCACAAGTCAAAATGTGGGAGCGGGCTTGCCTGCGATAGCGATCCAAAGATCAATCAAGGCGCTGGATTCGGATGGTCCTTCTGAATCGCCTCGATCCCTTCCAGCACTTCCTTCGACAGCTTCAGATCAGCACTGGCGATGTTGCTGTCCAGTTGCTCCAGCGACGTTGCGCCAATGATATTGCTGGTCACAAACGGCTGCTGCGTCACAAACGCCAGCGCCATCTGCGCCGGGTCCAAACCATGTTCCCGCGCCAATGCCACATAACGGCTGCATGCCGCTTCCGACTGCGGGTTGAAGTAGCGGCTGAAACGGCTGTACTCGGTCAGGCGTGCCTTGGCCGGGCGGGCGCCGCCTTCGTATTTGCCGCTGAGCATGCCGAACGCCAGGGGCGAGTAGGCGAGCAGGCCGCACTGTTCACGAATGGCGACTTCCGCCAGGCCCACTTCAAAGCTGCGATTGAGCAGGTTGTAGGGGTTCTGGATCGACACTGCGCGGGTCCAGCCACGGGCTTCGGCCAGGGCGAGGAATTTCATGGTGCCCCACGGGGTTTCGTTGGACAGGCCGATGTGGCGGATCTTGCCTGCCTTCACCTGTTCGTCCAGCGCTTCGAGGGTTTCTTCCAGTGGAGTGAGGTCGTCTTCGTCCTTGTGCTTGTAGCTCAATTGGCCGAAAAAGTTGGTGCTGCGCTCTGGCCAGTGCAGTTGGTAGAGGTCGATCCAGTCGGTCTGCAGGCGCTTGAGGCTGGCGTCCAGGGCATCGACAATGTGCTTGCGGTTGTGGCGCAGGTGGCCGTCGCGGATGTAGTCGATGGTGTTGCCGGGGCCGGCGATCTTGCTGGCGAGGATCCAGTCGGCGCGGTCACCACGGCTTTTGAAGTAATTACCGATGTAACGTTCGGTGGTGGCGTAGGTGTCGGCCTTGGGCGGCACCGGGTACATTTCCGCCGTGTCGAGGAAGTTGATCCCCGCGGCCTTGGCCCGTTCGATCTGCGCGAAGGCCTCTGCCTCGCTGTTCTGCTCACCCCAGGTCATGGTGCCCAAGGCTATCGCGCTCACGTTCAGATCCGTACGGCCCAGCTGTCGATAATCCATCGGGTACTCCTTCGGGGAAAACAATCATAAAAGCAGGTTGAATTTTTTTTCGCAATCTGCATAATTGCCCACCTCTTTCTGCAGTGGAAGTGATGCGCCGCCTGCCGAAGAATCTTGCCGTTGAACGGACGCGCCGACCCGAGCCCCCGATAGCGTCTGTATCCGGCTGCCTTTGACTTGTCAAAGTACGCACTATTCAGTAAGATCCGCCGTCTAATTTACAGGGCGGCCCCTGAGGCTATTAAAGAATGACAACTTTTACTGCAAAACCGGAAACAGTTCAGCGCGACTGGTTTGTCGTCGACGCCGCTGGTCAGACCCTGGGTCGTCTGGCCACTGAAGTCGCCAGCCGTCTGCGTGGCAAGCACAAGCCTGAGTACACCCCTCACGTTGATACCGGTGACTACATCGTGATCATTAACGCTGAGCAGGTACGTGTTACCGGCAACAAAGCGCAAGACAAAATGTACTACCGTCACTCCGGTTTCCCAGGCGGTATCAAGTCTTCGAACTTCGAAGGCCTGATCTCCAAGAAGCCTGAAGCCCCGATCGAAATCGCGGTCAAAGGTATGCTGCCTAAGGGCCCTCTGGGTCGCGATATGTTTCGCAAGCTGAAAGTCTATGCGGGCGCTGTACACCCTCATGCTGCTCAGCAGCCCCAAGAACTGAAGTTTTAACGGAATAGTTCATTATGTCGGCGACTCAAAATTACGGCACTGGCCGTCGCAAAACCGCAACCGCACGCGTTTTCCTGCGTCCGGGCACTGGTAACATCTCGATCAACAACCGCACTCTGGAAAATTTCTTCGGTCGCGAAACTGCCCGCATGGTAGTTCGTCAGCCGCTGGAACTGACCGAGACTGTTGAGAAGTTCGACATCTACGTCACCGTTATCGGTGGCGGTGTAAGTGGTCAAGCTGGCGCAATCCGCCACGGTATCACTCGCGCTCTGATGCAGTACGACGAAACCCTGCGTGGCGCTCTGCGCAAAGCTGGCTTCGTTACTCGCGATGCCCGTGAAGTTGAACGTAAGAAAGTCGGTCTGCGTAAAGCGCGTAAGCGTCCGCAGTACTCGAAGCGTTAATTCGCTTTACGTTCCACAAAAACGCCCAGCCTCCTCACGGAGCTGGGCGTTTTTTATTGCCTGCGATTTATCCACATTTTTTGCCGTGACAACTTGCCACATCCGTAGACCCCCTATACTACAAGGCCTGGAGGCTGAGTCCTGGGCAATTCCCTTGTCATACGTGGGGCTTTTCATTACCATCCGACAAAATTTTTATAAGTAAAGATTCAACACTTAGTAGACGCCTGATTTAACAGGCCAAAAAGCTGATGGGAGAGGACTGAATGAGCAATGACGGCGTGAATGCAGGCCGGCGTCGCTTCTTGGTAGCAGCCACATCCGTGGTGGGTGCTGCAGGAGCGGTGGGGGCTGCGGTCCCGTTCGTGGGGTCATGGTTTCCCAGTGCCAAGGCGAAAGCCGCAGGTGCACCGGTGAAGGTGAATGTCAGCAAGATCGAGCCAGGCCAGCAGATGATTGCTGAGTGGCGCGGCCAGCCGGTTTTCATTGTTCGCCGTACCGAGGAAATCCTGGGGAATCTCAAGAAGATTGAAGGCCAGTTGTCTGACCCCCAATCCGAGAAATCCGACCAACCCGCCTACGCCAAGAACGAAGCGCGTTCGATCAAGCCAGAGATCCTGCTGCTGGTTGGTCTGTGTACCCACCTGGGTTGCTCACCCACCTTCCGCCCGGAAGTAGCGCCTGTCGACTTGGGCAAGGACTGGGTCGGCGGTTATTTCTGCCCGTGCCACGGCTCCCATTACGACCTTGCCGGCCGCGTCTACAAGTCCCAGCCTGCGCCACTGAACCTGCCCGTGCCGCCGCATACCTACGAAACTGACGACCTCATAGTCATTGGCCTCGATAAGGAGAACGCGTGATGAGCAAGTTCATGGATTGGGTGGATGCGCGCTTCCCCGCCACTAAAATGTGGGAAGACCATCTCAGCAAATATTACGCGCCAAAAAACTTCAACTTCTTCTACTTCTTTGGCTCCCTGGCGCTGTTGGTGCTGGTCAACCAGATTGTCACCGGCGTCTGGCTGACGATGAGCTACACGCCTTCGGCGGAAGAGGCGTTCGCCTCCGTCGAATACATCATGCGTGACGTCGAATACGGTTCCATCCTGCGCCTGTTGCACTCCACCGGTGCGTCGGCGTTCTTTATCGTCGTCTACCTGCACATGTTCCGCGGCCTGCTCTACGGCTCATACCAGAAGCCCCGCGAGTTGGTGTGGGTGTTCGGCATGTTGATCTACCTGGCGCTGATGGCTGAAGCCTTCATGGGATACCTGCTGCCATGGGGCCAGATGTCGTACTGGGGCGCCCAGGTGATCATCTCGCTGTTCGGCGCCATCCCTGTCATCGGCAACGACCTGACCCAGTGGATTCGCGGTGACTACCTGATCTCTGGCATCACCCTGAACCGCTTCTTCGCCTTGCACGTGGTGGCCCTGCCGATTGTGATCCTGGGCCTGGTGGTGCTGCACATCCTGGCGCTGCACGAAGTGGGTTCCAACAACCCGGACGGCGTGGACATCAAGAAGCACAAGGACGAGAACGGCATCCCGCTGGACGGCATTCCATTCCACCCTTACTACACCGTAAAAGACATCGTCGGCGTAGTCGTGTTCTTGTTCGTGTTCTGCTCGATCGTGTTCTTTTTCCCGGAGATGGGCGGTTATTTCCTGGAGAAGCCTAACTTCGAACAGGCCAACGCCTTCAAGACCCCCGAGCACATTGCCCCGGTCTGGTACTTCACGCCGTTCTACGCAATCTTGCGGGCAATCCCCGACAAGCTGATGGGCGTAATCGCCATGGGCGCGGCCATCGCCGTGCTGTTTGTGTTGCCTTGGCTCGACCGCAGCCCGGTCAAATCCATGCGCTACAAAGGCTGGCTGAGCAAGATCTGGCTGTGGGTGTTCTGTATTTCGTTCGTGATCCTGGGTGTGTTGGGCGTATTGGCACCGACTCCCGAGCGTACGTTGCTGTCGCAGGTCTGCACCTTCCTGTACTTCGCCTACTTCATTCTGATGCCGTTCTACACCCGGCTTGAGAAGACCAAACCGGTTCCGGAAAGGGTGACTGGCTGATGAAAAAATTATTTGTTGCATTGATGCTTGCGGCGCTGCCGCTACTGTCTTTCGCTGCCGAGCACGGCGCGGAGCTGGAAAAAGTCGATATCGACGTGTCGGACAAGGCCGCCATGCAGGACGGTGCACGCACCTTCGCCAACTACTGCATGGGCTGCCATAGCGCCAAGTTCCAGCGTTACGAGCGGGTTGCCGATGATTTGGGCATTCCCCACGAACTGATGCTGGATAAGTTGGTGTTCACCGGTGCCAAGATTGGCGACCACATGAACATCGGCATGCAACCGGCGGATGCCAAGGCCTGGTTCGGTGCGGCACCGCCTGACCTGACCCTGGTGGCCCGTGTGCGCGGCACCGATTGGCTATATGGCTACCTCAAGTCGTTCTACGAGGATCCGACGCGCCCTTACCGCGTGAACAACCGCGTATTCCCGAACGTCGGCATGCCTAACGTTCTGGTCGGCCTTCAAGGCAAGCAAGTGGTAGGATGCAAGCAGATCCAGGTCGTTGAAGACGGCAAGAAGCAATACGATCCGCTGACTGGCACGCCTCTGACTCATGAAGCGTGCGATCAACTGAAGATCGAAACCCCCGGTTCGCTGACTGATGAACAGTTCGACGAGAAGGTCAAGAACCTCGTGACCTTCCTGGCCTACTCGGCCAACCCGGTCAAACTGCAGCACCAGCGTATCGGTACTTACGTCTTGCTCTACCTGGCTTTCTTCTTTGTATTCGCCTATCTGCTCAAACGCGAATACTGGAAGGATGTGCATTGATCCAACCGTAAGCAATTGCTGTTAATCTTGCGCGCCCAGCGGCATCTCTGAACACGTAGCGACGGGTTGAACCGCCGTTACAGAGATGCTTTCTGGGCGCGCTCGTTTTTGAGCTTTCGATAATTTCAACAAGCGAGGAGGACCGCCATGGGCGTGACCAATCGGTTGGCCTGTTACTCCGACCCCGCCGACCACTATTCCCACCGAGTACGTATCGTGCTCGCAGAGAAGGGTGTCAGCGCCGAGATCATCACTGTGGAGGCGGGCCGTCATCCGCCAAAGCTGATCGAAGTGAACCCTTACGGCAGCTTGCCCACCCTGGTCGATCGTGACCTGGCGTTGTGGGAGTCGACCGTGGTGATGGAATACCTGGATGAGCGTTACCCTCATCCGCCTTTGCTGCCGGTGTATCCGGTGGCGCGTGCCAACAGCCGCCTGCTGATCCATCGGATACAGCGCGACTGGTGTGGGCTGGTGGATGTGATTCTGGATTCGCGCAGTAAAGAGGCGGCCCGTGTCGTGGCGCGCAAGGAATTGCGCGAGAGCCTGACCGGTGTTTCGCCGCTGTTCGCCGACAAACCTTTTTTCCTGAGTGAGGAACAAAGTTTGGTGGATTGCTGCCTATTACCGATACTCTGGCGTTTGCCGATTCTCGGTATTGAACTGCCGCGGCCCGCCAAGCCGCTGCTTGATTACATGGAGCGCCAGTTTGCGCGTGAGGCTTTCCAGGCGAGTCTGTCTGGTGTCGAACGCGATATGCGCTAAGGCTTAAGGAGCCGTTGATGAACTCCAGTCGACCTTACCTGGTCCGCGCGCTCTACGAGTGGATTGTGGATAACGATTGCACCCCGCACATGCTGGTCAATTCCGAATTTGCTGCGGTTCAGGTACCGCAGGGTTTTGCCAGTGACGGACAGATTGTGCTGAACGTATCGCCGAGTGCCGTGCGCCACCTGCACATGGACAATGAAGCGGTCAGTTTCGAAGGGCGTTTTGGCGGTGTGCCGCATACGCTCTACGTGCCAATTGGCGCCATTCTCGGGATCTACGCCCGTGAGAATGGCCAAGGCATGGTGTTTGATCTGGAGTCGCCTTTCGAGGACGACGAATCGATCGAAAACGAAGACGGCGATGATTTGCCACCACCGGATGCCGAGCCACCGCGTCCAAGCGGCCGGCCTAGCCTGAAAGTGGTGAAGTAAGCGGCATTCGCCTTCGGGTGTGCTGGAAAAATGCCTCGATCTGTATCGAGGCATTTTTTTGCGCGCAGGATATAAGTGAAAGTCGCGACTGAACAGTGATCGTACAACCACCATGGGCTATGATGCCTCTTTACTCAACCGAGATAGATGACCCCACATGGAAAACGCCAGCACCGCCCCTCGTCTTCCCCGCAAGCGCCGCAGCCTTGCCCAGGAATTGGTCACGGTGCTGTCCGAGCAGATCCGTGACGGCGAACTCAAACGGGGCGACAAGCTGCCCACCGAGTCCGCGATCATGGAAGCCCATGGCGTCAGTCGCACGGTAGTGCGTGAAGCCATCTCCCGTTTGCAGGCCGCAGGGCAAGTGGAAACCCGCCATGGCATCGGCACGTTTGTGCTGGACACGCCAAGCCCAAGCGGTTTCCGCATTGACCCGGCGACAGTGGTGACATTGCGCGATGTACTGGCGATCCTGGAGTTGCGCATCAGTCTGGAAGTGGAGTCCGCTGGCCTGGCCGCCCTGCGCCGCAGCGATGAGCAACTGGCCGCCATGCGCGCGGCGCTGGATGCCCTGAATGAAAGTGCGGCGCACGCCGGCGATGCGGTCGCATCCGACTTCGCGTTCCACCTGGAAATCGCGCTGTCCACCGGTAACCGCTACTTCACCGACATCATGACCCACCTGGGCACCAGCATCATTCCGCGTACCCGCTTGAATTCAGCGCGCCTGGCCCATGATGACCAGCAACATTACATGGGGCGCCTGAGCCGCGAGCATGAAGAGATCTACGAGGCGATCGCCCGTCAGGATTCGGATGCGGCGCGGGCGGCGATGCGGTTGCATCTGACCAACAGCCGCGAGCGGCTGCGCCATGCCCATGAAGAGGCGGAGGCGCAGCGCGGATAGGTGGTGTCACGACAAGATTTTTACCGTGAGTGGCTCCGAGTCCCAATCCCCCGACTCGCTGCGTATGAGGTAGCGAATCTCTACCGTCTTGTTGGAATAGCCCTTCAGGTCGTTGGACGACAGGGAAAACTTGAGGTTGCTGGTTTTCACGAAGTCTTCCTGGTCTTCGTCGAACGTTCCTGCGGGCTGGAAATCGCTTTTGAAGTCCGGTAATTCAGGATCCTGTCTGACAATGAGGCATACGCTTGCGCTGGCCGGAATGTCATTGGGTTCAGGAATGGAAAATTCGAGTAGTTGGTTGCTCGCCAGCCTCACTTCGGCATTGTTCGAAGAGGTGGAGCCAGCCATGCTGGGGGCTTCATAAGACATAGTTGTTTACTCCTCTGCATAGAAGCCAGAGAGCCTGGCTCCTACGCGGCGTTATCCTCTTTATTGAGATTTAGCGTAACTGTCAGAAATCACAGTATCGACGAGCGGTGCCGGTTAAATCGGAGTATTCGGCTTGTAATCCTTCAGCAACAAATACGTACTCCACCCCCACCAATCATCCGTCCAGTGCTTGTCGTTCAGGTCATTCACGTCCTTGCGACGCAGTACCTTGTCTCCCTCCAGCTTGAACAGCGGCGAGAAGTTATTCGCCGGGTTCTGTGCTGCATTCAGGTCCGGCACATACAACGGTGCCTTGAAGTTGGCCGGGGAGGGCGCCACACCGCTGATGAAGGTCTCGAAGATCTCATCGGCGGATGCCTGGACGGCGCGTTTGACCTGTACGCGATTGGCCGCATCGATGGCGTCGAAGTAGCGTTTATCGCCATAGGCATGCCACTCGTCACCCATGGCATTGCGCACCTTGAGTCCGAATTTGCTGTCTTCATCGTGCATGAAGCGACTGATCAATGAGCCCAGCTCGCCCGGCGTGACCACCGCTGCCAGTTGCTTGCGCGGCACCCGCAGATGACCGGCGGAAAACAGATCGGTCAAGAAGTGATCAGCAAAACTGTTCATTGCGTAGGCCAGTTCCAGTGCCTGATCGGTACCGGTTTGATGAGCGATCACCGCCTGTTGCAACGCTGCCGTGTGCCCTGCCAGGTAGGCCGAAAGTGCCCATTCGCCGAAGTGGTCGGCGTTGTCCGCCGCCAGTTTCAGGTAACGCCCCAGCGGTACCAGTGCCGAGACCGCACTGCCGCCCCCGGTGATGCGGTTCCATTCTTCGGACAACGTGTCACCCAACGCGTCGTAGGCTTCATGGGGTTGTTTGCCATCTTTGATGGCTTGGTTGACCGCGCTGATTTCCTTTTGCATCACCGCGAGGATCTTGCCGGCTTCTTGCCTCGAGGCAGGCAGCACCGCCAGCGAGTTAAAGGCGGCGGTAAACCGTTGCACGCGCTCGGCAGGGGAGGCGCCATCACTGATCGGCTTGCCGGGAATGCCATAGAAGTCACCGCCCAGGGCAATGACTTGGCCGTAGCTCAGTGCCAGCCCGTTGGGCAGATGCAGTTCGACTTGCCGGGCGGGAATGGGTGGGGCGTCGGTGGTAAAGCGCAACAGCGTGTCGTCGCCGATGGCGGTGTGTTCGCCGCCTTCGAAACGCAGGGCCGGTTGGGTTCTTTCGGGTACTGCGAGATCAAGACCTGACATGTTAGCTCCTTGCTATGTCGTAGGAATCTTCCTTAATAACTGTATGCATATACAGCTATTGCGAGCATAGAGGATAAATTTCCTACGTCAAGAACTGCTGTCTCAACACGGTTTCAGGAGAAGGCCGATGAATTGCAGTTGACGAATCTTTTTATAGTTGTACGATGACGTACGACATCACCAAAACCAACAACAATCTTTCGACAGAAAGTCTTTACCCAGGGTGTTCGAATAATGAATCCACAAGAGCTGAAGTCCATCCTCTCCCACGGTCTGCTGTCTTTCCCGGTGACCGATTTCAACGCCCAGGGTGACTTCCACCAAGCGGGCTACATCAAGCGCCTTGAATGGCTGGCCCCTTATGGCGCCACCGCGTTGTTCGCCGCAGGTGGCACGGGTGAGTTTTTCTCCCTGGCGGCCAGCGAATATTCCCAAGTGGTAAAGACCGCTGTTGATACCTGCGCCACCAGCGTGCCGATCCTCGCCGGTGTAGGCGGTTCCACGCGCCAGGCCATCGAATACGCCCAAGAGGCCGAACGCCTGGGCGCCAAAGGCCTGCTGCTGCTGCCGCACTACCTCACCGAAGCCAGCCAGGACGGCGTTGCCGCCCACGTTGAAGCCGTGTGCAAATCGGTAAAAATCGGCGTGGTGGTCTACAACCGTAACGTGTGCCGCCTGACCGCTCCGCTGCTGGAACGCCTGGCCGAGCGCTGCCCGAACCTGATCGGCTACAAGGATGGCCTGGGTGACATCGAGTTGATGGTGTCGATCCGCCGTCGTCTGGGCGACCGTTTCAGTTACCTCGGCGGCCTGCCGACTGCAGAGGTTTACGCCGCTGCCTACAAGGCCCTGGGCGTGCCGGTGTACTCCTCGGCGGTGTTCAACTTCATTCCGAAAACCGCGATGGACTTCTACCACGCCATTGCCAAGGATGATCACGCCACCGTCGCCAAGATCATCGACGACTTCTTTCTGCCTTACCTGGACATCCGTAACCGCAAATCCGGTTATGCCGTGAGCATCGTCAAGGCCGGTGCAAAAATCGCCGGCTATGACGCAGGTCCGGTGCGTACGCCGCTGACCGACCTGCTGCCGGAAGAATACGAAGCCCTGGCCGCGCTGATCGACAAGCAAGGTCCGCAATAACCCATTAACAAGGCCGCTGAGTAATCAGCGGCCTTTTGCGTCAGGAGAAGATTCGTGTCCCAAGCAAAGCGTTTTGAAAACTACATCAATGGCGAGTGGGTAACCGGCGCCGACTACTGCACCAACCTCAATCCTTCGGAGTTGTCTGACGTCATTGGTGAATATGCCAAGGCAGACGTCGCCCAAGTCAACGCCGCCATCGACGCCGCCCGTGCTGCATTCCCGGCCTGGTCCACGTCCGGCATCCAGGCGCGTCATGACGCGCTGGATAAAGTCGGCAGCGAAATCCTCGCCCGCCGCGAAGAGCTCGGTACCCTGCTGGCCCGTGAAGAGGGCAAGACCCTGCCGGAAGCCATCGGTGAAGTGACCCGCGCCGGTAACATCTTCAAGTTCTTCGCCGGTCAATGCCTGCGTTTGTCCGGCGACTACGTGCCGTCGGTGCGTCCGGGCGTCAATGTTGAAGTCACCCGCGAAGCCCTTGGTGTGGTCGGCCTGATCACCCCATGGAACTTCCCGATCGCCATCCCTGCGTGGAAGATCGCCCCGGCCCTGGCCTACGGCAACTGCGTAGTGATCAAACCGGCGGAACTGGTTCCGGGCTGCGCCTGGGCCCTGGCCGAAATCATCTCCCGCGCCGGTTTCCCGGCTGGCGTGTTTAACCTGGTGATGGGCAGTGGTCGTGTGGTTGGCGACGTGCTGGTCAACAGCCCGAAAGTCGACGGCATCAGCTTCACCGGTTCCGTGGGTGTGGGCCGTCAGATCGCTGTCAGCTGCGTGTCGCGCCAGGCCAAAGTGCAGTTGGAAATGGGCGGCAAGAACCCGCAGATCATCCTCGACGACGCCGACCTCAAGCAGGCCGTCGAGCTGTCGGTGCAGAGCGCGTTCTACTCCACTGGCCAGCGTTGCACCGCGTCCAGCCGTTTGATCGTGACTGCCGGGATTCACGACCAGTTCGTCGCGGCCATGGCCGAGCGCATGAAGTCGATCAAGGTCGGCCACGCGCTGAAAAGCGGTACCGACATTGGCCCAGTGGTTTCCCAGGCTCAGTTGGACCAGGACCTGAAATACATCGACATCGGCCAAAGCGAAGGCGCGCGGCTGGTCAGCGGTGGCGGCCTGGTGACCTGCGACACTGAAGGCTACTACCTGGCGCCGACACTGTTTGCCGACAGCGAAGCCGCCATGCGCATCAGCCGTGAAGAGATCTTCGGCCCGGTGGCCAACGTGGTGCGCGTAGCGGACTACGAGGCGGCGCTGGCCATGGCCAACGACACCGAGTTCGGCCTGTCGGCGGGCATTGCCACCACGTCGTTGAAATACGCCAACCACTTCAAACGCCACTCCCAGGCGGGGATGGTGATGGTCAACCTGCCGACGGCAGGCGTGGATTACCACGTTCCATTCGGTGGCCGTAAAGGCTCATCCTATGGCTCGCGGGAGCAAGGTCGCTATGCACAAGAGTTCTACACCGTGGTGAAAACCAGCTACATCGGCTCGTAACACGCACTACCCGTGGGAGCCGGACGCCTGCCAGCTCCCACACTGAACACACATAACTATTACCCGCAAAAAAAATAATTAGTGGGAGTACTTCTACATGCAAGCGACCAAGCCGACCCACGTCCGCTATTTGATCCTGCTCATGCTGTTCCTGGTGACCACGATCAACTACGCCGACCGGGCCACCATCGCCATCGCGGGCTCCAGCCTGCAAAAAGACCTCGGCATCGACGCGGTCACCCTCGGTTATATCTTCTCTGCATTCGGTTGGGCCTACGTGGCCGGGCAAATCCCCGGTGGCTGGCTGCTGGACCGTTTCGGCTCGAAAAAAGTCTATGCCCTGAGCATCTTCACCTGGTCGCTGTTCACCGTGCTGCAAGGCTACGTCGGTGAGTTTGGCGTCTCCACTGCGGTTGTTGCGCTGTTCATGCTGCGCTTCATGGTGGGCCTGGCCGAAGCGCCGTCCTTCCCCGGTAACGCGCGTATTGTCGCGGCTTGGTTCCCGACCGCTGAACGCGGCACGGCGTCGGCGATCTTCAACTCGGCGCAGTACTTCGCCACGGTGTTGTTCGCGCCATTGATGGGCTGGATCGTCTACCGCTTCGGCTGGCAGCACGTGTTTATCGTGATGGGCGTGATCGGCATCGTGTTCTCGCTGATCTGGCTGAAAGTTATCCACAGCCCGCGCCAGCATCCGATGATCAACGAAGCCGAGTTCAATCACATCGCCGCCAATGGTGCGATGGTCGATATGGACCAGGACAAAGGCAAAGGTAAGAAAACTGACGGGCCGAAGTGGGATTACATCCGGCAGTTGCTGACCAATCGCATGATGCTCGGCGTGTACCTGGGCCAGTACTGCATCAACGGCATCACATACTTCTTCCTGACCTGGTTCCCGGTGTACCTGGTACAGGACCGTGGCATGACCATCCTCAAGGCCGGTTTCATTGCCTCGTTACCGGCGATCTGCGGGTTTATCGGCGGTGTGCTCGGCGGTGTGATTTCCGACTACCTGCTGCGCAAGGGCCACTCCCTGACCTTCGCCCGCAAGGCGCCGATCATCGCTGGCCTGCTGGTCTCCAGCAGCATCATCGCGTGTAATTACGTCGACGTTGAATGGATGGTGGTGGGCTTTATGGCCCTGGCTTTCTTCGGCAAAGGCGTTGGCGCACTGGGTTGGGCGGTGGTGTCCGACACTTCGCCGAAACAGATCGCCGGCCTCAGCGGCGGCTTGTTCAACACCTTTGGTAACCTGGCTTCGATCACCACGCCCATCGTGATCGGCTACATCATCAGCACCACCGGTTCCTTCAAATGGGCCCTGGTGTTCGTCGGCGCCAACGCGCTGGTGGCGGTGTTCAGCTACCTGGTTATCGTCGGCCCGATCAAGCGTGTAGTACTCAAAGAGCCGCCAAGCAAGGGGCCAGAGTTGACCAACCTAACCGAAGCGCATTCCTGAGAGGCACCGTGATGCAGTTGATTGAACATGCCGACTCGCCGCGCTCGATTCGTTTGCACGAGCGTGACAACGTAGTGATCGTGGTCAATGACCAGGGCGTACCGGCCGGGACCGAGTTCCCGGACGGCCTGGTGACCGTGGAGTTCATCCCCCAGAGCCATAAAGTGACCCTGGAAGATATCCCCGAAGGCGGTCAGATTATTCGCTACGGCCAGACCATCGGTTATGCCTTGGCGCCGATTCCACGCGGCAGTTGGGTCCAGGAAGATCAACTGCGCATGCCTACCGCGCCGCCGCTGGACAGCTTGCCGTTGTCCACCGATGTGCCGCAAACCCAGGCGCCGCTGGAAGGGTTTACGTTCGAGGGTTATCGCAACGCCGACGGGACCGTGGGCACGCGCAATATCCTTGGCATCACCACCACGGTGCAGTGCGTGACCGGGGTGCTGGACCATGCGGTCAAGCGCATCAAGGACGAATTGCTGCCCAAGTACCCGAATGTCGATGACGTGGTGGCGCTGACCCACAGCTACGGCTGTGGCGTGGCAATTACCGCGACGGATGCCTATATCCCGATCCGAACCGTGCGCAACCTGGCGCGCAACCCAAACCTGGGGGGCGAAGCCTTGGTGATCGGCCTGGGCTGCGAGAAATTGCAGGCCGGGCAGGTGATGCACGACAACGACAGCTCGGTCGACCTGAGCGAGCCGTGGTTGTACAAGCTGCAGGATTCCAGCCACGGCTTTACCGAGATGATCGAGCAGATCATGGAACTGGCCGAAATCCGCCTGAAGAAACTCGACCAGCGCCGCCGCGAAACCGTGCCGGCGTCCGAACTGATCCTGGGCATGCAGTGCGGCGGCAGTGATGCGTTTTCCGGCATCACCGCCAACCCCGCGCTGGGTTACGCCTCGGACTTGTTGCTGCGAGCCGGGGCGACGGTGATGTTTTCCGAAGTCACTGAAGTACGCGATGCCATCTACTTGCTGACATCTCGGGCGCAGACGAAGGAAGTGGCCGAGGAACTGGTCAGGGAAATGGACTGGTACGACCGTTACCTGGCCAAGGGCGAAGCAGATCGCAGCGCCAATACCACGCCGGGCAACAAGAAGGGCGGGTTGTCGAACATTGTCGAGAAGTCCTTGGGCTCGATCGTCAAGTCCGGCAGCAGCGCGATCAACGGCGTGCTGGGCCCTGGCGAGCGGTTCAAGAGCAAGGGCCTGATCTTCTGCGCGACGCCGGCCAGTGATTTTGTCTGCGGTACGCTGCAATTGGCGGCGGGGATGAACCTGCACGTGTTTACCACCGGCCGTGGCACGCCTTATGGGCTGGCGATGGCGCCAGTGGTGAAAGTGTCGACCCGTACGGAATTGGCGCAGCGTTGGCCGGACCTCATCGATATCGACGCTGGGCGCATTGCCACTGGGCGGGCGAGCATCGAGGAGTTGGGCTGGGAGTTGTTCCACTTCTACCTGGACGTGGCCAGCGGCAAGAAGCAGACCTGGGCGGAGCATCACAAGCTGCACAATGACATCACGTTGTTCAACCCGGCGCCGATTACCTGAGACCGAGTCGCCTGCATCGGGGGCAAGCCCCCTCCCACCTTGACCGAGTTCTAACATTTGAAATGTGGTCGAATGTGGCAGGGGGCAAGCCCTCTCCCACCTTGACCGAGTTCTAACATTTGAAATGTGGTCGAATGTGGGAGGGGCTTGCCCCCGATAGTGGTCTATCGGGCACTGCGCGTTTGTATGGCTTATCATTAGCCACCTAACGACGCTCACCAAGGTTCTCCCCGGCATGCTGGCTATCTTCCTCACCACCCTCACCATCACCGCGCCGGTATTCGCCATGCTGTTTCTGGGTGTGCTGCTCAAGCGCATCAATTGGATCAACGACAACTTTATCCACACGGCTTCGTCCCTGGTGTTCAACGTCACCATGCCGGCGCTGCTGTTCCTGGGCATCCTGCATGCCGACCTGCACTCGGCGCTCAAGCCGGGTCTGCTGATCTATTTCGCCGTCGCCACGCTGGCGAGCTTTGCGTTGGCCTGGGGCTGGGCGATTTTTCGCTGCAAGCGCGAAGACCGGGGCATCTATACCCAAGGCGCGTTTCGCGGCAATAACGGGGTGATCGGCCTGGCCTTGGCCGCCAGCATGTACGGCGACTACGGCATCTCTCTCGGTGCAATCCTCGCGGCGCTGGTGATCCTGTTCTACAACACCCTATCGACCATTGTGCTGGCGGTGTACAGCCCGGTGATCAAGTCCGACCCCTGGAGCATCTTCAAGAGTGTGGTGGCCAACCCGCTGATCATCAGCGTGATCGTGGCGGCGCCGTTTGCGTATTTTCAGATTGGCCTGCCTGGCTGGCTGGAAAAATCCATGCAATACCTGGCGGACACCACCTTGCCGCTGGCCTTGATCTGCATTGGCGGCACCTTGTCCCTGGCAGCGTTGCGCAAAAGCGGCAACATGGCGCTGAGCGCGAGCCTGATGAAGATGGTCTGGTTGCCGGTGGTCGCCACCCTGGGCGCCTGGCTGCTGGGCTTTCGCGGGCCGGAATTGGGGATTCTGTTCCTGTACTTCGGCGCGCCGACGGCCGCCGCCAGTTTCGTGATGGCCAGGGCGGCCGAAGGTAATCACGAGCTGGCGGCGGCGATTATTGTGATCACCACCTTGATGGCGGCGGTGACCACGAATATCGGTATTTTTGTGTTGCAGGCGGGTGGCTGGATCTAAGCTTCTTTCTGGTAGGTATCGATCACTTCCTGGGCAGCACGAAACGCATCGATCGCCGCCGGCACCCCTGCGTACACCGCACAGTGCAGCAACGCTTCGCGAATCTCTTCCACGGTGCAGCCATTGTTCAGTGCACCGCGTACGTGCCCCTTCAGCTCTTGTGGGCATTTGAGCGCAGTCAGCGCCGCCAGGGTGATCAGGCTGCGCGTCTTCAGCGGCAACCCTTCGCGGTTCCACACACTGCCCCAGGCATGTTCATTGACGAAATCCTGCAGCGGCTGGCTGAACTCGGTGGCATTGCCCAATGCGCGGTCGACGAATACATCGCCCATGACCTGGCGACGCATCTCAACCCCGGGTTTTTTCTGATCGGTCATTGCGATTCCCTCTTGTGTTGGCGGCGCCAGGCGCGCAGCGAGGTGAGCACCAGGAACACCACCAGCGCTGGCAGGATGTAATGCAGCATCAATTGTTCGAGTTTGGTGGCCAGGGGCATGCCGGTGGTGAACGCCATCACATGCAGCCCATACGCCAGGTACAACCCCAGTAACACCAGGCCTTCGGCGCGGGTCACGCGGTAACCGGTATAGAACACCGGCAGGCACAGCGCCACCACGCCGAGCATCACCGGCAGGTCGAAATCCAGGGCGTTGGGCGACACCGACAGCGGCGATGGCGCCAGCAGTGCCGTCAGCCCCAGCACGCCCAGCAGGTTGAACAGGTTGCTGCCGATCACGTTGCCCACGGCAATTTCCCGCTCGCCGCGCAGGGCGGCAATCAGCGAAGTGGCCAGGCACGGCAGCGAGGTGCCGACGCCGATCAGCGTCAGGCCAATGATGCGTTCCGACAGGCCCAGGTCGCTGGCCACGTCCACCGCCGCGCCGAGCAACAGGTGGCCGGCCAGCACCAGGATCAGAAAGCCGCCGAGCATCAGCAATACGCTGCTCAGCCAGGGCGCTCGGGCCACCGTGTCCAGCGTGCGCGGGCGACGCGAGTGGCGGGTCTGGTAGTGCAGCACGCCAAGATAGGCGATCAGGGCGATCAGCAGTAGCAGGCCATCGACCGGCGTCAGTTCTTCATTGGCCGCCAGGGTAAACACCAACAGGCCGGCGAGAATCATCACCGGGATATCCAGGCGCACCAACTGGCGCGAGACCCGCAAAGGGATGATCAGCGCCGACAGGCCGAGGGTCACCAGGATGTTGAAGATGCTGCTGCCGATGACGCTGCCCACGGCGATATCGGTATTGCCGGCCAGGGTCGCCTGCAGGCTGACGGTCATCTGTGGCGCGCTGCTGCCGAAGGCCACGATGGTCAGGCCGATGATCAATGGCCGTACCTTGAGACTGGCCGCAAGGCGCACCGCCGCGCGCACCAAAATTTCGGCGCCGACGATCAGCAGCACAAGGCCGCTGACCAGTTCGAGCAGGCTCCAGGGCGACAGGGTGGATAATCCAAAAATGGTCAGAGCCCTCCTGGTTAGTTGCTCATGGCCTGCACGCGAACCCGCGCAGTACCGCTGCGCAGCATGCCGAGTTGCTCGGCGGCTTCGCGGGAAAGATCGATCAGGCGCCCACGGGTATGCGGGCCGCGATCATTGATGCGGACCACGACGGAGTTGTCGTTGTCGAGATTGGTGACCTTGACTCGGGTGCCGAACGGCAGTTGCCGGTGGGCGGCGGTCAGGGCGTTCTGGTTGAAAGGTTCACCGCTGGCGGTTTTCTTGCCATGGTGCCGGGCGCCGTAATAGGAAGCGGTGCCGGTTTCGTCGTAGCCGTTGGGATTGATGAGGCCGCTGGCGCAACCGGTCAACAGGGAGAACAGGGCTAAAAGGCCAAGTAAACGGGTCATTCAAGGTATCCCCATTATCAAATGTGGGAGGGGGCTTGCCCCCTCCCACAGGAGGTCCGAGCCGAGCATGAAATCTGGCTTGGCCCCTTCACCGCTGTCAGCCTTCGAGCTTGCTTTTCAGCAGTTCGTTCACCTGTTGGGGGTTGGCCTTGCCTTTGGAGGCTTTCATGGCCTGGCCGACAAAGAAGCCGAACATTTTGCCGCGCTTGGCTTCGTCTGCCGCGCGGTATTGTTCGACCTGCTCGGCGTTGGCCGCCAGCATCTCATCCAGTACCGCCGAGATGGCGCCGCTGTCGGTGACCTGCTTGAGACCGCGTTTCTCGATGATCTCGTCAGCATTGCCTTCGCCCGCGGCCATCGCTTCAAACACAGTCTTCGCAATCTTGCCGGAGATGGTGTTGTCCTTGATGCGCAGCAGCATGCCGCCCAGCTGTTCGGCGGTCACTGGGGCTTCGTCGATTTCCAGGCCCTGCTTGTTCAGCAGGCTGCCCAGTTCAACCATGACCCAGTTGGCCGCCAGCTTGGCGTCGCCGGCAATGCTCACGACTTTTTCGAAGTAGTCGGCTTGCTCGCGGCTGGATGCCAATACGCTGGCGTCGTAGACCGATAGGCCGAACTGCTCTTGGAAGCGCTCGCGTTTTTGCGGCGGCAATTCCGGCAGGGTGGCGCGGATGTCATCCAGGAACGAGTCCTCGATGACCACCGGCAACAGGTCCGGGTCGGGGAAGTAACGGTAGTCGTTGGCTTCCTCCTTGCTGCGCATGGCGCGGGTTTCGTCTTTGTTCGGGTCGTAGAGGCGGGTCTGCTGGATCACCTTGCCGCCGTCTTCGATCAGTTCGATCTGGCGACGCACTTCGGTGTTGATCGCCTTCTCGATGAAACGGAACGAGTTGACGTTCTTGATCTCGCAGCGGGTACCGTACTCGGCCTGGCCTTTTGGCCGCACCGACACGTTGCAGTCGCAACGCAGCGAGCCTTCGGCCATGTTGCCGTCGCAGATGCCCAGGTAGCGCACCAGTGCGTGGATGGTCTTGACGTAGGCCACGGCTTCCTTGGCACTGCGCATGTCCGGCTCGGACACGATCTCCAGCAGCGGCGTGCCGGCGCGGTTCAGGTCGATGCCGGTGGCACCGTTGAACTCTTCATGCAGGCTTTTGCCGGCGTCTTCTTCCAGGTGGGCGCGGGTGACGCCGACACGTTTGATGGTGCCGTCTTCCAGCGGGATGTCCAGGTAGCCCTTGCCAACGATCGGCAATTCCATCTGGCTGATCTGGTAGCCCTTGGGCAGGTCCGGGTAGAAGTAGTTCTTGCGCGCAAACACGTTGTGCTGGCCGATCTCGGCGTCAATCGCCAGGCCGAACATCACCGCCATGCGCACCGCTTCCTGGTTCAGCACCGGCAAAACGCCGGGCATGCCCAGGTCGACCAGGCTGGCCTGGGTGTTGGGCTCGGAGCCGAACGTGGTGGCGCTACCGGAGAAAATCTTCGATTGGGTGGCGAGCTGGGTATGAATCTCCAGCCCGATCACAACTTCCCATTGCATAGTGTTCTCCTCAGAAGCCGGTAGGGGTGCGAGTGTGCCAGTCGGTGTTCAACTGGTACTGGTGCGCCACATTGAGCAGGCGGCCTTCCTGGAAATACGGTGCGAGCAATTGCACGCCCACCGGCAGGCCATCGACGAAACCGGCCGGCATGGACAAGCCCGGCAAGCCCGCGAGGTTGGCGGTGATGGTGTAGAGGTCTTCCAGGTACTCGGCAATCGGGTCGCCGGTCTTGGCGCCGATCTTCCAGGCCGGGTTCGGCGTGGTTGGACCGAGGATCACGTCGACTTCTTCAAAGGCCGCCATGAAGTCGTTCTTGATCAGGCGACGGATCTTTTGCGCCTTGAGGTAGTACGCGTCGTAATAACCCGCCGACAAGGCGTAGGCACCGACCATGATCCGGCGTTGTACTTCGGCACCGAAGCCTTCGCCACGGGAGCGTTTGTAGAGGTCGGTGAGGTCTTTCGGGTTTTCGCAGCGGTAGCCAAAACGCACGCCGTCGAAACGCGACAGGTTGGAGGAGGCTTCTGCCGGCGCGATCACGTAGTAGGCAGGAATCGCGTGCTGGTTGTTCGGCAGGCTGATTTCCTTGATCACGGCGCCCAGGCCTTCCAGCGTCTTGATGCTGTTGTGCACCAACTCGGCGATGCGCGGGTCGAGACCGGCGCTGAAGTATTCCTTCGGCACGCCGATGCGCAGGCCTTTGAGCGAGGTGTTCAGGCTGGCGCTGTAGTCCGGCACGGGCTCATCGATGCTGGTTGAGTCCTGTGGATCAAAGCCAGCCATGCCTTGTAACAATATTGCGCAGTCTTCAGCGGTGCGGGCCAGCGGGCCGCCCTGATCGAGGCTGGATGCGTAGGCGATCATGCCCCAGCGGGAAACGCGACCGTAGGTCGGCTTCAACCCGGTGAGGTTGGTGAAGGCAGCCGGTTGGCGAATGGAGCCGCCGGTGTCGGTGGCCGTGGCGGCCGGCAGGAAGCGCGCGGCGACGGCAGCAGCCGAACCGCCGGACGAACCGCCTGGCACGTGTTCCAGGTTCCACGGGTTTTTTACCGCGCCGTAGTAGCTCGACTCGTTGGCCGAACCCATGGCGAATTCGTCCATGTTGGTCTTGCCCAGGGTCACGGCCCCGGCGGCAGCCAGCTTGGACACCACGGTGGCGTCGTAGGGCGCTTTAAAGTTGTCGAGCATCTTCGAGCCGCAGCTGGTGCGTATGCCCAGGGTGCAGAACAGGTCTTTGTGGGCGATTGGAGCGCCCAGCAGTGCGCCGTTTTCACCGTTGGCGCGACGTACGTCGGCGGCCTTGGCCTGGCTCAGGGCCAGTTCTTCGGTGAGGCTGATGAAGCTGTTGACCTTGGGATCCAGCGCAGTAATACGCGCCAGCAGGGTCTTGGTCAGCTCTTCGGAGGAAAACGTTTTGTCGGCGAGACCGCGGGCGATCTCGGCCAGAGTCATGTGATGCATGAAAGGCTCTTTCCCTTTAGTCGATGACTTTCGGAACCAGGTACAGGCCGTTTTCGACCGCTGGTGCGATGGACTGGTAGGCCTCGCGATTATTGCGCTCGGTCACGACGTCTGCGCGCAGGCGCTGGCTGGCTTCCAGCGGGTGAGCCAGGGGCTCGATGCCGTCGGTGTTCACGGCCTGCATTTGGTCAACCAGCCCGAGAATGCTGTTCAGGGCTGCGGTGGTCTGTGGAAGATCGGCGTCATTGAGGCCAAGCGAGGCCAGATGCGCGATTTTTTCCACGTCGGAGCGTTCAAGCGCCATGGGAATCTCCAGTGGAAAACAGAACGGAGGCTGTCCGTGTGTTAGATTGTCGGAACACTACCGCATTTCTACGGTCATATGGCCGCGATTGTGGGGGTTGGTGCACAGAAAGTCGGCCAATTTAGCACATTGGCGCCTTGCCCAAAATCCCTGTCGTTGTTAGAGTTTGCCGCACTTTTTTACCCACGCGTTGCCTAGGGTCCTTTCCCCATGTTCAAGAAACTGCGTGGCATGTTTTCCAGCGATCTTTCCATTGACCTGGGCACTGCCAACACCCTTATTTACGTGCGCGAGCGCGGTATCGTTCTGAATGAGCCATCGGTTGTGGCCATTCGGACCCATGGTAATCAGAAAAGTGTCGTTGCCGTCGGCACCGAGGCCAAGCGCATGCTCGGCCGTACACCAGGCAATATTGCCGCCATTCGTCCGATGAAGGACGGCGTGATTGCCGACTTCAGTGTCTGCGAGAAGATGCTGCAGTACTTCATCAACAAGGTTCACGAAAACAGTTTCCTGCAGCCCAGCCCTCGTGTGCTGATCTGCGTTCCATGCAAGTCCACCCAGGTTGAGCGTCGTGCCATCCGTGAATCGGCCCTTGGCGCCGGTGCCCGTGAAGTGTTCCTGATCGAAGAGCCAATGGCTGCTGCGATCGGTGCCGGCCTGCCGGTTGAAGAAGCCCGCGGTTCGATGGTGGTGGATATCGGTGGTGGTACTACCGAGATCGCCCTGATTTCCCTGAACGGTGTGGTGTACGCAGAATCCGTGCGCGTGGGCGGCGACCGCTTCGACGAAGCGATCATCACGTATGTGCGTCGTAACTACGGCAGCCTGATCGGCGAATCCACCGCCGAACGCATCAAGCAGGAAATCGGTACCGCTTACCCAGGCGGCGAAGTGCGCGAAGTCGATGTTCGCGGTCGCAACCTGGCCGAAGGCGTTCCACGTGCCTTCACCCTGAACTCCAATGAAGTGCTGGAGGCTCTGCAAGAGTCCCTGGCCACCATCGTTCAGGCTGTGAAGAGCGCCCTGGAGCAATCGCCGCCGGAGCTGGCTTCCGATATCGCCGAGCGTGGCCTGGTACTGACCGGTGGTGGCGCCTTGCTGCGCGACCTCGACAAGTTGCTGGCCCAGGAAACCGGCCTGCCGGTGATCGTCGCCGAAGACCCGCTGACCTGCGTTGCGCGTGGCGGTGGTCGTGCACTGGAAATGATGGATAAACACACCATGGACCTGCTTTCCAGCGAATAAGATCGTTGGTTACTCCATGTTTCGCCCGCAGGCAGCACTTTGCAGTGCTGCCTGTTGGCGTTTATCTTCTTCAATCTGCATCCAGGCCGGTTAGATGCCGTATGAATAAAGAGAACATTTGCCTGGGAGGAGCGGCTTATTAAACCGCTTTTCGCCAAAGGCCCCTCATTGGGCGTGCGCTTACTGGTGCTGGTCGTGCTTTCGGTCGCGTTGATGGTGGTCGACGCCCGCTTCTCACTGCTCAAGCCGGTGCGTAGCCAGATGTCGCTGGTGTTGATGCAGACATACTGGGTCACCGATCTGCCGCAACGGCTCTACCAGGGGGTGGCCAGCCAATTCGGCAGCCGCACCGAACTCGTCGCCGAAAACGAAAAACTCAAGACCGAAAACCTGCTGTTGCAGGGGCGCATGCAAAAGCTCGCGGCCCTCACCGAGCAGAACGTTCGGCTGCGCGAGCTGCTCAACTCTTCGGCACTGGTCAACGAAAAGGTCGAAGTGGCCGAGTTGATCGGCATGGACCCGAATCCCTTTACCCACCGCATCATCATCAACAAGGGTGAGCGCGACGGTGTGGTCCTCGGTCAGCCGGTACTGGATGCCCGTGGCCTGATGGGGCAGGTAGTCGAGCTGATGCCCTACACCTCGCGGGTGCTGCTGCTGACGGACACGACCCACAGCATTCCGGTGCAGGTCAACCGTAACGGCTTGCGTGCGATTGCCAGCGGCACCGGCAACCCTGAGCGCCTGGAATTGCGTCACGTCGCCGACACGGCCGACATCAAGGAAGGTGACCTGCTGGTCAGCTCCGGCCTGGGTCAGCGGTTCCCGGCGGGTTACCCGGTGGCGACGGTCAAGGAAGTGATCCACGATTCCGGCCAGCCTTTCGCCATTGTGCGCGCCGTGCCCACTGCCGCCCTGAACCGCAGCCGCTATCTACTGCTGGTGTTCAGCGACAACCGCACGCCGGAAGAGCGTGCCAACGACGCCGCCCAGGCTCAGGAAGCGGAAGACAAGAAGAACGGCACTGCGCCGGTGATTCCTGCGACCGTACCCAAGCCCGCAGTAGCGACTCCTGTTGCTCCGGTGGTCACTCCGGCCAAACCAGCGGCCCATAGTGCAACGCCGGTGAAGCCGACAGCGGCGAAACCACCCGCCACCACGACGCCTGCTGTGAGGCCTGCGGCCGCAGCCCCGGCCACCACGCGGCAGAGGGAGGAATAATGGCCGGTACTCATTCGAGCAATGGCTGGATCGTCTGGCTGACATTCGCTGTCGGACTGCTGCTCAGCGTTTCCCCGCTGCCCCAATTCATGGAAATCCTGCGACCGCTCTGGCTGGCCTTGCTGCTGGCCTTCTGGTCGCTGAACCTGCCGCATAAAGTGGGTATGGTCACGGCCATGTTCCTGGGGTTGGCGGAAGATGTGCTGTATGGCACCTTGCTGGGCCAGAACGCGTTGATCCTGACCCTGATCACCTTCCTGGTGCTGTCGTTGCAGCAGCGTTTGCGCATGTTCCCGATGTGGCAGCAGTGCCTGGTGATCCTGGTAATCTTCGGCCTGGCGCAGTTGGTGCAACTGTGGCTCAGCGCCTTGACCGGTAACCGTCAGCCAACCCTGGCGCTGGTATTACCAGCCCTGGTCAGTGCGCTCTTGTGGCCCTGGATCAGCTTCGGTCTGCGTGGGTTGAGTCGGCGCTATAAAATCAATTGAATGGATTGCGAGGCTCTGCCTGGTTATCGAACCCCACAGGGAGAGACTGCAATGAATTCGCTTTATCTGGCCTCGGGCTCCCCAAGACGGCGTGAACTGCTGACCCAGATCGGTGTGCCCTTTACCGTGGTCAGCGCGGCTATCGATGAAACTCCTCTTACCAATGAATCGGCTGTTGCCTACGTCGAGCGTCTTGCGCGCGGCAAGGCGGCGGCGGGATTTTCTGCGCTTGAGCATTCGCCGGGCGCTTGTGTGTTGGGCGCTGACACGGCAGTGATCGTGGACGGTCAGATCCTCGGCAAGCCGGTTGACCAGGCCGATGCCCTGGCGATGTTGATGGCCTTGGCGAAACGTGAGCATGAAGTGCTCACCGCTATTGCCCTTACCGACGGCCAGCGCTGTGAAACCCAATGTGTAAGCAGTCGTGTACGTTTTCGCGCGATTTCTGTCGAAGAAGCGACAACCTACTGGCACAGCGGCGAACCCCGGGACAAGGCGGGCGGCTATGCTATTCAAGGGCTTGGCTCGGTGTTTGTCGCCGGTCTCAATGGCAGCTATTCCGCCGTTGTAGGGCTGCCGGTGTGCGAAACCGCGCAACTGCTTGCCCGATTCGGCATACCCTGTTGGCAAAACCTTACCGTGCGCTAAACGCCTTGCACCAGCGCCCAGCCTTAAGCGACCGGCCACTATTGTGAAAACGCCTGAACGAGACCCAGCCATGAGTGAAGAGATTCTGATCAATATCACGCCGATGGAATCGCGCGTGGCGGTGGTAGAGAACGGTGTTCTGCAAGAAGTGCACGTCGAGCGCACCCAAAAGCGCGGGATCGTGGGCAATATCTATAAAGGCAAAGTCGTGCGGGTATTGCCGGGGATGCAGGCGGCATTCGTCGACATCGGCCTGGACCGCGCTGCGTTTATCCATGCTTCGGAAATTTCCCTGCGCGAAGGGCCGACGGTAGAAAGCATCAGCGCCCTGGTGCATGAAGGGCAGAGCCTGGTGGTGCAAGTCACCAAGGACCCCATCGGTTCCAAAGGCGCACGCCTGACCACCCAGTTGTCGATTCCGTCGCGTTACCTGGTGTATATGCCGCGTACCGCCCACGTCGGCATTTCCCTGAAAATCGAAGATGAAGCGGAACGCGAACGTCTGAAAAAGGTGGTCAGCGACTGCGTGGCCGCCGAAGGCATCAAGGAGGCCGGCGGTTTCATCCTGCGTACTGCCGCTGAAGGCGCGGGTGCTGATGAAATCCTGATGGACATCCGTTACCTGCGGCGCCTGTGGGACCAGATCGGCGCGCAGATCAAGACCATCGGCGCGCCAAGTGTCATCTATGAGGACCTGGGCCTGGCCCTGCGCACATTGCGCGATCTGGTCAGCCCCAAGATCGAGAAAATCCGCATCGACTCGCGGGAAACCTTCCAGCGAACCACGCAATTTGTGGCCGAGCTGATGCCGGAAATTGCCGACCGCCTGGAACACTACCCCGGCGAGCGGCCGATCTTCGACCTGTATGGCGTCGAAGACGAAATCCAGAAAGCCCTGGAACGCAAGGTGCCGCTCAAGTCCGGCGGCTATCTGGTGGTAGACCCGGCGGAAGCCATGACCACCATCGACGTCAACACGGGCGCTTTCGTTGGTCATCGCAACCTCGAAGAGACAATCTTCAAGACCAACCTCGAAGCGGCCACCGCGATTGCGCGCCAACTGCGCCTGCGCAACCTGGGCGGCATCATCATCATCGACTTCATCGATATGGAAGACGAAGATCACCAGCGCCAGGTGCTGCGCACCCTGGAAAAACAACTGGAGCGCGATCACGCCAAGACCAACATCATCGGTATAACCGAGCTGGGCCTGGTGCAGATGACCCGCAAGCGCACCCGCGAAAGCCTGGAGCAGGTGCTGTGCGAGCCGTGCAGCAGTTGCCAGGGTCGCGGTAAGTTGAAGACCCCCGAAACGGTTTGCTACGAGATTTTCCGGGAAATCTTACGGGAGGCACGGGCTTATCAGGCTGAAGGTTATAGAGTCCTCGCCAACCAGAAAGTGGTCGATCGCCTGCTGGACGAAGAGTCCGGTAACGTTGCCGAGCTGGAGGGGTTTATCGGCCGCACGATCCGTTTCCAGGTTGAAACCATGTATTCCCAGGAACAATACGACGTGGTGCTGCTCTGATCCCCATTCGCTTTCTTTCTTCGAGACGGGCAGACCTTGATCTGCCGTCCGCCTACTGCCTTGAGGGTCGCCTGACATGGAGCGTCTGATACGCTTTTTTGCCGCTTTGACCCGTTGGGGCCTGGGCCTCTGTGCCTTGCTGCTGGTATTGGCTGCGGTGTATGTGAGCCTGGGTCGTGAATTGACCCCGCTGGTGGCTGAATACCGCGCCGAAGTCGAAGCCAAGGCCCAGGCGGCGGTGGGCATGCCACTGCACATCGGCAGCCTTGAAGGGCGCTGGAGCGGTTTCGCACCGGTGCTGCTGGCCCATGATGTGATGGTCGGCGAGGGCAGCAGTGCCTTGCGCCTGGATCAGGTCGAGGTGGTGCCGGCTATCTGGGACAGCCTGATGGCGCGTGAGGTGCGTCTTTCGCACCTGCAGGTCAGTGGCCTGCAACTGAGCGCCAAGGAAGACAAGGACGGCCATTGGGTGCTTCAGGGCCTGCCGGTGCAGGACGATCAGCCGCTGGATCCGCAGCAGTTACTCAAGCGCATGCAGATGGTCAAGCGCGTGTCCTTGCTCGACAGCCAGGTCACCTTGCAACCGTTCGATCAGGCACCGGTCACATTGACCTACGTGGGCCTGAGCTTGCACACCGGCATCACCCGTCAACGCCTGGACGCACGCCTGACCTTGCCGGACGGCCAGCCCCTGGCGCTCAGCCTGCGCAGCCGCATTCGTGCCAGTCAATGGAAGGACGCTGAGATTCAGGCCTACCTCAGCCTGCCGCAGAGCGACTGGGCCAAGTGGATCCCGGCCAGGCTGACCCAGCAGTGGACACTTTCGCAGTTCAAGGCCGGCGGTGAGTTCTGGCTGAACTGGAGCAAAGGCACTGTGCAAAATGCGGTGGTACGTCTCAACTCGCCACAGCTGAAGGGCCGCTACGCCGAGCGCAAGCCGGTGCACATCGAAAACCTTGCCCTCACGGCTTACCTGCAACGCAGTGATACCGGCCTTAAGGTGCTGTTTGATTCGCTGGCGATGAGCCTGGGCGAAACCCGTTGGGAGTCGCGCCTGCAATTGCAGCAGACCCTGGCCACCGACAAGGCGCAGGAAGTCTGGAAGCTGCAGGCGGACCGCCTCGACCTGACCCCGATCACGCCGTTGCTCAACGCCCTGGCGCCGCTGCCCGAAGGTTTCGCCAAGACCCTCGAACATCTGAAGGCCACCGGCCTGCTACGTAATGTGCTGGTGGATTTTCGCCCTGAGGACACCACCGATCAAAAAGTCAGTTTTGCCGCCAACCTTGAGCGGGTCGGCTTCGACGCCTATTTCGGCGCACCGGCGGCGCGAAACGTGTCCGGCAGCATCAGCGGGGACCTTGGCGGTGGCGAGTTGCGCATGGACAGCAAGGATTTTTCCCTGCACCTCGATCCAATCTTCGCCAAGCCCTGGCAGTACCTTCAGGCCAATGCGCGCCTGACCTGGAAGCTGGACAAAGAAGGCTTCACCCTGATCGCCCCGTACATCAAGGTGCTGGGAGAAGAGGGCAAGATCGCTGCGGACTTCCTGATCCGCCTGCATTTCGACCACAGCCAGGAAGACTATATGGACCTGCGGGTTGGCATGGTCGACGGCGATGGGCGTTTCACTGCCAAGTACCTGCCAGCGGTGTTGAGCCCAGCCCTGGATGAGTGGTTGCGCACGGCGATTCTCAAGGGCGCGGTGGATCAAGGTTTCTTCCAGTACCAGGGTTCGCTGAACCACGACGCGTTGCCGGCTGCGCGCAACATCAGCCTGTTCTTCAAGGTGCATGACGCCGAATTGGCGTTCCAGCCAGGCTGGCCCCATGTGAGCAAGGTCAAGGGTGAGGTGTTTGTCGAAGAGACCGGCGTGCGCATCCTGGCCAGCAAGGGTCAGTTGCTGGATACCAAAGTCAATGACATCTACGTCAATATTCCCCACGCACCGTCCGGCAAGGAAAGCCATCTGCTGCTCACGGGTGGTTTTGCCGGCGGCTTGGGTGATGGGCTGAAGATTCTCCAGGAAGCGCCGATTGGCACTGGTTCCACCTTCGCGGGCTGGAAAGGCGAAGGTGACCTGCAAGGCAAATTGGACTTGGACGTTCCGCTGGCCAAAGGCATCGAGCCCAAGATCGTGGTGGATTTCCAGACCGACAATGCGCGCCTGCAACTGGCTGAGCCGACCCTTGACCTGACCCAGCTCAAGGGCAACTTCCGCTTCGACAGTGCCAAGGGCCTGAGTGGCGAGAAAATCACGGCCCAGGCGTTTGATCGGCCGATCACTGCGCAGATTTTTGCCGACGGCAAACCGGGCAATATCAGCACCCGTGTCGCCGCCAGGGGGCAGGTGACGGTCAAGCGGTTGACGGATTGGTTGAAAATCAGCCAGCCGTTGCCGGTGTCCGGCGATATCCCGTACCAGTTGCAACTCAACCTGGACGGTGCCGACAGCCAACTAATGGTCAGCTCCAACCTCAAGGGCGTTGCAGTGGACCTGCCGGCGCCGTTCGGCATGCCAGCCAGCCAGGGGCGTGACAGCGTGTTCCGCATGACCTTGCAGGGCGCCGAGCGCCGCTACTGGTTTGATTACGGCGAGCTGGCCAATTTCACCTTTGCCGCGCCGCCGGACAAATTCAATGATGGCCGTGGCGAGTTGTTCCTCGGCGATGGCGACGCCGTGCTGCCCGCCGCCAAGGGCTTGCGTATTCGTGGGGTGCTCTCGGAGCTGGACATCGACCCATGGAAAAAACTGGTCAACCGGTATGCCGGCAACGACCCGGGTGGCAGTGCAAAGCAACTGCTCAGCGGTGCCGACTTCAAGATAGGCAAACTCACCGGTTTGGGCACTCAGTTCGATCAGGTCAGTCTGCAGTTGGACCGAAAACCCGCCGCCTGGGGCATGCAGTTCGACAGCCAGCAGGCCAAGGGCAGCGTCAGCTTGCCGGATGCCAAGGGCGCGCCGATTGCAGTCAACCTGCAATACGTAAAATTACCCGCGGTGGACCCGACGGTGCAGGCTGATGAAAACGCGCCGGACCCGTTGGCCAGCGTTGATCCAAAAGACATTCCGGCGCTGGATATCGCCATTGCGCAACTGTTCCAGGGGCCCGATCTGGTGGGTGCATGGTCGCTGAAAATCCGTCCAACCACCAAAGGCCTGGCTTTCAGCGATCTGGACCTGGGCCTGAAGGGCATGCAGCTCAAGGGCGCCGGCGGATGGGAAGGCGCTGCGGGGACCAGCAGCAGTTGGTACAAAGGCCGTCTGGACGGCAAGAACATCGCCGATGTGCTCAAGGGCTGGGGATATGCGCCCACGGTCACCAGCGAAGACTTCCATCTGGATGTGGACGGACGTTGGCCGGGTTCGCCGGCTTGGGTCGGGCCGAAGCGCTTTTCCGGTAGCCTGGATGCAGCGTTTCGCAAAGGCCAGTTTGTTGAAGTGGAAGGGGGTGCCCGGGCGCTGCGCGTGTTCGGCCTGCTCAACTTCAACTCCATCGGGCGCCGCCTGCGGTTGGATTTCTCCGATCTGCTCGGCAAGGGGTTGAGTTACGACCGGGTCAAAGGCCTGCTGGCAGCGAGCGATGGTGTGTTCGTCACTCGTGAGCCGATCACGCTGACCGGGCCGTCGAGCAACCTGGAACTCAACGGTACTTTGGACCTGGTGGCTGATCGCGTCGATGCCAAGCTGTTGGTGACATTGCCGGTGACCAACAACCTGCCGATCGCAGCGCTGATCGTCGGCGCGCCCGCCATTGGCGGGGCGTTGTTCCTGATCGACAAGCTGATCGGTGACCGTGTCTCGCGTTTTGCCAGCGTCCAATACAAGGTGGAAGGGCCGTGGAAGGATCCAAAAATCACCTTCGACAAGCCATTTGAAAAACCAAACTGAGAGCCTGCGGAGTAGCATGGGGCTCTCTTTTTTTTGGTGAATGTCCATACGGAGTGTCGGCCCATGTCCTTCGCGGTAATTCAAATGGTCAGCCAGAGCGACGTGCTGGCCAATCTGGCCCAGGCTCGGCGCTTGTTGGAACAAGCCGCCGAGGGCGGGGCCAAGCTGGCGGTGCTGCCGGAAAACTTTGCCGCCATGGGTCGCCGCGACGTGGCGGACATCGGTCGCGCCGAGGTTCTGGGCGAAGGTCCGATCCTGCCATGGTTGAAACAGGCCGCCCGCGACCTCACCTTATGGATAGTGGCTGGCACATTGCCGTTGCCGCCTGACGGTCAACCCCACGCCAAATCCAATGCCTGCTCACTGCTGATCGACGATCGCGGCGAAATCGTCGCCCGTTACGACAAGCTGCATTTATTTGATGTGGATGTGGCGGATGCCCGGGGTCGCTATCGGGAGTCCGACGACTATGCTTTCGGGAGCAATGTGGTCGTGGCGGACACACCGGTCGGCCGTTTGGGCCTGACGGTGTGTTACGACCTGCGCTTTCCCGAGCTGTACAGCGAGCTGCGTGCGGCGGGAGCTGAATTGATTACCGCACCCTCGGCCTTTACCGCAGTGACCGGTGCTGCGCACTGGGATGTGCTGATACGTGCGCGAGCCATTGAAACCCAGTGCTATGTGCTGGCGGCCGCCCAAGGCGGTGTGCATCCGGGGCCAAGGGAAACCCATGGTCATGCCGCGATTGTCGACCCGTGGGGGCGTGTGCTGACACAACAGGATCAAGGCGAAGCGGTGTTGCTGGCCGAGCGCGATAGCAGTGAACAGGCGTCGATACGGGCGCGCATGCCGGTGGTCAACCACCGGCGCTTTTTCTCGCAGGGCGCACAGCGACCTGCCTCAGAACGATGAATTTAAGGCCAAACCTATGAGCGAGTTGTTGTCCTCAGTCAGTGAACACCTCCTGGCACCCGGTGGCGTGACCATCGAAAGCTTGCAAACCGTGCTGGGCGATCTCGCCGGGCCTGGCATTGACGCCGCCGACCTGTATTTCCAGGGACAGATTTCCGAGTCCTGGGCCCTCGAAGACGGCATCGTCAAGGAAGGCAGTTTCAACCTCGACCAGGGTGTCGGCGTGCGGGCGCAATCCGGTGAAAAGACCGGTTTTGCCTACAGCAATGCAATCACCCTGGAGGCGCTTGGCCTCGCCGCCCGTGCGGCGCGTTCGATCTCCCGCGCCGGCCAGAATGGCACGGTGCAGGCGTTCAGCACCCAGGACGTGGCCCAGTTATACGCGCCGGATAACCCACTTGAGGTGATCAGCCGGGCGGAAAAAGTCGATCTGCTCAAGCGTATCGACGCAGCCACCCGTGCCCTGGACCCACGTATCCAACAGGTCACCGTGAGCATGGCCGGTGTGTGGGAGCGAATCCTTGTCGCGTCCACTGACGGCGGCCTGGCGGCGGATGTGCGGCCGTTGGTGCGCTTCAACGTCAGCGTGATCGTCGAGCAGAACGGTCGCCGCGAACGCGGCGGGCATGGCGGCGGCGGGCGAACGGACTACCGTTATTTCCTCACCGAAGACCGTGCGATGGGCTATGCCCGCGAAGCACTGCGCCAGGCGCTGGTGAACCTGGAAGCCATTCCGGCCCCGGCGGGTACGCTTCCGGTGGTACTGGGTTCGGGCTGGTCCGGGGTGTTGCTCCACGAAGCCGTGGGCCACGGCCTGGAAGGTGACTTCAACCGCAAGGGCAGTTCTGCCTACAGCGGGCGCATGGGCGAGATGGTTGCGTCCAAGCTCTGCACCATTGTCGATGACGGCACTTTGGCCGGTCGTCGTGGCTCGTTGAGCGTCGATGACGAAGGCACACCTACTGAATGCACCACCTTGATTGAAAACGGTGTGCTCAAGGGCTACATGCAGGACAAGCTCAATGCCCGCCTGATGGGTGTGGCGCGCACCGGTAACGGTCGCCGTGAGTCCTACGCGCACCTGCCGATGCCGCGCATGACCAACACCTACATGCTCGGTGGCGAAAGCGACCCGGCGGAAATCATCGCCTCGGTAAAACGCGGTATCTACTGCGCCAACCTCGGCGGCGGCCAGGTGGATATCACCAGCGGCAAGTTCGTGTTCTCCACCAGCGAGGCGTACCTGATCGAAGACGGCAAGATTACCGCGCCGGTCAAAGGGGCGACATTGATTGGTAACGGGCCGGAAGCCATGAGCAAGGTATCGATGGTCGGCAACGACCTGGCGCTGGACAGCGGCGTGGGTATGTGCGGGAAAGATGGTCAGTCGGTGCCGGTCGGTGTGGGCCAGCCAACGCTGAAAATTGATGCGATCACCGTGGGTGGCACGGGGTCGTAAGGGGTGGAGCTTCGGGTGGCGAAGATCGCCACCCGGGGAAGGGCATCAACGCAGTCCGCGTTGAGTCTCGTCCAGCTCACGGATGTATTTGAAGATTTTACGGCTGGTGGCTGGCGCCTTGTTATGCGCCTGCTCGTGCTGGGCTTGACGGATCAGGGAGCGCAGTTGCTGGCGGTCCGCATCCGGGTAGTCCAACACGAATTTCTCCAGCACGGCGTCATCGCCCGAGATCAGGCGGTCACGCCAACGTTCCAGGTTATGGAAACGTTCGTTGTACTGGCGAGTGGAGGCATCGGTTTGATCGAGCAAGGCCAGAATGGCGTCAGTGTCCTGATCGCGCATGAGCTTGCCGATAAACATGATGTGCCGTTTACGCGCGATATTCGCGGTGTGCTTGGGTGCGTCTGCAAGCGCCCGGCGCATTTCGTCGGTCAATGGCAGTTTTGCAATCAAGTCTTTCTTGAGCGTTGTAAGGCGCTCGCCAAGGTCAACCAGAGCATGCAGCTCACGTTTGACCTGGGTTTTGCTTTTCTCCCCATCGAGGGAGTCGTCGTAAGAATCAACCATGGTGGCAGTCCGCAAAGAAACGCCGCCATGATAACCAGTCGGGGGCCGCTTGTCCGGCCCGGTCGCTCGATGGCCTTAACCGAAAGCAGAATTTGAGTGGAGAAAACCATGAGTGCAGCCCAAAGCGTCGGTCCGCAAGCGTTACCGGCACTTCAGGAACAAGTCGAGCAGATCCTTGCCGAGGCCAAGCGCCAGGGGGCCAGCGCCTGTGAAGTCGCGGTGTCGCTGGAGCAAGGGTTGTCGACGTCGGTGCGTCAGCGGGAAGTGGAAACCGTCGAATTCAACCGCGACCAAGGCTTTGGTATCACCTTGTACTCGGGGCAGCGCAAAGGCTCGGCCAGTACCTCTGCCAGTGGCCCGGAAGCGATCCGCGAGACGGTTGCAGCCGCGTTGGCGATTGCCAAGCACACCTCTGAAGATGAGAGCTCAGGTCTGGCAGACAAAGCGCTGATGGCCAAGGACTTGAAGGACTTCGATCTGTTCCACGCCTGGGACATCACGCCTGAGCAGGCTATTGAGCTGGCTCTGACCTGTGAAGCCGCCGCGTTCGACGCTGATGCCCGCATCAAGAACGCCGATGGCACCACATTGAACACGCACCAGGGTTGTCGCGTATACGGCAACAGCCACGGGTTTATCGGCGGATATGCGTCCACTCGCCACAGCCTCAGCTGCGTGATGATTGCCGAGGCCAATGGCCAGATGCAGCGTGATTACTGGTATGACGTGAGCCGCCAGGGTGAATTGCTTGCCGACCCGGTCAGCATTGGCCAGCGCGCTGCACAGCGTGCCGCGAGCCGCCTGGGTGCACGCCCGGTGCCTACCTGCGAAGTACCGGTGCTGTTTTCGGCGGAGTTGGCGGGCGGTTTGTTTGGCAGTTTTCTGGGGGCGATCTCCGGCGGCAATCTGTACCGCAAGTCGTCGTTCCTGGAAGGTGCAATCGGCCAGAAGCTGTTTCCCGAGTGGCTGACCATCGATGAGCGCCCACACTTGATGCGCGCCATGGGCAGCTCGGCGTTCGATGGCGATGGCCTGGCCACGTATGCCAAGCCGTTCGTCGAAAACGGTGAGCTGGTTTCCTACGTGTTGGGCACCTACTCAGGCCGCAAGCTCGGCCTGCCAAGCACGGCCAATTCGGGCGGCGTGCATAACCTGTTCGTGACCCATGGCGACGAAGACCAGGCGGCGCTGTTGCGGCGGATGGGACGTGGCCTGCTGGTGACCGAGTTGATGGGCCACGGCCTGAATATGGTCACCGGGGATTATTCCCGTGGCGCGGCGGGCTTCTGGGTGGAAAACGGCGAGATCCAGTTCGCCGTCCAGGAAGTGACCATTGCTGGCAATATGCGCGATATGTTCAAGCAGATTGTTGCGGTGGGTAATGACTTGGAACTGCGCAGTAATATCCGCACAGGCTCGGTATTGATCGAGCGGATGACTGTCGCCGGCAGCTGATCTACGCGTTACAAAAAAAGCGTGCTATCTCGTCGATAGCGCGCTTTTTTTATGCCTTCTCGAAAACGGATTACTGTGTCAGCGTTGCTTTGATTCTCAATATCATTTAATAATAAATATCATTACCGAATGAGTGTGGATCATGAGTTCTGTCCTGCATGAGGATCCGTATCTGGAAAGCTGGCGCTGGATGAGTCGTCAGATTCGCTGCGGCCTCGATCCCAATGAACCTCGCCTGATCGAACATTACCTCAATGAGGGTCGATATCTGGCGTGTTGCACCGCAACCCATCCGTGGACGATTGCCGAAACGTCATTCCGCCTGTTGATCGACACCGCCGGTGATATCGCCTTGCCGTGGCATTGGCGATCCACCTGCCTGGACCAGGCTTGGCGCCCGCTGCGCGATCTGGAAAAACTCTCCCACTGTGCCTGTCGCCTCAAGCGCTGGCAGACCTTTGCCTGGCAATTGGCGACCTGCCAATTGCTGCCTTCCCTTTCTGTTTCTGACCTGGTGCAAGGATCCTCCGATGATTAGGGTCTGCCATCACTTATTTCCTGTGCCGCGCCGGGCCTGCGCGATTGCAGGCCCGGCCCTTCGGGTTGTGTCTGAAAGCGGGCCAGGCTGCGTTGCAGTCCTTGGCAAGGGAACAACCATTACCAGCGGACTGCGCCTTGCCTGGCCCGCTTTCAGACCTCAACGCGACACAGGAAATAAGTGATGGCAGACCCTAACACCCGTATCGAACGCGACAGCATGGGCGAACTGCAAGTGCCTGCCGAGGCCCTGTATGGCGCACAGACCCAGCGCGCGGTGAATAACTTTCCGATCAGCCACCAACGCATGCCGGCGCAGTTCATTCGCGCACTGATCCTGGCAAAGGTTGCTGCCGCCAAGGTTAATATCGACCTCAAGCAAATCAGCGAAGGGCAGGGCAAGGCCATCGTCGATGCTGCCCAAGGTCTGCTGGAAGGCGACTTCATGCAGCACTTCCCGGTGGATATCTTCCAGACCGGTTCCGGCACCAGTTCCAACATGAACGCCAACGAAGTGATTGCGACCCTCGCCAGCCGTCTGCTCGGCGAGGCGGTCAACCCGAACGATCACGTCAACTGCGGCCAAAGCAGCAACGACATCATTCCTACAACCATCCACGTCAGTGCGGCGCTGGTATTGCACGAGCAAACACTGCCGGCGCTGTTGCACCTGGTGCAGGTGATCGAGCATAAGGCTGAAGAAGTCCACCCGTTCATCAAGACCGGCCGCACGCATTTGATGGACGCCATGCCAGTGCGTATGAGTCAGGTACTCAATGGTTGGGCGCAGCAACTCAAGGCCAATATCGGTCATCTGCAAGACCTGCTGCCAAGCCTGCAGGCCCTCGCGCAAGGCGGCACTGCGGTGGGCACGGGGATCAACGCGCACCCGGAATTCGCGGCGCGTTTCAGTCAACAGCTCAGCAGCCTGACGGATGTGAAATTCACCCCGGGCAAAAACCTGTTTGCGCTGATTGGCTCCCAGGACACGGCCGTGACTGTTTCCGGCCAACTGAAAGCCACCGCCGTATCGTTGATGAAAATCGCCAATGACCTGCGCTGGATGAACTCCGGCCCACTCGCCGGCCTGGGTGAAATCGAGCTGGAAGGCCTGCAACCGGGTTCTTCGATCATGCCCGGCAAGGTCAACCCGGTCATCCCGGAAGCGACTGCCATGGTGGCTGCCCAAGTCATCGGCAATGACACGGTGATCACCGTTGCCGGCCAATCCGGCAACTTCGAGCTGAACGTGATGCTGCCGATCATCGCCCAGAACCTGCTCAGCAGCCTCGAACTGCTGGCCAACGCCAGTCGCCTGCTGGCGGACAAAGCCATCGCCAGCTTCAAGGTCAATGAGGCCAAGCTCAAGGAAGCGCTGTCGCGCAACCCGATTCTGGTCACCGCGCTCAACCCGATCATTGGTTACCAAAAGGCTGCTGAAATCGCCAAGAAGGCCTATCAGCAAGGCCGTCCAGTGATTGATGTCGCCCTTGAGCACACCGACTTGTCCCGTAGCCAACTGGAAATCCTGTTGGATCCGGAAAAGCTTACGGCCGGCGGCGTGTAATCACCGACTCTGCTTTGGAGGCTCATATGGAGCACTGGAAACGCACGATCGAACGGGCTAATCGCTGCTTTATGCAGGGCGAACTGGTCGACGCTCGCGAGGCCTATTTGCAAGCCCTGGCCCTGGCTCAAGTGTTGTTCGAACGCTGGGCAGATGCCGACGAAGCAGTGGCGGCCTGCGTCATTTCACATCACAACCTGGCGGATCTGCACTTGCGCCTGAATCAGCCTGAGGAAAGCGCCGAGTACCTCTGCGCCATTCACCAGCGCTTGCTGCAGACCATGCAGGACGCGCGCTTGAGCCCGCAACTGCGGGAAGCGGCCCTGCGCCAGAGCAGCAAGACTTACGTCGAACTGTTGAATTTCATCAGCGATCACGGCGAATACCCGCGCACCCATCGCTTGCTGGGCGGTACTGCGGCGCAACCGACCACGCCTCAATACGGAGTACATTGATATGACTTACACCTTGCCTGCCTTGCCTTATGCCTACGATGCCCTGGAACCGCATATCGATGCGCAAACCATGGAAATTCACTACACCAAGCATCACCAGACCTACATCAACAATCTTAACGCCGCGGTCGAGGGCACCGAGTTCGCCGACTGGCCGGTAGAAAAACTGGTGTCCAGCGTGCAGCAACTGCCGGAAAAACTGCGCGCAGCGGTGATCAATCAAGGTGGCGGCCACGCTAACCACTCGCTGTTCTGGGCGGTGATGTCACCTCAGGGGGGCGGTAAGCCTGAAGGCGCGCTGGGCAAGGCAATTGACGAGCAAGTCGGTGGTTTTGAAAGCTTCAAGGAGGCTTTCACCAAAGCTGCGTTGACCCGCTTCGGCAGCGGTTGGGCCTGGCTGAGCGTTACCCCGCAAAAGACCCTGGTCGTGGAAAGCAGCGGTAACCAGGACAGCCCGTTGATGAACGGCAACACGCCGATCCTCGGCCTCGACGTGTGGGAGCACGCTTACTACCTGCGCTACCAGAACCGCCGCCCGGAATACATCAATGCCTTCTACAGTGTTATCAACTGGCCAGAAGTTGCCGCACGCTATCAGGCTGCTTTGGCCTGACATTGACCTCCATAACAAGATCTAAGGCCGACTATGGGCACTGAAACACTGGCGATCGGCAGCGTGCGGATGTTTCGTTACGCGCTGGGCTCGCTGCTGCTACTGGCAGGTACTGCATTGCTGGTGGCCCACGGGCTGGCCTGGCTGGACCTGCAACCGCGTATCTTGCGCGCCTTGCAGGGCGGTGCGATCTGCGCGCTCGGCACCGCGCTGGGCGCGGTTCCTGTATTGGTGATTCGGCGGATGCCGGTGGCCGTGAGCGATACCTTGCTGGGCTTTGGGGCGGGCGTGATGTTGGCCGCCACCGCCTTTTCGCTGGTGGTGCCAGGCATCGCCGCTGCCGAAAGCCTGGGGCTTACGCCCTGGGGGGCGGGCGGGTTGATTAGTTTCGGCATCATGTCAGGGGCATTCGGACTGTATCTGGTTGACCGCAAGGTCTCCGGCGCCAGTCCGGAAATGTTGGTGGGCACGCCGGATAAACCGGTGATCCCGCCGCGAATCTGGCTGTTCGTGTTCGCCATCATTGCCCACAACATCCCCGAAGGCATGGCGGTTGGCGTCTCGGCGGGCGGTGGCATGCCGGATGCCGATAGCCTGGCCATGGGCATTGCCTTGCAGGATGTGCCCGAAGGTCTTGTGATTGCGTTGGTGTTGGCCGGGGCAGGCATGTCGCGGGCCAAGGCGTTTCTGATTGGCGCTGCGTCAGGCTTGGTGGAGCCGGTGTTTGCCGTGCTCTGCGCCTGGTTGGTGAGCCTGGCTGAAGTGCTGTTGCCGTTGGGTTTGGCATTGGCCGCTGGGGCGATGTTGTTGGTGGTGACCCATGAGGTCATCCCTGAGTCACGGCGCAATGGCCATGAAAAACTCGCCAGTCTGGGATTGTGTATCGGGTTTTGTTTGATGATGGTGATGGATACGGCGCTAGGTTAACCCCGCTCCTGTAGGGTGAGTTTACTCACCCTCATCAAAGAAGTTATTGATCAGTGCCACCAGGGCATCCATCGCTTCCTGTTCCTGTTCGCCTTCCGTTTTCAAGTGAATCTTGGTGCCCTTACCGGCCGCCAGCATCATCATTGCCATAATGCTTTTGCCATCGACCATGCTTTCCGGTGTACGCCCTGCCCTGATCTGGCAGGGAAACTGCCCGGCAACGCCGACAAATTTGGCTGAGGCGCGGGCGTGCAGGCCCAGCTTGTTGATGATTTCAATTTCCAGAGCGGGCATCGCGAAGGTGTTCCTTTCAGCTGAGGTCGCGGTGGCGAACCTGGACGTTCTTGAGGGTTTGTTGCAGTACCTGGCCCAGGCGCTCGGTCAGGTATACGGAGCGGTGGTGACCACCGGTGCAGCCAATGGCAATGGTGACATAGGCCCGGTTGCTGGCAGCAAAGCGCGGCAGCCATTTGAGCAGGTAACTGGAGATGTCCTGAAACATCTCCTCCACATCCGGCTGCGCGGCCAGGTACTCGGCTACGGGTAGATCCAGCCCTGACTGGTCACGCAATTCCGGTTTCCAATAAGGGTTGGGCAGGCAGCGCACGTCAAACACGAGGTCCGCATCCACTGGCATGCCGCGTTTGAACCCAAAGGACTCGACAAGAAACGCCGTGCCAGGCTCCGGCTGATTCAGCAGGCGCAGCTTGATGGCATCGCGCAGTTGATACAGGTTAAGGCTGGTGGTGTTGATCTTGAGGTCGGCGAGGTCAATGATCGGCCCCAACAACTTGGTTTCGTCCTCGATGGCTTCGGCCAGGGAGCGGTGGGGGCTGCTGAGCGGGTGGCGCCGTCGGGTTTCGGAGAAGCGCTTTAACAGCGTCTCTTCGTCGGCATCGAGGTACAGCACATCACAATGGATGTGCTTGGCGCGCACTTCTTCCAGCAATTCCGGGAATCGCGAGAGGTGGCTCGGCAGGTTGCGGGCGTCGATCGAAACGGCAACCAGGGGTTGCGCCAGCTCGGTGTGGATCAGAGCACGTTCCGCCAGCTCCGGCAGCAGGCCGGCAGGCAGGTTGTCGATGCAATAGAAGCCATTGTCCTCAAGAACGTTGAGGGCGGTGCTTTTACCCGAGCCGGAGCGGCCGCTGACGATGATCAAACGCATGGTTACTGCCCGTTTTGCTCATCCAGGACAACTTGGTACAGCGCCTCGTTGCTGCTGGCACTGCGCAGTTTGTCGCGTACTTCCTTGCGGTCAAGCATGCTGGCGATCTGCCGAAGCAGTTCCAGGTGCGCATCGGTGGCGGCCTGCGGGACCAGCAGAACAAACAGCAGGTCGACCGGGGCACCGTCGATGGCGTCGAAATCGATAGGGGCGTCCAGGTGCAGCAGGGCGCTGACAGGTGTTTCGCAGCCTTTGAGGCGACAGTGAGGAATGGCGATGCCGTTGCCAAAACCGGTCGAGCCGAGTTTTTCACGGGCAATCAGAGCCTCGAAGACATCTTGCATCTCCAGCTCAGGCACTTGGCTGCTGATCAGGTTGGCAATTTGTTCGAGGGCTTTCTTCTTGCTGCCGCCCGGCACGTTCACGAGGGAACGGCCGGGGGTCAGGATGGTTTCAAGTCGGATCATGGGTTGGGGGTGTTAGCGGCCAGTGCCATTAAGAAGGCTCTGCTGCTTTTCCTTATGCTTTTTAAGTTGGCGGTCAAGCTTGTCAGTCAAGGCATCAATTGATGCATACATGTCCTCATGCTCGGCATTGGCGACTACTTCGCCACCGGGAATCTGCAGGGTCGCCTCAACTTTCTGCTGAAGCTTGTCGACCTTCATGATGACTTGCACGTTGGTGATTTTGTCAAAATGCCCCTCCAGGCGTTTCAGCTTCAGCTCGACATACTCGCGCAGGGGAGGGGTGACTTCTACATGGTGTCCACTGATGTTGACTTGCATACAGCTTCTCCTTCGTTGCCAGTGCATAAAGCGACGGGTAGGAATACCCGTCACTGGAACGCTGTGGCCCGCCCGTCACATCAAACGCTTGCGCTCGCTGGAAGGCGCGATCCCAAGGGATTCGCGGTACTTGGCGACGGTTCGACGGGCGACCTGAATGCCTTGTGCCTCCAGTAAACCAGCGATCTTGCTGTCACTCAACGGCTTTTTCTGATTTTCCGCAGCAACCAGTTTTTTGATGATCGCGCGGATCGCCGTTGACGAGCATTCGCCGCCTTCGGAGGTGCTTACATGGCTGGAGAAAAAATATTTCAACTCATAAATACCCCGTGGGGTATGCATGAATTTTTGCGTGGTCACGCGTGAAATTGTCGATTCGTGCATGCCTACCGCCTCGGCGATGTCGTGCAGGACCAGAGGCTTCATTGCTTCGTCGCCGTATTCCAGGAAGCCGCGCTGATGCTCGACGATCTGGGTGGCCACTTTCATCAAGGTTTCGTTGCGGCTCTGCAGGCTCTTGATGAACCAGCGGGCTTCCTGCAGCTGGTTGCGCATGAAGGTGTTGTCGGCACTCGTGTCGGCCCGGCGTACAAAGCCGGCATATTGCGGGTTGACCCGCAGGCGCGGCACAGACTCCTGGTTCAGCTCAACCAGCCAGCGCTCGTTGTCTTTGCGCACGATTACATCGGGCACCACGTACTCGGCTTCGCTCGACTCGATCTGCGAGCCCGGACGCGGGTTCAGGCTTTGCACCAGTTCGATGACCTGGCGGAGGTCGTCTTCCTTGAGCTTCATGCGACGCATCAGTTGGCTGTAGTCGCGGCTGCCCAGCAGGTCGATGTAGTCGGTAACCAGGCGCTGGGCCTCAGCGAGCCATGGCGTCTTGGCGGGCAGCTGGCGCAGTTGCAACAGCAAGCATTCGCTCAGGGTACGGGCGCCGATGCCGGCCGGCTCGAACTGCTGGATGCGGTGCAGCACCGCTTCAATTTCGTCCAGCTCAATGTCCAGTTCCGGGTCGAAAGCCTCAAGAATTTCTTCGAGCGTCTCGTCCAGGTAACCCTGGTTGTTGATGCAGTCGATCAGTGTGACGGCGATCAGTCGATCGGTATCAGACATCGGTGCGAGGTTCAGTTGCCACAGCAGATGGCTCTGCAGGCTTTCACCGGCGGAGGTGCGGGTGGTGAAGTCCCACTCGTCATCGTCGTTGCTGGGCAGGCTGCTGGCGCTGGTCTGGTAGACGTCTTCCCAGGCGGTATCTACTGGAAGCTCGTTGGGGATGCGTTCGTTCCAATCGCCTTCCTCCAGGTTGTCCACCGTAGGGGCAGTTTCCTGGTAGGACGGTTCCTGCACGTCCGCGTTGGGTTTTTGCTCGATGTTGTCGGCCAACGGGTCTGCGTTATCGAAGTCGTCGCCTTCTTCCTGGCGTTCGAGCATCGGATTGGACTCCAGGGCCTCCTGGATTTCCTGTTGCAGGTCCAGGGTCGACAATTGGAGCAGGCGGATGGCCTGTTGCAGCTGCGGTGTCATCGTCAGCTGCTGGCCCATTCTCAGGACTAGCGATGGTTTCATGGCAGGGGCTTAACACCTTATTCGCCGGCGCAATGCGCCATCCACGACAGGGCGCGTGAGCGCCAAACATAAGCAAATTATATGCCTGATATCGAGGGCTTTGCCTAGAGCGCGGTAACAATAAAAAACCGGAGGTTCTTATTGACTCCCGCGCATCGGGCAAACGACCTGCCACCGCCTTGTTATTACAGGCGGGTTTACAGGCGAAACTCGTGACCCAGGTACACTTCCTTGACCAGTTCATTGGCCAGGATGGTAGCGGAGTCGCCCTCGGCGATCAGTTGTCCATCGTTGACGATATAGGCGGTTTCGCAGATATCGAGGGTCTCACGCACGTTGTGGTCGGTGATCAGTACACCGATGCCCTTGGCCTTGAGGTGATGGATGATCTGCTTGATATCGCCAACCGAGATAGGGTCGACGCCGGCAAACGGTTCGTCCAGCAGGATGAACTTGGGGGCAGTGGCCAGGGCACGGGCGATTTCCACGCGACGCCGCTCGCCACCGGACAGGCTCATGCCAAGGTTGTCGCGAATGTGGTTGATGTGGAATTCCTGCAGCAGGCTTTCCAGTTCCTGGCGGCGGCCGTCACGATCCAGTTCCTTGCGGGTTTCAAGGATGGCCATGATGTTGTCGGCAACCGACAGTTTGCGGAAGATCGACGCTTCTTGCGGAAGATAACCGATACCGGCGCGGGCACGACCGTGCATTGGCTGGTGGCTGACATCCAGGTCGTCGATCAGTACGCGACCCTGATCCGCCTGGACCAGGCCGACGATCATGTAGAAGCATGTGGTCTTGCCTGCGCCGTTGGGGCCGAGCAAGCCGACGATCTGGCCGCTGTCGATCGACAGGCTGACGTCGCGCACGACCTGACGGCTTTTATAGGCCTTGGCCAGATGCTGGGCTTTCAGGGTTGCCATTACTCGGCCTTCTTCTTCGGCTGGATAACCATGTCGATACGCGGACGCGGTGCGGTCACCTTGCTGCCATTGGCGCGGCCGGCGTTGGCGATCTGTTTCACGGTGTCATAGGTGATCTTTTCACCTTCCGTGGAGTTGCCATCGGGGCTGAGCACCTTGGCCTGGTCGATCAGCACAATGCGATTCTGCTGCGCGTGATACTGGATGGTCTTGCCGTAGCCCTTCATCGGGCCGGTGTCGGTCGCGGACTGCTTCTGTTCGAAGTAAGCCAGGTTGCCAACCGAGGTCACGACGTCGATATCACCGGCTTGGGTGCGCGTCAGTGTCACGGTATTGCCGGTGATTTTCATCGACCCTTGGGTGATGATCACACCGCCGGTATAGGTGGCAACACCTTGCTTGTCATCGAGTTGCGCATCGTCAGCCGAGATGTGGATCGGTTGCTGGCTATCGTTCGGCAGAGCCCAGGCGCTCACGCTTCCCAGTGCTGCGCCCAAACCGAGCAAAATAGGGAGAGTTTTAACGAGCCTCATACTGTCCTCTTACGTTCGATAGCAGGTGTATCCTGCTTTCTTTCAAATACGCTTTCATTCCCTTGCCAGTCGATACACCGCCAGCGCCGTCGATTCTAACGTCTTGCTCGGTCTGCGCATATTGCTTCTGCGGGAATACGGTCATGCGACTGCTGGTAATCACCGTGTCGCGGTCTTTTGCGTCCGTGCGTGCAACGCGTACCGAGTCGATCAGCTCTACCTCGGTGCCGTCAGGGTTCACCTCGCCACGCTTGCTGGTGACATGCCACGGAAATTCTGTGCCGCGGTACAGGTTCAGGTCCGGGTTGGTCAGCAGGGTGACTTCGGTGGCCTTCAAGTGTTCGACTTTGTCCGAGGTCATTTCGTACTGCAACTTGCCGTCGGGCAGGAACTGCACGCTATAGGCGTTGGTGGCGTAATAGTCGATAGCCCCTCCGTCGACCTGTGCAGCAGGCTGGTCGAGGAAGCGCCCCGGGCTGATATTCCAGTAGCCCACCGCGAGCAGCAGCGCGGCGATGACCCCGAATAGCAGGAAGTTGCGAATCTTTTTACTCAGCATAAAACGCTCTATAGGTAGGCGGCGTGTGCCGCTTCAAGGCTGCCCTGGGCTCGCAGGATCAGTTCGCAGAACTCGCGGGCCGCACCTTCGCCGCCACGGGCAGAGGTGATGCCATGGGCGTGCTCGCGAACAAACGCCGCCGCATTGGCGACGGCCATGCCCAGGCCCACTCGGCGAATGACCGGCAGGTCGGGCAGATCATCGCCCAAGTAGGCGACCTGCTCATAGCTTAGGTTGAGTTGGCCAAGAAGCTCGTCCAGAACCACCAGTTTATCCTCGCGGCCCTGATACAGGTGAGGAATCCCCAGATTTTGTGCTCGGCGTTCCACAACGGGGGTTTTCCGGCCGCTGATAATCGCGGTCTGCACGCCCGCAGCCATCAGCATTTTGATGCCCTGGCCGTCGAGGGTGTTGAATGTCTTGAATTCACTGCCATCTTCGAGGAAGTACAAGCGACCATCGGTCAGCACGCCGTCAACGTCGAAAATCGCCAGCTTGATGTTCTTGCCGCGTTGCAACAGGTCGCTGGTCATTTACATCACTCCCGCACGCAACAAGTCGTGCATGTTCAGGGCGCCGACCGGGTGGTCGTCGCTATCGACCACCACCAGGGCGCCGATCTTGTGGTCTTCCATGATCTTCAAGGCTTCGGCTGCCAGCATTTCAGGGCGGGCGGTCTTGCCGTGCGGGGTCATCACGGCGTCGATGGTCGCCGTATGGATATCGATGGTGCGGTCCAGGGTACGGCGCAAGTCACCGTCAGTGAATACCCCGGCCAGGCGCCCGTCAGCTTCCAGGATCACGGTCATGCCCAAGCCCTTGCGGGTCATTTCCATCAGCGCGTCCTTCAGTAACGTGCCGCGTTGGACGTGGGGCAATTCATCGCCCGAGTGCATGACGTTTTCCACTTTCAGCAGCAGACGGCGGCCCAGTGCGCCACCAGGGTGGGAAAATGCGAAGTCTTCAGCGGTGAAGCCCCGGGCTTCAAGCAGCGCAACGGCCAGGGCGTCGCCCATGACCAGGGCTGCGGTGGTGGAGGAAGTCGGCGCCAGATTCAGCGGGCAGGCTTCGTGGGCCACATGAACATTCAGATTCACTTCGGCCGCCTTGGCCAGCGTCGACTCTGGATTGCCAGTGACGCTGATCATCTGGATGCCCAGACGCTTGATCAGCGGCAGCAGGGTCACGATTTCGTTGGTGGTGCCAGAGTTGGACAGTGCCAGGATGACGTCATCCTTGGTGATCATGCCCATGTCGCCGTGGCTCGCCTCGGCGGGATGCACAAAAAATGCGGTGGTCCCGGTGCTGGCCAGGGTGGCGGCGATCTTGTTGCCGACGTGGCCCGATTTGCCCATGCCGACCACGACAACGCGGCCTTTGCTGGCCAGAATCATCTCGCAGGCGCGTACGAAATCCGCGTCGATATGGGCCAGCAAGCCTTCTACGGCTTCGACTTCGAGGCGGATGGTGCGTTGTGCGGATTGAATAAGGTCGCTGGATTGGCTCATGTCTGAAATCGTATAGCCTGACGAAAAGTCGGCGATTATAGCGGTAATGATCAATTCCCTCACGCAAGTTCGTCAGGCTTTGTTCTTTGGGTTCCTGAGATCGATCCTCAGTAACACAGTCGGCAACGTTTTTTCCCTGTCCTGAAACTGAACTAGCGCCGTTCCGGCCTTGGGCGCGTTGTACCAGCAGTGATATAGTTCGCCGCCAGTTCGGTCCGCCCAGCCCATGAGGCTATCTATATGCGTCGCCGTTGCAAACGTTTGTCGCATGCGTGGTGTCTGAGTGAGAGGCTGCATCCCAAGGAGTTTAGATGAGTGCCGATAACGCCTACGCGGTCGAGCTGAAGGGACTGACCTTCAAGCGCGGGACGCGCAGCATCTTCAATAACGTCGATATTCGCATTCCCCGTGGCAAGGTCACGGGCATCATGGGGCCGTCCGGTTGCGGCAAGACCACCCTGTTGCGGCTGATGGGCATGCAATTGCGCCCCAGCGCCGGCGAAGTGTGGGTCAACGGCCAGAACCTGCCGACGCTGTCGCGCAGCGATCTGTTCGATGCGCGCAAACACATGGGCGTGCTGTTCCAGAGCGGTGCGCTGTTTACCGACCTCGATGTGTTCGAGAACGTGGCGTTCCCGCTGCGGGTGCACACCCAGCTGTCCGATGAAATGATTCGTGACATTGTGTTGCTGAAATTGCAGGCCGTGGGCTTGCGTGGTGCCATTGACCTGATGCCCGACGAACTGTCCGGTGGCATGAAGCGTCGTGTGGCCCTGGCGCGCGCCATTGCGCTCGATCCGCAGATTCTCATGTACGACGAGCCCTTCGTCGGTCAGGACCCGATCGCCATGGGCGTGCTGGTTCGCCTGATCCGTCTGCTCAACGACGCCCTGGGCATCACCAGTATCGTGGTGTCCCACGACCTCGCAGAAACCGCGAGCATTGCCGATTACCTCTATGTAGTCGGCGATGGCCAGGTGCTGGGGCAGGGTACGCCCGAAGAGCTGATGAACGCCGATAACCCGCGCATTCGCCAATTCATGACTGGCGATCCCGATGGCCCTGTGCCTTTTCACTTTCCGGCAGCGGATTACCGCTCAGATCTTCTGGGGAAGCGCTGATGCGCAAGACATCTCTTATCGAAAAGGTTCGCCTTTTCGGTCGCTCGGGCATCGACATCGTCGAGGTGCTGGGTCGTTCGACGATTTTCCTGTTTCACGCCTTGCTCGGCCGCGGTGGCATTGGTGGCGGCTTTGGCCTGTTGCTCAAGCAACTGCATTCGGTGGGCGTGATGTCCCTGGTGATCATCGTGGTCTCCGGGGTCTTCATCGGCATGGTGCTGGCATTGCAGGGTTTCAATATCCTGTCCAGCTACGGATCGGAGCAGGCTGTGGGGCAGATGGTTGCCCTGACGCTGCTGCGTGAGCTGGGGCCGGTGGTGACCGCGTTGCTTTTCGCCGGTCGTGCGGGCTCCGCGTTGACTGCCGAAATCGGCAACATGAAGTCCACCGAACAGCTGTCCAGCCTCGAAATGATCGGCGTGGACCCCCTCAAATACATTGTTGCCCCGCGCCTGTGGGCCGGCTTCATCTCCCTGCCATTGCTGGCGATGATCTTCAGCGTGGTTGGTATCTGGGGCGGTTCGTGGGTGGCGGTAGACTGGCTGGGTGTCTATGACGGCTCCTACTGGGCCAACATGCAAAACAGCGTGACCTTTAGCGGTGACGTGCTCAATGGCGTTATAAAGAGCATCGTCTTCGCCTTTGTAGTGACCTGGATCGCCGTATTTCAAGGCTATGACTGTGAGCCCACTTCAGAAGGGATCAGTCGCGCCACCACCAAGACCGTTGTGTACGCCTCGCTGGCAGTACTGGGCCTTGACTTCATTTTGACCGCCTTGATGTTTGGAGATTTCTGATGCAAAACCGCACTGTGGAAATCGGTGTCGGCCTTTTCTTGCTGGCTGGCATCCTGGCTTTACTGTTGCTGGCTCTTCGAGTCAGCGGCCTTTCGGCCAGCCCCACCGCCGATACTTATAAACTTTACGCATACTTCGACAATATCGCCGGTTTGACTGTCAGAGCTAAAGTGACCATGGCCGGTGTAACCATCGGCAAGGTCACCGCAATCGATCTGGACCGCGACAGCTTCACCGGGCGAGTGACCATGCAGTTGGACAAGAAGGTAGATAATCTGCCGACCGACTCCACTGCATCTATCCTCACTGCGGGGCTGCTGGGCGAGAAGTACATCGGTGTCAGCGTGGGCGGGGAAACAGCCCTGCTCAAGGATGGTTCGACCATCCACGACACGCAGTCGTCGCTGGTGCTTGAGGACCTGATCGGAAAATTTTTGCTCAATACGGTCAATAAAGACGCCAAATGAGGAATCTGTTCATGATCTCTACCTTGCGACGTGGCCTGCTGGTACTGCTTGCAGCACTGCCCTTGATGGCCAACGCGGCAGGTTCTGCGCACGAACTGGTGCAGGACACCACCAGCAAGATGCTGGCTGACCTGACGGCCAATAAAGAACAGTACAAGCAGGATCCGAGCAAGTTTTACGACGCGCTCAATACCATTGTGGGCCCCGTCGTGGACGCCGAGGGTATTTCGCGCAGCATCATGACCGTCAAGTACTCGCGCAAGGCAACACCTGCGCAGATGCAGACGTTCCAGGAAAACTTCAAGAAAGGCCTGTTCCAGTTCTACGGCAACGCCCTGCTGGAATACAACAACCAGGGTATTACCGTCGCTCCAGCCGGTGACGAATCCGGTGATCGCACCAGCGTCAACATGAGCGTCAAGGGTAACAACGGCGCCGTTTACCCGGTGCAGTACACCCTGGAGAAGATCAACGGCGAGTGGAAACTGCGTAACGTGATCATCAACGGTATCAACATTGGCAAGCTGTTCCGTGATCAGTTCGCCGACGCGATGCAGCGCAATGGCAACGACTTGGACAAGACCATCAATGGTTGGGCCGGTGAAGTGGCCAAGGCCAAGGAAGAAACCGACAAAGCTGCCGGGAAGCCTGCGCAATGACCGAGTCGGCTATTCGTCTCGGCGACGCTGGCGAGTTGTTCCTCAGCGGTGTGCTGGATTACCGCACCGGGCCTGACCTGCGCAAGCAGGGTCAGGCGCTGATCAAGACCAGCACGGCTTCTGCGCTGGTGCTCGATTGCTCGGCGGTGACCAAGTCCAGCAGTGTCGGTTTGTCGTTGCTGTTGTGCTTCATGCGTGACGCCGAAGCGGCGAAAAAGCCGGTCAGCATCCGGGCTTTACCCGAAGACATGCGTGAAATTGCCGAAGTTTCGGGTCTGACCGAGCTGTTGGCGCATCCTTAATACACATTATCAGTGAGGCCCCCCGTCAGAGTCCTGCTATGCGGGGTTCGCAGGCGCGGGGCTTTTTTGTATGATGTGCGACCCGTGCGCACTGGGCGCCGATAGAGGTTGATCATGCAGGCCCTAGAAGTTAAAAGCTTTCTCGAAGGAAAGCTGCCCGATACGAGCGTAGAAGTTGAGGGCGAAGGCTGCAATTTCCAGCTGAACGTGATTAGCGATGAACTGGCGGCATTGAGCCCAGTCAAGCGTCAGCAGCAGATCTATGCCCATTTGAACCCGTGGATCACCGATGGCAGCATCCATGCGGTCACTATGAAATTTTTCAGCCGCGCGGCCTGGGCCGAGCGCACCTGAGCCCCCAAGGCGTCGAGATTCTTATGGATAAATTGATTATTACCGGCGGTGCCCGCCTTGATGGCGAGATTCGCATTTCCGGTGCGAAAAACTCTGCCTTGCCGATCCTGGCAGCGACCCTGCTGTGCGATGGCCCGGTGACCGTGGCCAACCTGCCGCACCTGCACGACATCACCACCATGATCGAGCTGTTCGGTCGCATGGGCATTGAGCCGGTGATCGACGAGAAATTGTCCGTCGAAATCGACCCGCGCACCATCAAGACCCTGATCGCTCCGTACGAACTGGTGAAAACCATGCGTGCGTCGATCCTGGTACTCGGCCCTATGGTTGCTCGTTTCGGCGAAGCCGAAGTCGCCCTGCCTGGCGGTTGCGCCATCGGTTCGCGTCCAGTGGACCTGCACATCCGTGGCCTGGAAGCCATGGGCGCAGTCATTGACGTTGAAGGCGGCTACATCAAGGCCAAGGCACCGGAAGGCGGCCTGCGTGGCGCTAACTTCTTCTTTGATACCGTCAGCGTGACCGGTACCGAGAACATCATGATGGCCGCTGCCCTGGCCAAAGGCCGCAGCGTCCTGCAAAACGCCGCGCGCGAGCCTGAAGTAGTCGACCTGGCCAACTTCCTGAACGCCATGGGCGCCAAGGTAGCCGGTGCTGGTACCGACACCATCACCATTGATGGTGTAGAGCGTCTGCACACCGCCACCTATAAGGTCATGCCTGACCGCATCGAGACCGGTACCTACTTGGTTGCTGCCGCCGTTACCGGTGGTCGCGTCAAGGTCAAGGACACCGATCCGACCATCCTGGAAGCGGTCCTGGAAAAACTGCGCGAAGCTGGCGCTGAAATCACCACCGGCGAAGACTGGATCGAGCTGAACATGCACGGCAAGCGGCCAAAAGCCGTTAACGTGCGGACCGCTCCGTACCCGGCGTTCCCGACCGACATGCAAGCGCAGTTCATCTCTCTGAACGCGATTGCCGAAGGCACCGGTGCCGTGATCGAGACCATCTTCGAAAACCGCTTCATGCACGTGTACGAACTGCACCGCATGGGCGCGAAGATCCAGGTAGAAGGCAACACCGCCATCGTGACGGGCACCGAAAAGCTCAAGGGCGCGCCAGTCATGGCCACCGACCTGCGTGCATCGGCCAGCCTGGTGATCTCGGCGTTGATCGCTGAAGGTGACACCCTGATCGACCGCATCTACCACATCGACCGTGGTTACGAGTGCATCGAAGAAAAACTGCAGATGCTCGGCGCTAAAATCCGCCGCGTACCGGGCTAGTTGCTGTTTTGTGGTGAGCGGGCTTGTCGAATCGTCGCACCGCCCGCGCTGGAGTGCGAAGCGCTCCCAAGATTTTTAGGGCCGCTTCGCAGCCCAGCGCGGGGCAAGCCCGCTCACTACAAATTAAAGAAGCAGTATGCTGAATTTGTTTCAAATCGAGGCTGTCATGGCCTCGATCTGCGTCTGGCGCCGTTTGCGACCGGACAGCAATAGCCTGATGAAGGACTGACGTTTCCCATGTTGACCATCGCACTGTCCAAGGGCCGCATCCTTGACGACACTTTGCCGCTTCTGGCTGAAGCGGGCATCGTGCCGACCGAGAATCCGGACAAGAGCCGCAAGCTGATCATCCCCACGACCCAGGAAGACGTTCGCCTGCTGATCGTGCGGGCTACCGACGTGCCGACCTATGTTGAGCATGGCGCGGCCGACCTCGGTGTCGCCGGTAAAGACGTGCTGATGGAATACGGTGGCCAGGGCCTGTACGAGCCGCTGGACCTGCGCATTGCCCTGTGCAAGTTGATGACCGCCGGCCGTGTCGGTGATGTCGAGCCCAAGGGTCGCCTGCGCGTGGCCACCAAGTTCGTCAATGTCGCCAAGCGTTACTACGCCGAGCAAGGCCGTCAGGTCGACATCATCAAGCTCTACGGCTCGATGGAGTTGGCGCCGCTGATCGGCCTGGCCGACAAGATCATAGACGTGGTCGACACCGGCAACACCCTGCGTGCCAACGGTCTCGAACCACAGGACTTCATCGCCGACATCAGCTCTCGCCTGATCGTCAACAAAGCGTCGATGAAGATGCAGCACGCTCGTATCCAGGCGTTGATCGACACCCTGCGCACCGCAGTGGAGTCTCGACACCGCGGTTGACCTACCCGCGTAGCTGAAGAGCTACGCCCGTCTATCCGCCTCATAGCCAGAATTCTCAGGTGCCCAAGCGGAAACGACTGCTAGTTTAGGGCGCCTGAGTTTTTGCCAATTCTATTGAGGCCCTCGCTATGACCACGTCCACCGCAATTGCCCGACTCAACGCTGCCGACCCGGATTTCGCCCATCATCTGGATCATCTGCTGAGCTGGGAAAGCGTGTCCGACGACTCGGTCAACCAGCGAGTACTCGACATCATCAAGGCCGTGCGCGAGCGCGGTGACGCGGCGCTGGTGGATTTCACCCGCCAGTTCGACGGCCTGGACGTTGCTTCCATGTCCGACCTGATTCTGTCCCGCGAACGCCTGGAGCTGGCCCTGACGCGCATCACCGCGCCTCAGCGCGAAGCCCTGGAAGTCGCGGCGGCGCGGGTGCGCAGCTACCACGAAAAGCAGAAACAGGACTCCTGGAGCTACACCGAGGCCGACGGCACTGTGTTGGGCCAGAAGGTCACGCCGCTGGACCGTGCAGGGCTGTACGTCCCCGGTGGCAAGGCGTCGTATCCGTCATCGGTGTTGATGAACGCAATTCCAGCCAAGGTGGCCGGTGTGACCGAAGTGGTGATGGTCGTGCCAACCCCTCGCGGTGAAATCAACGAGCTGGTGCTGGCTGCGGCCTGCATCGCCGGTGTCGACCGCGTGTTCACCATCGGTGGCGCCCAAGCCGTCGCGGCCCTGGCCTATGGCACTGAAAGCGTGCCGAAGGTCGATAAAGTAGTCGGCCCCGGCAACATCTACGTGGCCACCGCCAAGCGCCATGTCTTTGGCCAGGTCGGCATCGACATGATTGCCGGCCCTTCGGAAATCCTCGTGGTGTGCGACGGCCAGACCGACCCGGACTGGATCGCCATGGACCTGTTTTCCCAGGCCGAGCACGACGAGGACGCGCAGGCGATTCTGGTCAGCCCGGATGCCGAGTTCCTCGACAAGGTGGCCGCCAGCATCGACAAGCTGCTGCCGACCATGGACCGCGCCGAGATCATCGAGAAATCGATCAATGGCCGTGGCGCGTTGATCCTGGTGCGCGACATGGAGCAGGCTATCGAAGTGGCCAACCGTATCGCACCAGAGCACCTGGAACTGTCCGTGGCCGATCCACAGGCCTGGCTGCCGTCGATTCGCCACGCTGGTGCGATCTTCATGGGGCGCCACACCAGCGAAGCCCTGGGTGACTACTGCGCCGGCCCGAACCACGTGCTGCCGACCTCCGGCACTGCGCGTTTCTCCTCGCCGCTGGGGGTGTATGACTTCCAGAAGCGTTCGTCGATTATCTTCTGCTCGCCTCAAGGGGCTTCCGAACTGGGTAAGACCGCGTCGGTACTTGCTCGTGGTGAGTCGTTGAGCGCACACGCCCGTAGTGCCGAATACCGAATCCTCGAAGAGAAGGGTAACTAAGTCATGAGCAAATTCTGGAGCCCCTTCGTCAAGGACCTCGTGCCTTACGTACCCGGCGAACAGCCAAAGCTGACCAAGTTGGTCAAGCTCAACACCAATGAAAACCCCTACGGCCCGTCGCCCAAGGCGCTGGCCGCGATGCAGGCCGAGTTGAACGACAACCTGCGCCTGTACCCGGACCCCAACAGCGACCTGCTCAAGCAGGCCGTGGCCAAGTACTACGGGGTCGACGCTGGCAAGGTGTTTCTCGGCAACGGCTCGGATGAAGTGCTCGCGCACATCTTCCACGGCCTGTTCCAGCACGACCTGCCGCTGCTGTTCCCGGACATCAGCTACAGCTTCTACCCGGTGTACTGCGGCCTCTACGGCATCCAGTCCGACCCGGTGCCACTGGATGAGCAGTTCCAGATTCGTGTAGCGGACTACGCCAAGCCTAACGGCGGGATCATCTTCCCCAACCCCAACGCGCCGACTGGCTGCGTGCTGGCGCTGGACGCGGTGGAGCAGATCCTCAAGGCCAGCCCGGATTCGGTGGTGGTGGTCGATGAAGCCTATATCGACTTCGGTGGCGAAACCGCCATCAGCCTGGTGGATCGCTACCCGAACCTGCTGGTGACCCAGACCCTGTCCAAATCGCGCTCGCTGGCCGGTTTGCGCGTGGGCCTGGCCGTGGGCCACCCGGACCTGATCGAGGCGTTGGAGCGGGTCAAGAACAGCTTCAACTCCTATCCGCTGGACCGCCTGGCGATTGTCGGTGCGGCGGCGGCGTTTGAGGATCGTGAGTACTTCGAGAAGACGTGCCGGTTGGTCATCGACAGTCGTGAGCAGATGGTTGCGCAACTGGAAGGTAAAGGCTTTGAAGTGTTGCCGTCAGCGGCCAACTTTATCTTTGCTCGTCACCCCAAGCACGATGCTGCCGGCCTGGCGGCCAAATTGCGTGAGCAAGGGGTGATCGTGCGGCACTTCAAGCAGGAGCGGATTGCCCAGTTCCTGCGGATCAGCATTGGTACGCCGGAGCAGAACCAGGCGCTGATCGATGGCTTGGGTGAGCTCTAAGCCACACTGAAGATGTAAAAATGTGGGAGGGAGCAAGCCCCCTCCCACATTTGGTTTTGCGTTGGCAGTTAAAGCAGCGGTTCGTCAGGCTTCTTGTTCTTCCAGCCATCATTGCCCGGCAGCAGCAGGTTCAAAGCAATCGCTACGACCGCACACAAGGCGATGCCCTTCAGGCCGAAGTCGTTCGGACCTGTACCGGTTCCCACCAATACCCCGCCAATCCCGAACACCAGGGTCACCGACACAATCACCAGATTGCGCGCCTCGCCCAGGTCGATCTTGTGGCGGATCAGTGTGTTCATCCCTACCGCAGCAATCGAGCCGAACAGCAGGCACAAGATTCCGCCCATTACCGGGATGGGAATGCTCTGCAGCAATGCACCGAACTTGCCGATGAATGCCAGGCTGATGGCAAACACTGCCGCCCAGGTCATGATTTTCGGGTTGTAGTTCTTGGTCAGCATTACCGCGCCAGTCACTTCGGCGTAGGTGGTGTTCGGCGGGCCGCCAAACAGGCCGGCTGCCGTGGTGGCGATACCGTCACCGAGCAGCGTGCGATGCAGGCCGGGCTTTTTCAGGTAGTCGCGACCGGTCACGCTGCCGACTGCAATCACGCCACCGATGTGTTCGATCGCCGGGGCCAGGGCCACCGGGACGATGAACAGTATCGCCTGCCAGTTGAATTCCGGCGCGGTGAAGTGGGGCAGGGCGAACCAGGGCGCGGCGGCAATCTTGGCCGTGTCGACCACGCCAAAGTAGAACGCCATGGCAAATCCCACCAACACACCGGAGATGATCGGCACCAGGCGGAAAATACCTTTGCCGAACACCGCCACGATCAAGGTGGTGAGCAGCGCCGGCATCGAGATCAGCATGGCCGTCTTGTAGGGGATCAGTTCGGCGCCGTCGCCACCTTTACCCATCGCCATGTTAGCGGCGATCGGTGCCATGGCCAGGCCAATGGAGATGATCACCGGGCCGATGACCACGGGCGGCAGCAGGCGGTCAATGAAACCGGTGCCCTTGATCTTCACCGCAGCGCCGAGAAACGTGTAGACGAAACCGGCGGCCATCACCCCACCCATCGTCGCGGCAAGGCCGAACTGATCCTTGGCGAGAATGATTGGCGTGATAAACGCAAAGCTCGATGCCAAAAACACCGGCACCTGCCGCCCCGTCACCACCTGGAACAACAGCGTGCCCAGGCCTGCGGTGAACAGTGCGACGTTTGGATCAAGGCCTGTGATCAGCGGCATCAACACCAGCGCGCCAAATGCTACGAAGAGCATTTGTGCGCCAGACAGGATCTGGCGCCAAAGCGGGTCGTTGAATTCATCCTGCATGCTCACGCGTCCTTCTGCTTGGTGCCGAAGATCTTGTCACCGGCGTCGCCCAGGCCTGGGATGATGTAGCCGTGTTCATTCAGGCGCTCATCGATGGACGCGGTGTAGATCTGCACGTCCGGGTGCGCTTTCTCGACAGCGGCGATGCCTTCGGGCGCGGCGACCAGCACCATGGCGCGGATGTCCCGGCAACCGGCTTTTTTCAGCAGGTCAATGGTGGCAACCATGGAGCTTCCGGTGGCGAGCATCGGATCGATGATCATGGCCAGGCGTTCGTTGATTTCCGGAACGAGTTTTTCCAGGTAGGTGTGAGCCTGCAAGGTTTCTTCGTTGCGGGCCACGCCCACGGCGCTGACCTTGGCGCCCGGAATCAGGCTGAGGACGCCTTCGAGCATGCCGATACCGGCGCGCAGGATCGGCACCACGGTGATTTTCTTACCGGCGATTTTTTCTACCTGTACGGGACCGGCCCAACCGGGGATCTCGTAGGTTTCCAGCGGCAGGTCCTTGGTGGCTTCGTAAGTGAGCAACGCTCCGACTTCCTGAGCAAGCTCACGGAAGTTCTTCGTGCTAATGTCGGCGCGGCGCATAAGGCCGAGCTTGTGCTGGATCAGCGGGTGGCGGATCTCGCGAGTGGGCATGGGAAAGGCTCCGGCGGCGGGCAAAAAAACCGGCCTAGATTAATCTATCCGAGGGTGTTGTCCTATAGACATCTAGTACGTTAGTCCATTAAGGCTTGCCCGGAGCGCATGAGAAGCGTACCTTCGCCCGCTTTTCTTGCCACAGCACCCCTTTGGAGAGCGCCATGTCCGCTGATCTTGAGCATATCCGTCAAATCATGCGTGAGGCTGATTGCCTGTACACCGAAGCGCAAGTCGAAGCTGCGATCGCCAAGGTCGGCGCCCACATCACCCGCGAAATGGCCGACACCAATCCGGTGGTCTTCTGCGTGATGAACGGCGGCCTGATTTTCGCCGGCAAATTGCTCACCCACCTGCAATTCCCGCTGGAAGCGTCCTACCTGCACGCGACCCGCTATCGCAACGAAACCACCGGCGGCGACCTGTTCTGGAAAGCCAAGCCGGAAGTCTCGTTCATCGACCGCGACGTGCTGATCATCGACGACATCCTCGACGAAGGTCACACCCTGGGCGCGATCATCGACTTCTGCAAACACGCCGGCGCGCGCAAAGTGCACACCGCCGTGCTGATCGACAAAGACCACGACCGCAAGGCCCGTCCGGACCTGAAAGCCGATTACGTCGGTCTGCCATGCATTGACCGCTACATCTTCGGTTACGGCATGGACTATAAAGGCTACTGGCGCAACGCCAATGGGATCTACGCCGTCAAAGGCATGTGACCCAGGCCCGGCGCAGGGTTGTCATGCTATCGTGCGTGGCCCCCGCGCCTGGAGCTGTACATGAGCCTGTTGATTCGCACGTGCGCCGTCCTGGCGCTGACCCTGAGTTTGCCCCTGGCCGCCGCTCCGGCGCCGATGCATGCTCAATTCCTGCCGCCGGATGACCTGACGCTGCGCACTGAAACCCCTGACCAGCAGCAGTTGCTGCAAGTCACCGAGTACGCGGTGGTGGTGGGCAACCAGCGCCAATCCAACCAGCAACCGATCCCGGTGACGTCGCCGTTGATGATCCGCCTCAAGGGCAAGTCCCTGAACAAAGGCGCGATAATCAGCCAGGTGGTGCTCAATTTCGATGCCGAAAGCAAAAGCCTGAAAAAGCCGGTGTTTGATGACAAGAGCAAGACGCTGACGCTGTCGTATCCGGTGGCCCAATACCGGGTGATCGTCGATTTGCTGCGCAATGACACGGTGTATGTGCAGTTCCTCAGTTATGCCAACGGGCATATCTGGGCGGACCTGCACACCGGTGCAGTCCGCACCAAATAATCAAAACACCTTGGATCTCCACTGCTTTCGGAGCTTGCGTCACACAGGTAGACTTCAAATCCCGTGTAAATGTCTGCAGGCTGGAGTCGGTAATGCGTAAAGATAAGAAACAGGTGATTGGTGACGAGATCGGCGACGATCAGATCAAGTTGTTCCTGGACTTCGAGCCGGTTGACGCGACTTCACCGTCCCTGCACAAACTGATCAAGGCCTACCGTGGCCTGCGTATCGGCGACTTCGAGCGGTTCCTGGGCTTTTTCAAGGAAGCCGGCCTGGACCTGGATGGCAAGGATGAACATGGCCAGACGTTTGTTGATCTGATCAAGGACCAGCGCAATGCGCCTGAGTACATAGAGCTGATCGAAAACGCCCGCGGCTGATTTTCCCCAGCCATAAAAAAACGCCCCGGGGGGGGGCGTTTTTTTTATGGCAGCAATGCCTCAAGCGTAGCTTTCGGCCTCGTTGCTTTGTTCCACCAGCTCCAGGCTGATGTTGTTCTGCGTGTTGATCTTGCGATACAGCTCGGCGTCGGTCTCCAGGACTTTCTCCCGTGCCGGGAAGATCTCGTGCAGCTTGGCTGCCCACTCACCCGCCGCCTTGGTCGGGAAGCAACGTTCAATCAGCTCCAGCATGATCGAAACGGTCACCGAAGCGCCCGGAGAAGCGCCCAGCAGCGCTGCCAGGGAGCCGTCCTTGGCCGCGACCAGCTCGGTGCCGAATTGCAGCACGCCGCCTTTTTTCGGGTCTTTCTTGATGATCTGTACCCGTTGGCCGGCCACTTCCAGGCGCCAGTCTTCGGCTTTCGCCTCAGGGTAGAAGCGACGCAGGGATTCCAGGCGCTGCTCCATGGATTGGCGCACTTCGCTGACCAGGTACTTGGTCAGGTCCATGTTGTCGCGGGCCACGGCCAGCATCGGGCCGATGTTGCCGGCACGAATCGACATCGGCAGGTCAAGGAACGAGCCGTGCTTGAGGAACTTGGTGGTAAAGCCGGCGTAGGGCCCGAACAGCAGGGATTTCTTGCCATCCACCACGCGGGTGTCGAGGTGCGGCACCGACATCGGTGGCGAACCGACGGCGGCCTGGCTGTAGACCTTGGCTTGGTGGTGCTTGACCACTTCCGGGTTGTCGCAACGCAGCCACTGGCCACTGACCGGGAAGCCGCCAAAGCCTTTGCTTTCTTCGATGCCCGAGGCTTGCAGCAACGGCAGGGCCGCGCCACCGGCACCGAGGAACACGAACTTGGCGTCCACTTCACGGCTGGTGCCGCTGTTGACGTCCTTGATGCTCACGGTCCAGCCGGCGCCGTTGCGCTTGAGACCGGTGACGCGCTTGCTGTACTTGACCTGGGCATCCGGCGAGCTGGTCAGGTGGCCGAGCAATTGGTTGGTCAGGGCGCCGAAGTTGACGTCGGTGCCGTTCATGACGCGAGTGGCGGCGATTTTTTCGTCAAGTGGGCGGCCCGGCATCATCAGCGGCATCCACTCGGCCATTTCGCCGCGGTCTTCGGTGTAGTGCATGTCCGAAAACGCATGGTGCTGGCTGAGGGATTCAAAGCGCTTCTTGAGGAAAGACACGCCTTTGTCGCCCTGCACGAAGCTCAGGTGCGGCACCGGGCTGATAAAGGACTTGGACGAGCCAAAGGTGCCTTTTTTGGTCAGGTACGCCCAGAACTGCTTCGACACCTCGAACTGGGTGTTGATGTGCACGGCTTTCTTGATGTCGATGGAGCCATCGGCGGCCTGGGGCGTGTAGTTCAGCTCACACAGCCCGGCGTGGCCGGTACCGGCGTTGTTCCACGGGTTGGAACTCTCCGCGGCACCCGAATCCATCAGCTCAACGACTTCCAGCTTGAGGCCGGGGTCGAGCTCTTTGAGCAATACGGCCAGGGTGGCACTCATGATGCCGGCCCCTACCAGTACTACGTCGACTGCTTCGTTATGCGCCATTTAACGCGTCTCCAAAATCTGCAGCACCAAATTGACGGCATGGCTGCCAGGAGTGACGGGGCGGTTCACGTGTTGCCCCAGGTTACCCATGGCCAGGATCGCCATGTCCGTTTCGCAATTCTTTGCAACGTCAGCGCACGCTTCCTGCCTGCCTCATTCGCCTATGAACGCATTCATGGGCGCCTGTGGCAATTCGACTTATGGTCAAAGCGTGCAATTCGTGCAATCAATCCGTAGCGGACAGGCTCAAGCTCCGGTGATTGAGGAATACTCGGTCCTGTGTGATTGGGCTGTTCCAGACGCTGATGGTGCTTGTACAAACGCCAAACTATTCATTTGCTCGCCACACTCTTGTGAAGTTGTGAAAACCCGTTTTTTCACGCTCTTTTGAAGACGTGAACCTCAAAAAAGGGCTGCCGCGGGCTGGCACAGTGGCCGGGCGCAATGGCAGCTCTGGCAGATTCGGTAGAGGCGGGTGGTTTGCAAAGGAAACAGCAAGCGCGCCAGCTTCACTCGATCTGTGTGGGCGGCTCTCTGTGGGCGATTCTTGGGGGGTTAATACCGAGGCATTAACGTGCTGCGAGGCCCGATCAGGAGACGTCCTTATAATCGGGGGGAGATTGTAGCGAAGAACGTCAGGGAAATGGGCGTGTTTTATGACTTTTATTAGGTCTTCGGTCAGGCGGCCAACGGCTGGTGACGTGGCGACCGCACAGGACGTGGGCTTACACGGGCACGGGCGGGGAGCGGGTGATGCATCCAGCTCAGGCGGATTTCATCGATTTCCACCCAGCCGTCGCCCACAGGCGCCTGGCTGCATTCCTTGAACGCCTGGCAACGGCCTTGTGCATCGAGCCGGGCGAACTGACGAAGGGCCGGCTTGCGGGTAAACAGTGACCAGAGAAATTGCATGGCGAGAGCCCTCCTGAGATTGAGGCTAAGCATGCCGTGTGGGGATGACGAGTCGATGTAACGGCTATGACATATCAATGACAGCGAACCGCTGCCGAGGCGACGAGTCTTAGGTTGTAACTGACGCTAGTTCCCTGCGGGGGCGCCCCGCTATACTGCCGGCCTGTCGGTACCTGATTTCTGGAGAGAAGCGCATGTTGCAACGCCTGTTGTTCGGTTTGATCACTGTGACCAGTTTGACCTTGGTTGGCTGCGCCAACAGCCCGCAACAACTGAGCCCACAACCGAAGCTCACCACGCAGTTGGCCCCGGTAGGTCATGGTCAGCCGGTGTCGGTGCGTGTCGTGGATGGTCGTCCTTCGCCTACGTTGGGCTCTCGCGGTGGCCTGTACCCGGAGACCGCGCTTATCTCGGTGACTGGCCAGGACGTGCTGCCCAAGTTGCAGGCCCAGGCCGAAGCGGCCGTGCGCCTGCTGGGCTTCACGCCGAGCGCCAACGCACCAGGCGCTCCTCAGCTGACCATCACCTTGGCGGAACTGAAGTATCAGTCGCCTAAAGAAGGCCTGTACGTGACTGAAGCCGCCATCGGCGCAACGTTCAAGTCCGACGTCACCGCCGGTACCCGTCGCTACAGCGGCCGCTACGGCGCATCGTTGAACCAGCGCTTCGGCATGTCGCCGAACCAGGAAACCAACACCAAGCTGGTCAGCGATGTCCTGAGTGACGCCTTGACCCGCCTGTTCAAGGACCCAAGCATCGGTTCCTTGCTCAGCGCGCAGTAACTGTCCAGATAAAGACCGGGCTCAGTGATGAGCCCGGTTTTTTTTCGTCTTCAGTTTCACGCGGCAGTGTCGATACAGAAGTCCAGCATGCTCACCCCGGTCAACAGATCGGCCTCCGGCAAGTCCGCATGCTGGTGCCCGCCAAGGGCGCAATACACCAGCCAATGGCGGTCCTGCACGTTGAACGCAAGGCCGCCGACCAGCGCCTCTTGCTCATCGCTTTGGGCAATCAGATACAGCCGATCCTGGTTGTGCGCGTGCAGCATGACAAGCTCCCGAACGTTCGAAGGGCAACAGAGTGGCTTGTTAAGGTGACGTTCAGGTGACGCTGTAAATTACTGGATACATTAACCGTCCATGGGGGATGGAGTGTTTTAGGCGCTGGAGGCCACTGTCCGTTTATGTAGGTATCTGCACGGATACCCAGACACTGTTTCCTGAGGTTTGTGATGGCGCTGCCCGCACTATTGATCAATGCTGTGGCTTTATTGGTAGCCTTCCCCGGTGCGGCGCTGTTATTTATCACACGCCTGCGCGAACAACGCGCCATGGCCGAGTTGACCGCACAAAGCGAAGACCGGGCCATCGATCAGCCCATGCTGTTCCTGGATGTGCGCACCGAACGGGCGCATCGGGTGGCTTACCGGATCGGCTTCGCCTGTCTGGGGCTGGGGCTGGCCATATCCTGGCTCAGCACCCGAATCTAAAAAACCGCCCCTTCCCACATTTTTGATCGGTGTTCAGAGAGGGATTCCGGCCTTCACCCGATACTGATTGCGCACCGGCGTCGCGTATTGCACCACCAGAAATGGCCGGTGTTCCTCCGGGCATTCATTCAGGCGCCGCTCCCACTCGGCCTTCGCCTTGGCCAGTTCATCCGCCGGGAACACCTCGGCCGCCTTTGGCACCTGTAATTGCGGGTCGGCGTCGCTCCATTGGGCATACGCCAGGTAGTGCACTGGGAACAGCCGATAACCGCCGAGAATCTGTCGATCCATTTCCACGGCCAGCACTTTGGTGTCTTCGAAGCGCTCGGTAATCGGCGGCGCGAAGTTGATGTGTACGCGGCCTTTGTAGCCGGTAATGCCCAGCGCAATGCTCACGTCATCTTCACCCTGCGCCTTGACGTAGGTGCCGGTGGTGGCGCGGATATACAGCTCGCGGGCCTTGGCCGTATCGCACGGGTCGTACTCGTAGCTGATGGACACCGGGGTCAGGTTCAGCGACTGGATCACCTCGGCAAACGGTTCGTCCTTGCGGCTGACGTGGAACATCTTGAGGATCGCCGACTCGGTGCGGTCATCCCCATCCTTGGCGCGGCCTTCGGCCTGGGCGATCCAGATCGACTGGCAGTCGTTGCGGATCGAATGGTTGATGTAGGCCGACAGCAAGTTGAACGCGGCCATCTTTTCCTTTCGCCCGGTGATCGAGCGGTGCACGATGAAGCTCTTGTTCAGGCGCATCAGGTCGCTGACAAACGGCTTTTGCAGCAGGTTGTCGCCGATGGCGATACGCGGCGTCGGCAGGCCGGCGTGGTACACGGCGTAGTTGACGAAGGCCGGGTCCATCACGATGTCGCGGTGGTTGGCCAGAAACAGGTAGGCACTGCCCGACTTGAGTTGCTCGACGCCGCTATAGGTCACGCCGTCGGTCGCCCGGTCAATGGTATGGTCGACGTAATACTCGACTTTGTCCTGCAGCGTCGCCACGGTGGTGACACCGGCGAACTCACGGCGCAGTTTGCGGGCGATCATCGGCTTGAGCAGCCAGCCCAGGGCGCCGGCAAAGCGCGGGAAGCGGAAGTGGGTCAGGATGTCCAGAAAGGCCTTGTCACTGAACAGCCGGTCCAGCACTGCCGGGACTTCGCTGTCGTTGTAAGGTCGGATGGTATCGAATTCGCCCATCATGCTCTCTTGTTAGAAACGGCTAGGGTAAGTAAAGGAAATACCAGGGCGCGGTACGGGTAATTGGCCCGGCCGGACAATAGCCCTGTAAATAGACCGGCGATTATACGCACAAGTCACTTGGGAGACTGCGATGCTGGAAACTGCGACCTACGATTGTCCTTATTGTGGTGAAGAGGTCGAGACAACGGTGGACTTGTCCGGCGGTGATCAGGTTTACATAGAAGACTGTCAGGTGTGTTGCAGGCCGATCACGTTCAACCTGCAAGTCCATGACAAAGAGTGGATGCTCGAAACCCGCAGCGAAAACGAATAACAGGCCAGCACATGCAGCGAATCTACGAACCGGAAAACCTGATGGAAGGCGAGTTGCTGCAACAAATGCTCGCCAGCGAGGGCATCGAGGCGCACTTGGTGGGGCGGCATTTGCTCGGCGGCACCGGCGAGCTGCCGATCTTCGGCCTGCTGGGGCTGGAGGTAGACAACGACCGGGCCGTGGATGCCCGCGAGCTGATCACCGCCTACATCGGTGCACAGCCCGTGCCCGGCGATGAACCCGACAGCTTCCCCGACGTGCTGGTCTGTTAGGCTGTCGGCCGGTTTACCCAAGAGTCGTGTTGCCCCATGTGTGGACGTTATGCCCTGTTTCGCTGGAATCCTGCCTTTGCGGCCTTGTCGGGTTTTCCCGTCGACCAGCAGGCCCAGTGGAACATCTCCCCGAATGATTCGGTGCTCATCCAGCGCCTGAACGACGGCCAGCGCACCCTGGCCCGCGCCCGTTGGGGCCTTACGCCGCCCTGGCTGACTGACCTTTCCCGCACACCGGCCCACGCCCGCGCCGAAACCCTGGCCGAGCAGCCGATGTTCCGCGAAGCCTTCCGCCAGCGTCGCTGCCTGCTGCCGGCCAACGGCTTTTATGAATGGCGCGGTACCCAGCGCAAACGCCCCTATTGGCTGACGCCCGGGGAGGGCTCCACGTTGTTTTTTGCGGCGATCTGGGAGGCCTATCCGGTGCAGGAGCAAGTGTGGCTGAGCACTGCTGTGGTGACGCAGGCCGCCCAGAGCCAGCGCCGGCCGTTGATCCTGGACGCGGCTGGGCAGGCCGCCTGGCTTGATCCCGAAACGCCGTTGCATGTGCTGCAAAGCTTGCTGGCCAGTGAGCCCGTCGCGCTGCGCGAGCGTGTCCTGGCCAACATGGTCAACGATCCCAAGCTCAACGGGCCGGAGTGCCTGACGCCGGCCTGAACCTGAAGGCCGCTGTGGGATGTATCTGAAAATGAGCGGTTAAGCGTCTGTTGTATCTGGCGCCGATACAAATGAGCGCCTACGATACGCGCGATGTTTTATGGGTGTTTTTCAGGGAGCGAGTGTTGATGAAAAAAACAGTGGCGGTAAGCGTATTGGCGGCGGCAATGCTGCTGGCAGGGTGTCAGTCGGTCAATACCACCAGCGGTGGCGCCGTTGGGGTTGAGCGCAAGCAGTACATGTTCAGCATGCTGTCGAGTCAGGAAGTCGACCAGATGTATGCCCAGTCCTACCAACAGACCTTGGGTGAAGCCAGTACCAAAGGCCAGTTGGACAAGACCAGTGCCAACGCCAAGCGTGTGCAGGCTATCGCCAAGCGTTTGATCGCCCAGGCGCCCACCTTCCGCCCTGACGCAGCGCAGTGGAAGTGGGAAGTGAATTTGATCAAGAGCGATGAGATGAACGCCAACTGCGGGCCAGGCGGCAAGATCTTTGTGTACAGCGCATTGATCGACAATCTCAAGTTGACGGATGACGAGTTGGCAGCGGTGATGGGCCATGAGATCGCCCATGCCTTGCGCGAGCACGGCCGTGAGGCAATGTCCAAGGCGTATGGTATCGAGATCGCCAAGCAGGGCGCCGGTGCGTTGTTCGGCTTGGGCCAGGACAGCCTGGCACTGGCCGACACCGTGGCCAACTACGGCATGACCTTGCCGAACAGCCGCAGCAATGAAAACGAGGCAGACCTGATTGGCCTGGAGCTGTCAGCCCGCGCCGGCTACAACCCGAACGCCGCCATCACGCTGTGGAACAAGATGGCCAAGGCTTCGGAAGGTTCGCCGCCGGAATTCATGAGCACTCACCCCGCGTCCGACAGCCGGATTGCCTCGTTGCAGGCGGCGATTCCGAAGGTGATGCCGCTCTACCAGCAGGCCAAGAAGTCCTAAGGCTTGATGAGGATCTAAATGTGAGAGGGGGCTTGTCCCCCTCCCATATTTGATGGGGTTTGCAGGCTTGGATCCTTAGATCCAGCCACTGCTTTGCATGGCCTTGTACACCGCGACAATCGCCAACACAAAGAACGCCGTCGCCGCCAGTCGACGAATCATCGTCAGTGGCAGTTTCTCCGCCGCGAAATTCCCCGCCAGAACCACCGGTACGTTGGCAATCAACATGCCCAGGGTGGTGCCGATAATCACCAGCCACAGCTCCGGGTACTGCGCGGCGAGCATCACCGTGGCGATCTGGGTCTTGTCACCGATTTCCGCCAGGAAAAACGCAATCAGCGTGGTCAGGAATGGCCCGAACTTGCGTGTGGTGCTGGCTTCGTCATCATCGAGCTTGTCCGGCACCAGGGTCCATAGGGCGGTGGCGCAGAAGCTCGCCGCGAGGATCCAGTGCAACACCGCGTCGGAGAAGAAACTGCCAAACCAGGCACCCACGGCACCGGCGGCCGCATGGTTGGCCAGGGTCGCGGCGACGATGCCGGCGATGATGGGCCAGGGCTTGCGAAAGCGAGCAGCGAGAATGAGTGCGAGCAGTTGCGTCTTGTCGCCGATTTCGGCCAAGGCAACGATTGCGGTAGGAACGAGTAATGAATCCAGCATCAGGTAAGTTTCCAGGGGCGGGTCGACACGGCTATGACACGTACAGCCTTCCCGCCCCGGGTAAGGTGTGCGTGTCATAGGTCTTGTCAAACCCCGGTCCGTCTGTGCGGACTCCTGGGTCGCATACGCCATGGTCTGTTGACCAAGTATGTTGACGTATGCCGGACGAGCGTGGCGCTCGTGGGAGACTACTCCCCTAGGACGGAGCGGATTCTGCCTAGGCAAAATCCATTCGGCAAGCCTTCTTTTTCAAAGCGCCATCAGGGGCGCTTGGCACGGTAGATGCGAAAACCATTGCCCTCAGCCTTGATCGCACACACGCCCAAATGCTCTTCGATCAGCGGCTGGTACTTCAGGAAGCTGTTGGCAACCAGCCGAAGTTCACCACCTTTTGCCAGGTGTTTCGCCGCTTTTCGCAGCAGGTTCTCGGTAGCGAAATAATCGGTGTGCACCCCGACATGGAACGGTGGGTTGCTCAGAATCGCGTTCAACCCCATCGGTGCAGCATCGATGCCATCACCGGTCAGCACCTCGGCCTCCAGGCCGTTGGCAGCCAGTGTCAGGCGGCTGCTGGCGGCGGCGAAGGCGTCGACATCCAGCATCGTCACGCTGTTGTGCGGGTAGCGACGTTTCACCGCAGCCCCCAACACGCCTGCGCCGCAACCGAAGTCCAGCAGATGGCCGCTCGGCAGTTTGTCCAAATGCTCCAGCAGCAACTCGGTACCACGGTCCAGGCGACCATGGCTGAACACCCCCGGCAGGCTCACGACTTTGAGCGGGCCTTCGGCCAGCGGCACTTCAAACACTTGCGCCAGGCTTTCCAGTTCCACCGCGTGCGGCGCGTTGGCCACGGTGATCTGCCACAGCTGGCAGTGCCGTGCATTGTCGAGCTTGCGCGGTTTGCCGAACGGGATCATCTGTTTGGCGGCGCTTTCGATACCGCTTTTTTTCTCGCCGACCAGAAACAGCTCGGCGCCGGGCAGGCGTGCGGCGACGGCGTTGAGCAGGTAATCGGTGAGGTCCTTGGACTTGGGCAGGAAGATCACCGCAGCGTCGAACTCACGCTCCGGCACGTTCACGCCAAATTGGCTGCGCTCGGGGAAGCGCGCATCAAGCGCTGCCTGATCGCCGGCATGCCAGCACCAGGCGTGGGCGTTGGGCAGGCGGCCCAGCAGGTCGTCGGCGGGCAAGCCCACCAGCAACAGGTTGCCTTGAAAAAGTTCGGCCTGACGAAGCAGTACTTCACTGCGCGGATCCATGGTCTGCTCCTTGAAAAGGGGCGCAGTTTATCAACTGACGACGCGCAGCGGGGCGCCGCTGAAAAAGCCCAGGGCGTTTTCCGTCAGTTGGCCGACGATGCGCTGCCGCGCTTCGCGACTGCCCCAGGCATTGTGCGGGGTGACGATCAGCCGGGGAATGTCATCAGCCAGCAACGGGTTGCCGTTGACCGGTGGCTCCACACTCAGCACATCGGTGGCTGCGCCGCCCAAGTGACCGCTGCGCAAGGCATCCGCCAGCGCCTGTTCGTTGATCAAACCACCGCGTGCAGTATTGACCACCAACGCGCCGGGCTTGAGCAGTGCGAGTTCGCGGGCGCCGATAAAGTCGCGGGTATGCTCGTTGAGTGGGCAATGCAAGGTAAGGGCGTCGACCTGCCTGAGCAGCTCATCCAGAGGTACACGGTCTGCGCGGGCAGGGCGACCCGGAATCGCGCCAAGCAGTACGCGCATGCCAAACGCTTCGGCCAGCCGGGCTACCGCGCCGCCCAGTTCGCCGTGGCCCAGCAGGCCGAGGGTCTTGCCTTCCAGCTCGACGATAGGATGGTCGAGCAGGCAGAACTGCTTGGCCTGTTGCCATTTGCCGGCGGCCACATCCCGTTGATAGTCCTTCAGGCGCGTCGCCAGGTTCAGCAGCAGCATGATCGTATGCTGCGCCACCGATGGCGTACCGTAGCCCTGGCAATTGCTCACGGTGATGCCCTGGGCGCGGGCGGCCTCAAGGTCGACGTTGTTGGTGCCGGTGGCCGATACCAGGATCAACTTGAGTTCCGGGCAGGCCGCCAGGGTTTCGCTGTTGAGGACGATCTTGTTACTGATGACCACCTGCACACCTTGCAGGCGCTCAATCACATTCTGCGGCGTGGTGTCCGAGTACAACTGCAGGTCGCTGAAGCAGTCTCTTAGACCGCTGAGGTCGAGGTCCCCCAGGTCCAGGGAGGGGTGATCAAGGAAGACGGCGCGGCGATTGTTCGTCATCAACTGTACCTTTTGCGACAGGGTTCGAAGGCGTAATCTGCCGAGCCTATCAGATGAAATAATCCGTTACTTAATGGAGTGAGTATGTACGTCGCCGAGTTTTTGACCGTGGCCTTGATCCACCTGTTGGCAGTGGCCAGCCCAGGCCCGGATTTCGCCGTGGTAGTACGCGAAAGCGTGACCCATGGCCGTCGCGCCGGCACCTGGACCGCACTGGGTGTGGGCTCGGCGATTTTCCTGCACGTGGGGTACTCGTTGCTGGGGATCGGCTTGATCGTGTCCCAGTCCATTGTGCTGTTCAATGCACTGAAATGGGCGGCGGCCGCGTACCTGCTGTATATCGGCTTCAAAGCCCTGCGCGCGCAGCCGGCCAAGCCCGCCGCCGAGGGCGAATTGCACCGTGAAGCGGGCGAGCGCACACCACGCGGCGCGTTTACTGCGGGCTTTGTGACCAATGGTTTGAACCCTAAGGCCACGTTGTTCTTCCTGTCGCTGTTCACCGTGGTGATCAACCCGCACACGCCGCTGGCCGTACAGGCGGGTTACGGTGTGTACCTGGCGGTGGCGACGGCGTTGTGGTTCTGCCTGGTGGCCATGCTGTTCAGCCAACAGCGCGTGCGCGCCGGGTTTGCGCGGATGGGGCATTGGTTTGATCGGACCATGGGGGCGGTGTTGATTGCGATTGGGGTGAAGTTGGCGTTTACCAGTATGAAATAAGAAAACCCGCAGAAAAGATTTAATTGCTACCGTGAAACTTGATCGGGCATTTTTCTAAAAGTCGTAAATATTAAATAGGGCTGCATGGTGCAGTCCACATGTTGGCGCTTCTCTATTTTTCAGTCATGTCCGCGTCTCTATATTGACTGAAATTTTAATCTGGCGTGACAGAGTCTCTCATCTTCATCGTAAATACTTTTTGTTAGTTTGCAATTTTTCTTGTAATAATCAGTTTCTTCAAGGCGTTTTTCTAAGCTTTCAATGTGTGAGAGTATTTCCCCTTTGCTTTTTGAAGAAATACTGCTTATGAATGAAAGTGTATTGTAGAAGCTGTCACCACTAATGCCCGTATCCAAGTGGAATAATTCCACCAGTCTCGATGAGGTTAAAGAGATCAAACATCCTATTTTTTCGATTTCAGCCTCTTCGCCAGGAAAAATAGACTCATAAATTTCATTGCAGTGCGCATCTCTATATTTGATCCATGCGCGTTCAGTTTCTATAAGAGATATTCTTTTAGGGAATCCAAGTGGTGCAACCATTTTTGAATATTGCTCGTTAAGTTTTTTGTCCGATTTTTCGTACAGATTAGTTACGCACTGAAGAATATCTTTTGTTGTCGTACTGGTGTTTTTGCAATCACCTTTAGCAAAAGCTACTGAAGTAAATAAAAAACTCAAAGAGCTTATAACTATCGCCAGCAATCGCATTTCAGACCTCTCTCAAATAGTTTTGCTTCTTCTTCTCGACGAATTATTAGTCCTCCAAGCCCCGGTTTTCCTTCCCAAAGCCTTTTCATCGAACGAAGTCTAGATGGGATTCTCTCTGGTGTGAGGTTTAACAAATTATAACGTATTGCAGCTAATTACAGCTTGCTAGATCACTGCACTTCAACCAGCCTTCAATAGTAGTCTTCCCTGAGAATCTGAACTCAACCCTATCTTCGCCACTAGAGCTATCAAATCCTAGAAGGGTAATCACATCTCCCCGCATTAAGTTTTTTTGCGTGGGCTGAGTCGTAACCGGAGAAGAAAAAAACCTTAGCTTGGAGAGATACCACCTTAGAGACTAATTCGGAACGTGTTTCAAATTTTATGTCATCAGACACTAACGATCTTACAAGAGAACCATCAGAACTGTAAACTATTCGACTTACCTCACCACACCCAACACAACGATCCGATATTTTTATATCTACCTTTCCACCTACAGCGACATAAATATCTTCAGCCCACGCCGCACCATCCTTATAAGAACTGACAATATAGCCATCCCTTACCACAAAATTACAGAGCCCACCTCCAACAAATAACAACTCTTTCAAAAGGCGATCATCTCTTTCGTAACGAAGTACTCTCGAACAAGAGTTCACACCATCTCCCTTCAAATCAAAAAGTACTTCCCCAACCCCGTCGCCAGTAAGGTCCTCAATACGCACCTCGTTGTACACGCTCTCAACTTCATCCATGAAGTCTGTCGGCACTGGCAAGCCATACATCTTTCCACCATCAAATACAGATAGCTTAAGTGGATTATGACTCTCGACACTCAGAATCGGCGAAGCTCGTTCACCATTAGCCATGCCAGAAAAAACACAGAGTAAAAACAGTACCCTTGCCGCCCCTACAGAGCAAACTAGATTCATGATACAAGCCCCCACTCTTTTCGTATCAGCTCGAATATATGTGCACGTTCATGCAAACCATTCTCGCCGCCATTAACTGCCAAAGTCACAAGTTTTACATTGTCAGGCTCATTATCTATCAAGATATTAATATCACCCTGCGCATTATACCTCCTGCTTACAGCCCCTTTATTCCGCCAATACCAACACGACACATCTATAGCGTTAAACATATCCTCCGCAATTAAATTCGGCGCCGCCACAAAGTCAACCTCCCTATAGTCGGCATAGGCTGCATAATTTTTTTCCATGTGAGTTGAATTAATCCCTTTCTTTTATATTTCGGACCATCACCTATTTCCGTATTCCCGCTGCGCTCAGCATCATTACGTTGTCCTAGATCGTGCTGCGTGCCAGAAGCAAACTCTACGGTAGTCTCAAAAGCAGCAGATTCGTGAAAACACTGAGAAACAAAATGAGCTTGCTGGTACGGAGTTACTATGCCGTAGCGCTCAAGAGCATCATTTAACTGACTGACAAACTCGCATTTATCATATTTATATATCCTTGGATATTTCTCTTCAAATTCTGCAAAAAACTTACGCCCTCCTCCTCTCCCCGTAAACCAGCTACCCGACTTACCCGTAACTTTTTCCAAAAAATCGACTGTAATTCTCCTGACATTAGACTTAAACCTCCCCACCAACCCCACCGGATGCAAGTGATAAACCTGCCCATCCACCGGCAATCCAACTCCCTGCGCCACCTCATTCCACCAACTGATCTCCCTGATCCGCTCCTTTTCCGCCACCCAGTTTAAAAGTGGAGTCGAGCCGCTAT
>NZ_RWIO01000059.1:0-1027 GCF_009764655.1 Pseudomonas sp. PB105
TTATCCCAGCACTCGCCTTTACGGCTCATGCTTTGCCTAAAACCCTGTTTGAGCAGCTCGTTTCGAAACTTATGACTGGTGTACTGACAACCTTGGTCAGAATGAAACAACACATTCTGGGGATGGCTGCGTAGCTCAACCGCCATGCGTAGCGCTTCGCAGGTCAGGTTGGCATCAGAAATCATCGAGAACGACCAGCCCACGATCCTGCGAGCGTACAAATCCAGAACGGCGGCGAAGTACATCCACCGCTTGCCGACCTTGATGTAAGTCACGTCGCCACACCACACCTGATTAACCGCCGTCACATCAAATTTCCGCTTGAGCACGTGTGGCGCCACTAAGGCCTCCACGCCCGGCGATTTGTACTTATGGCGCCTGCGCTGACGACTAGCGATGCCAGCTTCGCGCATCAAACTGCGAGCCATATAACGTCCGATACGATGCCCTTTGGCTTGTAGCTCCTTGGACAATGTACGTGCGCCGGCCGACTCTCTGGACGCCTTGTGGTGCCTGACCAGCGCGGCCTTGAGCTTGTCCCGTTCAGGATTTGCTCTGCCTTGGCGCTGGCGCCAAGCGTAGAAACTACTGCGGTTGACCCCGAACGCCCGGCAACACCTTTTAACGCCGTACTGCTCGTCCAGCTCATCGATCAACGTGAATGATCTTTGGCGTCCAAAAGCAGGAGAGCACTGGCCTTTTTTAGGATTTCGATATCCAGGTCTTTCTCTCTGAGCAGAGCTTTGAGCCTCTGGATTTCTCGTTGATCAGCGGTAATCGCCTTGGCCCCTACGGGAGTCGAGCCCAAGCGTTCTTTTTGCACTTGATCGACCCAGCGACGCAGCGCTGTGGGGCCGATATCCAGGCTGGCACAGACTTCGGTAACTGGCTGACCTTCATCCAACACCATGCTGGCGGCCTTGAGCTTGAACTCACTCGAATAAGATTTACGCATATCCAAACACCTCAAATTTGGGCGCTATCATAGCGCCCGATTGAAGTGTCCAAAATCATTAGGCCAGTTCAG
>NZ_RWIO01000060.1:0-3699 GCF_009764655.1 Pseudomonas sp. PB105
TTTTCTGAAAAAACGCGGTGGCTTTGATGGGGCTGCTTCGCAGCCCAGCGCGGGACAAGCCCGCTCACCACAACAGCCCAGTTGCTATAGATTCAGCATCCACAGGAAGTTGTGTAGATACCTATGCCCCGATGAGGGAGTGTCAGTGGGCTAATTTGGCACTGACCCACTGCAATCGGGGGCAAGCCCCCTCCCACATTGGATCTACATTGGTTTCAAGACCCCACAAAAAAGCCCCACCCGACTCACGCCGGATGGGGCTTTGTCCCACTCACCCGCCTTACGCGACGTTCATGGTCTTGTGCGTCTCAATCAAATGCGCCACCACACCCGGATCCGCCAGGGTGGAGATATCGCCCAACCCATCGTACTCAGCCGTGGCAATCTTGCGCAGGATACGGCGCATGATTTTGCCCGAACGGGTCTTCGGCAAGCCCGGCGCCCACTGGATCACATCCGGCGAAGCAATCGGCCCGATCTCCTTGCGCACCCAGTTTTTCAGCTCCAGGCGCAACGCTTCGTTCGGCTCTTCGCCATTTTTCAGGGTGACATACACATAGATACCCTGGCCCTTGATGTCATGCGGCACACCCACCACCGCCGCCTCGGCGACTTTCGGGTGGGCAACCATGGCACTTTCGATCTCGGCGGTGCCCATGCGGTGGCCGGATACGTTCAACACGTCATCCACACGCCCGGTGATCCAGTAGTAACCGTCCTCGTCACGGCGCGCGCCATCACCGGTGAAGTACATGCCACGGAAGGTCTTGAAATAGGTATCGACGAAGCGGTCGTGATCGCCAAACAGCGTACGCGCCTGACCCGGCCACGAATCGAGGATCACCAGGTTACCTTCGGCAGCGCCTTCGATCAGGTTGCCCAGGTTATCCACCAGCGCCGGCACCACGCCGAAGAACGGCCGTGCCGCCGAACCCGGCTTGAGCGCGTGGGCGCCTGGCAGCGGGCTCATCATGTTGCCGCCGGTTTCGGTCTGCCACCAGGTGTCGACAATCGGGCAACGGGATTGGCCGACGTTCTTGTAGTACCAATCCCATGCTTCCGGGTTGATCGGCTCGCCCACGGAGCCGAGCAGGCGCAGGCTGCTGCCGTCTGCCCCTTCAACGGCGGCGGTGCCCGAGGCCATCATGGCGCGGATTGCGGTCGGGGCGGTGTAGAGGATATTGACCTTGTGCTTATCGACGATCTTCGCCACCCGCGTGATGTCCGGGTAGTTCGGCACGCCTTCGAAGAGCACGGTGGTCGCGCCGTTGGACAGCGGGCCATAGACAATATAGGTGTGGCCAGTGACCCAGCCGACGTCGGCGGTGCACCAGTAGATTTCGCCTGGGCGGTAGTCGAACACACGCTCGTGGGTCAGGCCGGCATAGAGCAGGTAGCCGCCGGTGGTGTGCTGCACGCCTTTAGGCTTACCGGTGGAGCCGGAGGTGTAGAGGATGAACAGCGCTTCTTCGGCGCCCATCTCTTTCGGCGCGCAGACAGTGCCCGCCACTTTCATCAGGTCTTCGTACCAGATGTCGCGATGCTGGTTCCACTTGATCTGGCCGTTGGTGCGCTTGCACACGATGACCTTCTGGATGCTGCTGGTTTCCGGGTTGGTCAGGGCGTCGTCGACGTTGGCCTTGAGTGGGATTTTCTTACCGGCGCGAATGCCTTCATCGGCAGTGATCACCACCTTCGACTTACAGTCGATGATGCGACCGGCCAGGGCTTCCGGGGAAAAACCGCCAAACACCACCGAATGAATCGCACCGATGCGCGTACACGCCAGCATGGCGACCACGGCTTCGGGAATCATCGGCATATAGATAGTCACCACGTCACCGCGGTGTACGTCCTGGCCACGCAGGGCGTTGGCGAACTTGCAGACTTGCTCATGCAGCTCGCGGTAAGTGATGTTGCGGCTCTCGGCCGGGTCATCGCCTTCCCAGATGATCGCAATCTGATCGCCACGCTCGGCGAGATGACGGTCCAGGCAGTTGTAGGACACGTTCAGGGTGCCATCGGCGAACCACTTGATGTCGACATGGTGATCGTCGAACGAGGTCTGCTTCACCGTGGTGAAAGGCTTGATCCAGTCGAGGCGCTTGGCTTGCTCACGCCAGAAACCGTCGGGGTTGACCACCGACTGCTGGTACATGGCCTTGTAGGTCGCCTCATCGGTCAGCGTGTCGGCTGCTACTTCGGGGCGAACGGGGTACAGGGAAGCCGCACTCATCTTTCTTACCTCGGTGACAATAGTTGTTTTTGTATGCCCTGTTGTAGCCGGGGCGGCCCCATAGAACCATTCGACGATGGTAGTAACAAGCCCCTACACATTGCCCTGGTATCGACTGACAGGCCTCTGGCCTACGGCCTGCAAGGCTTTTGTCGTTGTGTGAAAAAACCTTTACCACGGGATTGTTACAAAAACCGCCAATAGTGTTTATCAAAAGCACGGGTATATGAATATAACCCGCAGGCCTAAAATCAACTCCGCCAACCAAGGCACTGTGGTTTACACAGCAGTGATTAACAACGTAACAGCCCCCACGAAGGCAACGTTAATCGCAACTAACCAATCCTAAGTTACACACGCGGCCTCACAAGGGCCACGTGACCCCTTTCGCCCTGAAGAAGGTAAGTACAGAAATGAAAGCTCTCGTAGTTATGGCCCTCAGCAGCTTGTGCGCCACCGCCGCCCTGGCCGACGAAGCCCCGACCGAGCTGGCCGGCCACAACGCCCCGATTGTTGAGGATTACACCTACAGTACCCACTTGGACGTTGCCAAAGTAGTGTCCATGAGTGAAGTTCCGAATGTATGTGAAGTTGTACCGGCCAAGATGGAATATGAAGATTCCCACGGTCAGCGCCATATTCTTAATTACAAGATCATGGGCAATGGCTGCTCTAACGGGTAATAACGTCTGAAGTTGGATTCTTATTCGCCGCAAGAAATCGTTCTTGCGGCAAAGAGCCGGTCCTCCCTCCCCTCATCGCCCCTCGAAAAAAATCCTACCGCTCGTCCCTTCAACCAACCCCAACAAACTCGCGCCTTGGCCCGAAAAGCAGGCTTTTTGTCTGCGATCCGAGACCATCCGCCGCAACACAAAGCCGAATTTTTCCCTATAATGCGCGGGTAAATCGGGCCTGCAATATCCCTTTACACAGGGACGAAGAGCCAGACCTGAGGCCTCCGCTGGAGCATGCACCTAGCGCTCCGCACCTCAAGCCTCACGCAGAACCCGTTACCCAATTGCGTTTATTTGCCTGCGCGAGCTGTTGCAACAAACGATTCCTTTAAAGAACCACCGCGGCCTGAGGGTCGTGTGAACACCCAACCATCCGGTTTCACACGGGCACCTTTGAGCCCTCACGCAGGAGACGACACGTCATGCTGAGCTGGGACGAATTCGACAAAGAAGAAGAAGGCGAAGTAGCCACCAAAGGCGCCAACGCCGGCCACGCCACCGAAGCCAACATGGACCGCCTCGACGGTGCCGGCGCTGCTGCCGCCATCGAAGCCCGCGCCGTCACCGCGAGTGACTCCGCCGCCATCGTGCGCGCCAAGGCCGCCCTGGACAAACTCGACGTCGCCGAAGGCCTCGCCGAACTCGAAGGCTCCGCCGCCCGCGTCGCCGTTGACGAAAAGCGCATGATCAACTGCCGCGCCGACCTCAACCAACTCGTACCCTTCAAGT
>NZ_RWIO01000061.1:0-144669 GCF_009764655.1 Pseudomonas sp. PB105
GGTTAGCCGCGCTGGGCCAAGGATGGCCCATCGCGGCGGCCCACGGATTCAAGCCGGAGTGAGGGCACACCGAGCCTAGGCGAGGTGCCGAGTGTTGGGGCAAGAGCCCTTTGGTTACTTTGGGGCTTTTCCAAAGTGACCCGCCGTAAGGGCGGAACCAATATCCGCCATCCCCCAAATAACGGATATGCCCACAATCAACCCAAGGGTCGCCAATAAACCGCCACCCAACTCCCCGATTTTATTGGATGCACTCCCTCCAACTCCCAGCTAATCTCCTCAAACCAAATACTCACTCCAAATAGATGTTTTTTTGACGCCGGGTCAGCTGTCGCAAGGAATGCACATGACACAACGACGGAGTGGCAGAAAGCGGCGAACACTGCCAGAGGGCACCGCCATGACGTGGCGCCATACGTTCCAAACCCGTATCGCCGGGGTGCTGGCGTTGCTGCTGCTGGTGGTGGTCGCCGCCACCTATTTCGCCGTCAAGGCCGCCACCACCCGCGCCGTGGAGAACCAGGCACAGGTCCAATTGAAAACCGGAACCCAGGTGTTTGAACGCCTGCTGGACCTGCGCGGGCGTCGCCTGCAATACGGCCTCGGTTGGCTCACCGCCGACGGCCCGTTCAAGCAGGCCGTGGCCGAAGGCAAGACGGTGCCGATTTTGGCCGCGCTGCGTCGGCATGGCACTGGCATCCGCTCCAGCGAAGTGTTTGTACTGGGCCCGGAGGGCAAGGTCGTGGTCAGCACCTTGCCCATCCTTACGCGCGGGCAGCTTTTTCCCTATGACAACGCCTTGCGCCAGGCACGGCGCAACGGCCTGCAAATGCTGATTGTGGCCCTGGACGGGCGACCTTACTTGCTGGTGCAGGATCAAGTACTCGATCCATTGCCCATCGCCCGCATCGTCATGGGCTTTCCCATGGACCAACTGTTTGCCAATGAACTGCGCTCCATGAGCAACCTGGAGGTCTCGTTCCTCAGCGTGCAGGGCGGCAAGCCTGGTCCCTTGTTCAGCACCCAGCCTGAGGCTTATCAGGCCGCCATCCTCAGCCTGCTGCACGATGCGCCGCTGAACCCGCAGGCGCAGATCCAGTTGTTTTACGGTCAGCGCGTGCTCAGCCGAGTGTTGCCGCTCGCCAACTCCGGTGACGGCGACGACGTGCGCGTACTGCTGCAAAGCCCGCTGGACCACGCACTGGAATCCTTTGCGCCACTGGATCGGCAGTTCCTCGGGATTGCCCTGGCGGTGCTGCTGGTGTCGTTGGCCGGCGCGTTGTTCCTGGCGCGGCGGGTGTCGCGCCCGCTCAACGCGCTGGTGGAGGCGGCCGGGCGCATCGGCGCGGGTGACTACCGCACGCCGGTGCGGGTGCGCAGCCACGATGAATTCGGCCTGTTGGCCCGTGCATTCAATGCGATGCAAAGCGGCATCGCCGTGCGCGAACGGCAACTGGCCCATAACGCCCTCCACGACCCACTGACCGGCCTGCCCAATCGCGCCCTGGCAATGGAGCGCCTGGGCAGTGCGATCAGTGCGCGGCGGCCGGTGGTGTTGCTGTACCTGGGCATCGAGAACTACCGCGTCATCAACGAAGGCTTCGGCCCGCAAGGCGTGGAAGAGATGATGCGCGAAGCCAGCCGGTGTCTGTCCATGAGCCTGTTGGCCAGCGACACGGCTGCACGCATCACCGGCAGCGAATTCCTGTTGCTCCTGGAAAACACCGAGATCGACCGCGCCGTGGCCCGCGCCGACCGCCTCTACGCGCTGCTCACCGAACCCCAGCGCATCGGCAGTCACGAAGTGCGCCACGAGGTCAGTATCGGCATCGCCGCGTACCCCGCCGACGGCCAGCACGTGGAAGAGTTGATCAGCCGCGCCGCGATTGCGCGCCACGATGCAGCGACGCTGCCCGGCTATCTGCAGGTCTACCAACAGGACCGCGACCTTGCACACCAACGCCAGATCAGTCTGATCCGCGACCTGCGTCGTGCGGTCGTCGAAGGTCAGTTGTACCTGTGCTACCAGCCCAAGCTCGACCTGCTGCACGGCCAGGTACGCCAGGCCGAAGCCTTGCTGCGCTGGCAGCACCCGACGCTGGGGCTGGTGTCGCCCGCCGAATTCATCCCCCTGGCCGAACGCACCGGCAGCATGGGCGGCCTGACCCAGTGGGTGATTGAAGAAGCGATCCGCCAGATCGGCGAATGGGCGCAGCGCGGACTGCCTATCCAACTGTCGGTGAATATTTCGGTGGACGACCTGGCCGATGATGAACTGGCGGTCCGTGTCACCACTTTGCTGACGCGCTACAACGTGCCTGCCCAGCAACTGATTTTCGAGATCACCGAAAGCGCGATCATGCACAACCCGCAGCAGGCCCTCAGCGTGCTGGAGCAACTGCGCGACTGTGGCATCAGCCTGTCGGTGGATGACTTCGGCACCGGCTATTCGTCGCTGGCGCAATTACAGCGTCTGCCGGTGCAGGAGTTGAAGATCGACCAGTCGTTCGTGCGCAACCTCGACAGCGCCACGGGCGATGGTGTGATCGTGCGCTCCACCATCGAAATGAGCCACAACCTGGGGCTTAAGGTGGTGGCCGAAGGCGTGGAGTTCGAGCCGAGTCTCAAGCTGCTCAAACAGTGGAACTGCGACACGGCCCAGGGCTACCTCATCAGCCGGCCACTGAATGCCATGGCGTTCGAGAGGTGGATGCGCCGCGAGCACGCGCAGGTCTGATGACCCGCTGCTACAGTTTCTACGGTCCAGGCCGATAGGCTTTACAAGGCTTGACCGTTTGCACAGTTATTTACCGACCAACGGTCAAGTATCCAGCGCTATTGAGTGATGGCATTATGCCTTGATTGCGGCATCATGACCGCACATCGCTGTGCCAAGGCTGGCCGCTCATTTTCCATTTTTTGCGGATCGACCATGGCCCGAACTTTTCCTTCGATCTCCCTGATGCTGATGCTGGCGGGCTCTGCCTCGGCGGCCACGCTGGACCTGTCGTTCAAGCAGGCAGATGGCAGCCCGGTGGCGGATGCGATAGTCACACTGCAAGGCCCGCCCGCCGCATCGGCCGGCGTGCTCACGGCCAATATGGACCAACGTGGCCAGCGCTTCGCCCCCCATGTGCTGGCGGTCCATACCGGCACCCAGGTGCGTTTCCCCAATAGCGATAACATCCGGCATCAGGTGTATTCCTTTTCTACGGCCAAACGTTTCGAATTGCGCCTGTACGAAGGCACGCCCGCCGAGCCGTTGCTGTTCGACAAACCCGGCGTGGTGGTGCTCGGCTGCAATATTCATGACTGGATGCTCGGCTACATCTACGTCACCGACGACCCGCACTTTGGCGTCAGCAACGCCCAGGGCCAGGTACGCCTGGAGCAGCTGGCACCCGGTGATTACCACGCCACCCTGTGGCACCCGCAACTGAAGGATATGCAGCCGTTGGACGGCGGCACCTTGCACGTGCCCGCCGCAGGCCTGAGCCACAACGTAGTGCTGGCCCTGGAGCCCGCGTCCGAAGACCTTCCGCCCACGCCAAGCGCCTTTGGCGATGCCTTCAATCGAGCTGCCCGTGAAACTGCGCAGTAGTTTCCAGGCGCGGGTCGCCAGCGTCCTGATCCTGCTGTTGCTGGTGGTGATCGGTGCGCTGTATTTCAGCGTCAAGGCAGCCACCAGCTCAGCGGTGCGCAGCCAGGCGCTGGCCCAGCTGGATGTGGGGGCGCGGGTCTTCGAACGCTTGCTGGACGTACGCGGTCGGCGCCTCGCCGACGGCGTGCAACTGCTCGCGGCCGACTTCGGTTTTCGCGATGCCGTGGCCAGCGGCGACTCGGCGACGATGCGCTCGGTGCTGCTCAATCACGGCAAGCGCATCAACGCCAGTGACATGATCCTGCTGGGCATGGACGGCAAAGTCCTGGCCAGTACTCTGAGCGAAGTGCCCGAAGGCTCGACCTTCACCTATGACCAATCGCTGCGCGAAGCCCGGCGCAATCGCCAGGCCATGCTGATCGTGCCGCTGCAAGGCAAGCCGCACCTGCTGGTGGAAGCCTCGGTGCTGGCGCCGCTGCCGATTGCGCGGGTGGTGATGGGCTTCAGCATGGACGGCGCGTTCGCCGGTGAATTGCGTTCGTTGAGCAACCTGGAAGTGTCGTTCCTGGCGATCGAGAAAGACCAGCCTGGCGAGTTGGTTACTACCCAACCCCAAGCGCTACACGAGAGCATCCAGGCACTGATGCAGGGCGATTCCACGCGCCGAGGCGTGTCCACCACCGATCACCTGGAACAGAGCTTCCTCAGCCAGTCGCTGGTGTTGGCCAGTGATGAAAACGGCAAAGTCCTGGCCTTGCTGCAAAGCCCGCTGGACGCGGCGATGCAAGCCTTTGTGCCGTTGGATGAAAAGATCCTGGTCATTGCGTTGGTCGCGTTACTGGCGTCGCTGATGGGTGCCTTGCTGCTGGCGCGTAGCGTGTCGCGTCCGGTACAGGCATTGGCGCTGGCGGCCGAGCGTATTGGTCAGGGCGATTACCAGACGCCCGTGGCCCTGGCCCGCAGCGACGAGCTGGGTTTGCTCGCCAGTGCGGTCAACTCCATGCAAAGCGGCATCGCCGAGCGCGAACAGCAGCTTGCCCACAATGCCCTGCATGATCGCCTCACCGGCCTGCCGAACCGCGCACTGGCCATGGAGCGCCTGGGCAGTGCCATTGCGTTGAATCGACCGGTCGCCTTGATCTACCTGGGCATCGACAACCTGCGCGCCGCCAGCGAAACCGCCGGGCCGGATGCAGTGGACCAATTGCTGCTGGCCGTCTGCCGTCGCCTGGAGGCGGTACTGCGCCCTGGCGATACCCTGGCGCACCTGATCGCCGACGAGTTTCTGCTATTGCTCGAAGGCGCCGGCAGCGACGAGGCAGTGGGCATGGCCGACAAACTCCAACAACTGTTGCTGCGCCCCCAGCGCATCAACGGCCATGACTTGGCGCTGGACTGTCGCCTGGGTATCGCGGCATTCCCGGCCGACGGTGAAAGCCCGCACACCCTGCTTGAGCGTGCCGCCATCGCCATGAAAGACGCCGCGCAAATGCCCGGTCGCCTGCAAATCTACGAGCACGGCCGTGACCTGGCGCACCGTCGCCAGATCACCCTGATCCGCGACCTGCGCCACGCGCCTAACCAGGGCCAGTTGCTGCTGCATTACCAGCCCAAGCTGGACATTCGCCAGGGCACCGTACGTCAGGCTGAAGCCCTGTTGCGCTGGCAGCATCCGCAGTTCGGCACGGTCTCGCCGGCGGAATTCATTCCCCTGGCCGAACGTTCCGGCAGCATTCAACTGCTGACCCACTGGGTGATCGAAGAGGGCATTCGTCAGCTGTGTGAATGGAACCGCCGTGGCCTGTACCTGCAGTTGTCGCTGAACATCTCGGCGGACGATTTACTCGGCGATGAGCTGGCCCACCGCGTCTCGGCGTTGCTGCGTCGCTATGGTTTGCCGGCGGAGCAACTGGTGTTCGAAATCACCGAAAGCGCAGTGATGCGTGAGCCGGAAAAAGCGCTGAAAGTCCTGCATCTGCTGCGTGATTGCGGCATCAGTCTGTCGGTGGATGACTTCGGCACCGGCTATTCGTCGCTGGCTCACCTCAAGCGCCTGCCGGTGCAAGAGTTGAAGATCGACCAATCCTTTGTCCGTAACCTCGATGAAACCAGTGAGGACGCGGTGATCGTGCGTTCCACCATCGAGATGAGCCACAACCTGGGCCTCAAAGTGGTCGCCGAGGGCGTTGAATACGCCCACAGTCTGCGTCTTCTGGAGCGCTGGCAGTGCGACACGGCCCAGGGTTACCTGATCAGCCGGCCCTTGAGCGCCGACGCTTTCGAAGCCTGGGTGGCGTTGCCCCTCAGTGCGCAAACTTCCCTTGTTCACTGAGTGGCTGACGTGCGTCTTTCTCTATTGATCGGCTGCCTGGCCGCCCTGACTGTGCACACCACCCTGGCCGATAACGGCCGCCTGATCGCCACCGGCGGTGCCAGCAGCATCGAGGGCACGGCGGGCGGCGGTATCACGCCGTGGGCGGTACTGGCCGGCTACGGTGAACAGCACGAATGGGGCGCGACGGCGTTCGCCACCACGGTCAACCTGCCGGACTATCGGCTGGACGTGGCGGGGCTGGCGCTGGCCTATGACAACCGCGTCGAAGTGTCTTTCGCCCGCCAGCGCTTTGACCTTGGCAGCCTGGTGCACAAGCTCAATCTGCCGGAAGACAATCTTGGTCAGGATGTGCTCGGCGTAAAGGTGCGCCTGTTCGGTGATGTGATTTACGACCATTTGCCGCAGGTGTCCCTCGGCCTGGAATACAAGCACCAGACCAACTTCGACATCCCCAGCCTGGTCGGTGCCAGGCGCGACAGCGACGTGGAAGGCTACCTGGCCGCGAGCCGTTTGTTCATGGGCGCCGCGTTCGGCTACAACGTGCTCGTCAACGGCAGCCTGCGCTACAGCCGCGCCAACGAAACCGGTCTGCTAGGCTTTGGCGGCGACCGCCGTGACAGTCGCAGCCTGCTCAAGGAAAGTTCGGTGGCGCTGCTGTTCAACCCGCGTTGGGCGGTGGGCGTGGAGTACCGCGAGAAACCCGACAACCTGTCGTTCGCAGGCGAAAGCGACTGGGCCGATGTGTTTGTCGGCTACTTTCCCACCAAGCATCTGTCGTTTGTGCTGGCCTATGCCCGGCTTGGGGAGATCGCCACCTTGGATAACCAGAACGGCACCTACCTGTCGGTGCAAGGGAGTTTCTGATGCGTTTCCTACCGATCGCCCTGGTGCTGCTGCTCAGCGCCTGCGCCCAGCAACCGCCCAAGGACGACAGCCTGTACCGCGACCTTGGCGCCATGCCCGGCATCACCCGGATTGTCGAAGGCATGCTGCTCAACATCGCCCGGGATGAGCGCATCGTCGAACGTTTCCGGCGCGTCGATATCCAGCGCCTGCGCAACAAATTGATCGAACAGTTCTGCGTCGAAGCCGGCGGGCCGTGCACCTACACCGGCGACAGCATGGCCGAGAGTCACAAGGGCCAGAACGTGAGCCGCAGTGACTTCAATGCGCTGGTGGAGGACTTGATCAAGGCGATGGACAGCGAAGGCATTGCGGTGCCGGTGCAGAATCGGTTGATTGCCCGGTTGGCGGTGATGCGTGGGGAAGTGATCGAGCACTAGTCACCTGAACACCACATATTGATCTGTGTTGTTTATGAAAAAGGCGGCTACCTGTTTAGGGTAGCCGCCTTTTTTTACCGCCGATAAAGCTTAATCCGGCAGTTTAAACGCCATCACATAGTCACCCTGCTTGGTACCCAGGGAACCATGACCACCCGCCACGACCAGCACGTACTGCTTGCCGTCCTTGCCGGTGTAGGTCATCGGTGTGGTTTGCGCGCCGGCTGGCAGGCGGCCTTCCCACAGTTGCTTGCCGTTTTTCACGTCGTAGGCACGCAGGTACTGGTCGAGGGTGCCGCTCAGGAAGGACACGCCACCGGCAGTGGTGAAGGTGCCGCCCAGGCTAGGCACGCCCATGCTCAGCGGGATCGGAACCGGCGAGCTGTCACGCACGGTGCCGTTCTTGTGCATCCAGATGGTTTTGTGGGTGGTCAGGTCGACCGCCGCCACATAACCCCACGCCGGTGCCTGGCACGGCAGGCCCATTGGCGACAGCATGGCTTCGAGGATCACACCGTACGGCGCGCCTTTGTTCGGCTGTACGCCTTCGGTTTCGCTGACGCGAGGGCCTTGCTTGGCGATGTCGGCGGCTGGGATCAGCTTGGACTTGAACGCCATGTAGCTAGGGTTCACGAAGGCGATCTGGCGTACCGGGTCGACGGAAATACCACCCCAGTCGAACACGCCGAAGTTACCTGGGTAAACGATCGAGCCTTGCAGCGATGGCGGGGTGAACGCGCCGTCGTAGCGCAGGGATTTGAAATCGATGCGGCACAGCAGTTGGTCGAACGGCGTCACGCCCCACATGTCGCGCTCTTTGAGCGGCGGCGGCATGAAGTTCAGCTCGGACTTCGGCTGGGTAGGGGAGGTACGGTCGCCCGCGACTGCGCCTTGCGGCACGGCCACTTCATGGACCGGCACCACCGGTTGGCCGGTTGCACGGTCCAGCACGTAGATGCTGCCTTGCTTGGTCGATGCCATGACGGCCTGCTTCACGCCGGCGTCGGTCTTGATGTCGATCAGCGACGGCTGCCCGCCCACGTCCATGTCCCAGAGGTCATGGTGAGTGAACTGGAAGGTCCACTTCACGTGGCCGCTGTCGATGTCCAGGGCGGTCAGGCCGGCGGAATATTTCTCGGAATCGTCGGTACGGTCGCCGCCGTATTGGTCGGGCATCTGGTTGCCCATCGGCAGGTAGAGCATGCCGAGTTTTTCATCCACGGCGAACATGGACCACATGTTCGGCGAGTTGCGGGTGTAGGTCTTGCCTTCGGCCAACGGGGTGGTGTCGTCCGGGTTGCCGCTGTCCCAGTTCCACACCAGCTTGCCGGTGTGCACGTCGAACGCGCGGATCACGCCGCTTGGCTCGTCGGTGGAGACGTTATCGGTCACGTGACCGCCGATCACAACCAGGTTCTTGGTCACGGCCGGTGGCGAGGTGGAGTAGTAACCGCCTGGGGCGAAGCTGCCGATATTGGCACGCAGGTCGACCTGGCCTTTGTCGCCGAAGTCTTCGCACATCTTGCCGGTGTCGGCGTTCAGGGCGATCAGGCGGGTGTCGGCGGTCGGCACGAAGATGCGTTTAGGGCAGGCATTCGGCGCGGCGGCCGGGCTGGCGCTGCCGGTCGGGCTCTGCTCGGACGCGTAGGCGGCGTCATCGTGATACGACACGCCACGGCAGGTCATGTGCGCCCAACCCTTGAAGTTCTCAGCGCCCTGGCTGCTGATCTTCGGATCGAAACGCCAGATTTCCTTGCCGGTGTCCGGGTCCAGGGCAATCACTTGGCTGTGCGGGGTGCACACGTAGAGCATGCCGTTGACTTTCAGCGGGGTGTTTTCCGCGGTGGTCTCGCCTGGATCGTTCGGGCCAGGGATGTCGCCGGTGCGGTAGGTCCACGCCGGCACCAGTTTGTGGGCATTCTCCGGGGTGATCTGCGCCAGCGGCGAGTAACGGTCACCGAAGGACGAGCGACCGTAGGAATTCCAGTCGCCATCAGCCTGGGACGGCGCAGCATTGGCCATGCCCGGCACCGCGTCGCGGTCCAGTTGGCCTTTGATTTCACCAGGGTTGGTGAACTGGCTGGCGAGGGCGGCAGCGCCGGCCAACACCACGGCCACGCTCAGCGAGCCAGTGCCCAGCGGGGCTGGTTGGCCACGCAGCAACGGACGACGAAACCACGGCAGCAACATGACGATGCCCAGGGCGAACAGCAGCGCCAGGCGTGGCACCAACTGCCACCAGTCCAGGCCGACTTCCCACAATGCCCACACGGTACTGGCGAACAGCACCAGCGCGTACAGACCCAGCGCCGCACGGCGGCTCGCCAGCAGCAGGACGCCGGTGAGGGCGATGCCGATACCGGCCAGCAGGTAGTACAGCGACCCGCCGAGCATTGTCAGCTTGATACCGCCGGCCAGCAGGGCCAGGCCCATGATCAGCAGCAAGACGCCTAGCAACCTGGGCAGCAGGCGGCTTGGGCTTGAAGCACCATCAGTGCTCATAGTGTGTTTCTCCGTGACGTTGGAATAATTGTGTAACCCCGTGCTTCACTCACTGTAGATGACGATTCGGCACAGGCTTGGTTCAGCGTTAATTCGGTTTTTCTGAGGATCGGGAGGGTTATCCACAGGCCGGCGATTTATCCTTGGGCGCAGCTCGGTGTAAGACAGCGCTGTCTTGATGGCTAGGAATATTCAGCAAGATGGGGTCGACCGGGAGGTGAAACGTTTCAGATTGTTGCGAAGGATAAAGCGCGGAGGCGTTTAGAGAAAGCCTGAATCGCAAGATGCATCATTTCAGATTTGGTAACAGTGACGAAGTGTCGCTGCAAAAAATGAATGTGGGAGGGGGCATGCCTCCTCCCACAGGAGATTTCCAGTGTTTTTAGAAGCTGGTGCGCAGGCCCACTTGCACGCTCCTGCCCGGGGCGGGCGCCACATCGCGCAGGATCGAGCTGGCATAGCGCACGGTCTGGTTGGTCAGGTTTTCACCGTTCACAAATGCCAGCCACTGGCTGCCGCCCATGTTGAAGTGGTAACCCGCGCTCGCGCCCAAAGTGGTGTAGCCATCGGTGCCGCTTTCGTTATCCGGTACTCGGCCCTGGCCCGCTGCGTGTTCCACGTCGATGCGCGCCTGCCAGCGGTCAAGTTCCCACAGCAGGCCGCTGTTCAAGCGCAGCGGCGCAATGCGCGGCAAGGCTTCGCCGGTATCCAGGTTGGTGGCGCGGGTGTAGTCGCCCGACAACTCCAGGGCGAATTTGCCGTAGGCGCCTTCGCCGAGCTTGATGTGATCCTGTGCCTCAAAGCCGGCGAAGCGTGCACGCACGCCGGAATATTCGTACTCGGGAATGCCACCCGCGTCTTCTTCACCGTCATCGTTCAGCGTACGACCGGTGCCCAGCAGGCCGATGTAATTGGAGAAGCGGCTGTAGAACACGCCGAAGCTGCCTTTGTGGGTGCCATTGTCAAAGCGCAGGGCCAGGTCGCTGGACACGGCTTTTTCTTTCTTCAGGTTGGCGTCGCCCAGTTCATAGGTGCCAGTGGCGACGTGGGCGCCGTTGGCATACAGCTCGTAGAAGGTCGGCGCGCGCTCGGTGTAGCCCAGGGTCGCGGCCAGGGACCAGATCGGCGTCAGCGTATACACCGCGCCCGACGACAGGCTGCCGGCGGTGAAGTCGTTGGATGTGTCGGCACCGGCAAAACGTGCGTTGCCCTTGGCGTCCGGGTCGACGCTGGTGTGTTCCAGGCGCCCGCCGAGGCTGAGCTTGAGGCGCTCGGTGGCCTGCATTTCTTCAAGGATAAACAGCGCGCCGGCGTTGGTGTCGGTCTGCGGCACGAAGGCTTCTTCACCGAGGGCCGAGAATTCGTTGCGGGTCACCTGGGCGCCCACCACGCCGTCGAACGGGCCGATGGGCTGGTGACGCGCTTCCACGCGGGCTTCGTAGCCCTTGTTCTTGAAGATCGTGCCGGTTTCGCCGCCTTCGATTTCGCGGTGCTCGTAGTCGGTGTAGCCCGCGTCGAGTTTCACCGAGGTGAACGGGCCTTGCAGGTTGCGGATCTCGGACGCAAAGGCGTAGTGATCCTGCTTCATGCGGATGCGCACTGCCTGTTCGGCAGGCGAGCCGTAGTTACTGTCGTAGCTGCTGTAGGACAGCCCGGCATAACCGTCATCCCAGGTGTAGGAACCGCCCACCGCGCCGCCGTCCTGGCGCCCGTCGCTGTTGCCCAGGCGCCCGTTCTTGCCGGGGCCGTCTTCGCTGTCCGGTGCGTGGCGGCTGCGGGCCTGGCCTGGGATTTTCAGGTCGTTGAATTCCCGCGCATTGGCATCCAGGTGCAAGGCAAACGTACCGTTGCCGGCTTCCAGTTTGCCCGCGCTGCTGCGGGTGGTGTCGGCGCCGCCGTAGCGCAATTCACCGGCACCGTGAATGCCTTCGATGGCCTCGGTGGGGATGCGGTTGTCGAAGGTGTTGACCACGCCGCCGATGGCGCTGCCGCCATATAGCAACGCGGCCGGGCCACGCACGATTTCAATGCGTTCGACGTTGACCGGGTCCAGCGGCACCGCATGGTCATAAGACAGCGACGAGGCATCCAGCGCGCCCACGCCGTTGCGCAGGATGCGAATGCGGTCGCCGTCCTGGCCACGAATGATCGGCCGGCTGGCGCCTGGGCCAAAGTACGAAGACGACACGCCCGGCTGCTTGTTCAGGGTTTCGCCAAGGCTGCCTTTTTGTTGCAGGGTCAGGTCGTCGCCTTCCAGCACGGTGGTCGGTGAGGCGAGCTGCTCGCTGCCCAGCGGGTTGCCGGTGATGACTTGGGGTTGCAGTTCCAGGGCGTGGGCTTCGGAGCAGATCAGCAGGGCGGCGGCAAGCGGGGTCAAGCGCCACAGGGAAGAGAGGGACATCGGACATTCCTTGGCAAAACGACGAAAAGATTTGAAAGTTATAGTTACAATATAACATCTCTTTTTCGTGTTCCACGGGAACTTTTTATCAGTGGGTGGGCGGGGTGATAAGGTGTGCGCCTTCGTGATTACTTTTTTCATAGGCCCGGCATGACCGCGACAAGCAACGACCCCCTTCACGGCGTCACCCTGCAGCACGTCCTCACTACCCTGGTGGAACACTACGAATGGGAAGGCCTGGCCGAGCGCATTGATGTGCGGTGTTTCAAGAGCGACCCGAGCATCAAGTCGAGCCTGACGTTCCTGCGCAAAACGCCGTGGGCGCGGGAAAAAGTCGAAGGGTTGTACGTCAAGCTGATGCGCACCAAACGCCCGCTGGATTGAACCCATGAAGCGGTTTATAGCGGCAGCGGCACTGGCCGGTTGGATGGGGTTGGCGACTCAGCAGTACCTGATTTTCTATTCGCGCTGGGAAGCCGGCGCCAGCCTGCTGGGCGGGCTGATCAACTTTTTCAGTTTCTTCACGGTGCTCACCAACACCTTGGCGGTGGTGGTATTGAGTTATGCCCTGGTCCAACCGGATTCAGCGGCGAAGCGGTTTTTTCTCAGGCCGGCGATCAGCAGTGGGATCGCTGTGAGCATCCTGGTGGTGGGGTTGGCGTACAGCCTGTTGCTGCGGCATTTATGGCAGCCCGAAGGCTTTCAGTTCATCGCCGACGAACTGCTCCACGACGTGATGCCGGTGCTGTTTTTTATCTACTGGTGGCGGTGTGTGCCCAAGGGTACGTTGCGCTTCAAGCATATCGGCGCCTGGGTGCTGTACCCGCTGGTGTATTTCGCTTATGCGCTGCTGCGCGGGGATTTGCTCGGGCAGTATCAGTACCCGTTCATTGACGTCGGCACCCTCGGTTATCCACAGGTGTTCGTGAATGCCGGAGGGATTCTGGCGGGGTTTGTGGCGATTGCGCTGGCAGTGGTGGGGCTGGATAAAGTCATCAAGCCCCCTACTTGATTCAATCTTCTTCACTGCCTTCGGCGCGCCAGTAACCGACGGCCTTGAGGAACTCTTCATTGACCTTGTGGGTGTCCAGCAGCACCCGGCGCACCTGGCGCGACAGCTTGGTTTCGGTGGCGACAAAGCTGTACAGCGTGCCACCGGGCAGCGTCAGGTTCTGCACCACTTCCAGCAGGTTGTCCTGGCCGCGCACCACCCATATCACGTCCACATCGGCAGCACTGCGCAGCGTTTGCTGCTCCTCAGCATTTTCGATCTCGATCACCGCCAAGACCTTGCGCCCCGCCGGCAGTTCTTCCAGGCGGCGACCGATGGCCGGCAGCGCGGTTTCGTCGCCGATCAGCAGGTAGCTGTCGAAGATATCCGGCACGATCATCGAACCGCGCGGCCCGCCGATGTACAGGCGCTGACCGACTGCGGCTTGTGCGGCCCAGGTCGACGCAGGGCCATCACCGTGCAGCACGAAGTCGATGTCCAGTTCGCCAATGTCCAGGTCATAGCGGCGCGGCGTGTAGTCGCGCATGGGTGGTTGCGGGCCGTCGCCCTTGAGGCTGAACGTCGGGCTTTCCAGGGCATCCCGTTCGGCGGCGGTCTGCGGGAACAGCAGCTTGATGTGATCGTCACTGCCCAGGCTGATAAAGCCTGCCAGCTCCGGCCCGCCCACGGTGACGCGGCGCATGCGCGGCGTGATGTCGACCACGCGCAGTACGTCGAGGCGGCGTAATTTGATTTCGTGGCTAACGCGATGGATGACTTGCGTATTCATTGGGCTTTCCCGTCGGCAATGGCTTGGGCGGTGCTGTTGAGCAACGCGGCGACACGCTGGATTTCTTCCGGGCTCCAGCGCCCGTGGTGCGAATGCAGAGCGTGGCGCAGGTTATGCACCGCCTCATGGATTTGCGGCGGGCGGTCATGGCCGCGCAGCGAGCGTTTGCTCACATCCATGCGCATGCGGATACCCTCAAGGGCAATCGCCTGTTCGCTGATGAAGAGACGACCGGCGTCGGTGATTGTGTAGCGTTTTTTTCCGCCCTCGGCGTCGCCCGTGATCAATTCGCTTTCTTCAAGAAAGGTCAGGGTGGGGTAGATCACTCCAGGGCTGGGGCTGTAGGCGCCGTCGAACAGGGCTTCGATCTGGCGGATCAGGTCGTAGCCGTGGCAAGGCTGGTCGGCAATCAGCGCCGGCAGCAGCAGTTTCAGGTCGCCCGGTGCGAAGACGCGGGGGCCACGCCCGCCGCGTTCACGGCCGGGGCGTTTTTCGAAGCCGTCGTGGCTGTCACCGTGGTCTCGGTGGTGATGAGGGTCTCTCATTTCTGTGCGCTCTCTTTGCAGGTTTAGACATAACGTAAGATATATCTTATGGTTTGGGTATGCCTGGGCGACCAACGGTCATTCGCCTAGGTGCATGGGGCAAGTGCAGTGCAACTTTTACCTTTTGCGCTATAACTATTGATTAGAGTTGCTGCTCTAGTTTTTTATGCAGGGCTTGGCGGGTTTTTATTATCTTTGTGGTACTGTTCTTACAGGCTATTCAAGTTGTTTTAGTGTCGGGTAGTTGTGTAGTACAAATCTTACGGATACTTTTAAAGTTTTGGCAAATTGCCATAAAATTCACGCAAACCGCGTAGTGTAAGGGCTACGTGTTTATGGGAAGTTGCTGGCATATTTGAAATTGAAATCGGTGGATCATACCTGGGTGTTGTGCTGACCACTTGCGGGCAGTCATGACTCTCATTGCAGGTTGATTTTGTTTGTTAACGTCAAGTTCAACTTGTGGTGGTTAATCCAATACCCAAGAAACAGGTATCCACCATGTTCAAGAAGTTTGTGATTGCTGCCCCCCTGGCCGTTCTGGCACTGAGTTCGTCGGTTGCATTCGCAGCCGGCGAGGCCAACCACACCGTCAACATCAAGGCCAACATCCCGACCACCGTGTTCCATGCTCAGCCACGTGATCCCAACTTTGGTCGGGACGAAACCATGAGCTACAACCTGGTGAGTGGTGAGCTGGCACCGTTGACCGCCATCTACGACCTGAAGAACACCAACGGCTCGGTCCACGCTTATATCGAAGGTGGCCCGGCGGTGTTGTTCAACGGTACCCCTGCACAAAACATCCCGCTGACTACCACCCTGCACGGCGTGGAGCTGGATGGCACGCCAAAAGAAGTGGTGAACGAGGCTGATTCGACCCCAGGCGTCGGGGCTCAACTGCGCATCGCGGCCGCCAAGCCTACGGAGACCCAGCGCGGTGCCTACACCTCCGCCGTGGCGCTGGTGTTCGACGCCGTACTGCCAACGCCTGCTCCCTGATGGCGTAAGTGCCCGATGAGCCTTGCGCTCTCGGGCATTGGCGCTCAGGCCGGGCTTCTGTCCACCGGGAGTCCGGCCTGTTTATCACTTTGTCTCTTGGCTCTCAGAGTATTGCTTTCATGTTCCCGATGACGCCCATCGCGGTTGCGCTTGCGCTAGTGATTTGTACGAGTGCCTTGGCTGCGCCGACACCCATCGCCGTGACGCCCGCCAACTTGCTCACCCAGTCCCAGGGTTTGCCGGCGGGGTTTGTCGACCATTTCTTTGATGTGCCACTGGCTGTGCGGGTCGATCTTGATCAGCAATTGCTGGGAGAGGCGCTGATTGTCCTGTCCCGCGATGAGCGCGTGACGCTGCTTGAGTTCACTGAGTCGGGCGACAGCAAGGTGCCCGCCGCTACCCGTGATACCTGGCAAGGCTTGCTGGAAAAGGGCCTGCCCCTGGGTGCGTGTACCCAATCGTGCCCGCAGCAGTTGGTGTCGATGCACTACGGCCTGGAAAGCTCGCAGTTGTCGATCATCACCCAAAACGTCGAACGCACCGGTGATGCGCCGCGTTACTACCAGCAGCCCGAAGGCGGCAGCCGGGGCCTGATCATCAATAATCAGCTCAACCTCAACGGCGGCCAGGACGAAGACCTGGGCGGACGTTATGGCTTGCAGGCCAGCGCCAGCCTGGGTAACTGGACCCAGGTGTTCAACCTGCAACTGGCGCGCCAGAGTGGCGACGAAGAGCAACTGCGCCACGCGATCCATGAGCTGTATACCCAGCGTGAACTGGAAGGCCAGTTTTTGCGCCTGGGGCATTTCACCCCCAATTCCGATGGCCTGACGCGGCAGTTGCGCAGCTTTGGCGCCAGCCCCGACACGGCGCTGGGCGTCATGTATGGCAGCTCTGACAGCCTGTCCATCAACAGCGGCAAACCCAGCGTGTACCCGATCTACGTCACCGCCAACCGCCAGGCCGCCGTGGAGATTTACCGCAATGGCCTGCTGATCAACACTCAGGCGGTGTCGGCCGGCTTGCAGACGTTGGACACGCGCCCCTTGCCCGGTGGCATCTATGAAGTGGAGGTGCGCCTGGTGGAAGACGGCCTGACCGTCAGCACCACCCAGGAGCTGGTGTACAAGCCCAGTAACTGGCGCAACGCTGATGATCGCTGGCGCTACAACGTGTTCGCCGGGCGTGAAACCAAGTTGTTCAGCAACTGGGACGAACAGGCCAGTGGCGCGATCACCGCCGGCGCCTCCGTCAACTACCTGGTGCATCCACGGGTAATTCTCGGTCTGTCGGCCCGTGAAGTGCGCGAGCAATTGCAATATGGCGGCTCGGCGGACTGGACAGTAGCCAGCAATACCAGTCTCTACGCCAACGTCTACCAGACCCGCGAACACGGCACCGGCATGGACCTGCAAGGGCTCTATAGCTTCGGCGCCACCAACCTGGTGTTCAGCCACAACCGCAGTTGGCTCGATACCCGCGACACCTACGAAACCCTGCCGGACGGCACCCGCCTGCGGCGCAATACCTTCGTGGGGCAAACCAGCAATTCGGCGCTCTCGGTGAACCACCATGTCGACACAAAAAACTCATGGAACGTGCGCCTGTCCCACAGCGAAGGCAATACCGAGGGCGCAGGCGTGGACTTGGGCTGGAGCCGTCGCGATACCTTGATGGGCAGCGACGCCAACTGGCGGCTTTCGGTGTTCGACCGTCCCGCCAGCGCCGGCACCGGTAACGAGCGCAATCGCGGCGTCGACCTGAGCCTGAGCCTGGCCCTGGGCAGCGATGGGCGGCAAATCTCCGGCAGCATCGGCAGCCGTACCGCCCGTGAAGGGGGGCGCGATAACAACGCCTCGGTCACCTACCGCCAGGACCTCAACGGTCATGTACTGCAAAGCGTCTCGGCCACGGCGATCACCGACACCTACGGGGTGGGGCTGTCCGGCATGGCCAGCTTCGACACCGATGTGGTCAGCGGCGATGGCTTTGTCCAGCGCAGCTCGTTCAACGGTGATATCAGCGGCGGCCTGAACCTGAACAGCACCTTCGTTGCCGGCGCCGACAAGATGCTGCTGACCAGCCAATACCAGAGCAACGGCGCGGGCATGATCATCGACGTCGAGACCGACCTGGACAGCATTGCCCTGCGCGCCGATGACTTCAGTGGCGGCGGCGCGATCCTGCGGCCTGGGCGCAACTTTGTGCCGGTGTCGGCCTACAAGAGCAGCACCGTGAACTTCGACTTTGAAGGCAACCATCCACCGGCCGCCAACATCCAGCCGGCGCGCGCCACGTACCACCTGAACAAAGGCGGGGTGGACTACCGAAAAATCACCGTGATGAAAACCGTCAGCGTGCTCGGGCGCCTGCTCGATGCCCAGGGGCAGCCGCTTAGAGGCCACCACGTGATCAACCACGCCAGCCGTGGCGTGAGCGAAGCGGACGGGTTCTTCTCGATGGAAATGAGCGCCAGCGCGCCGACGCTGGAAGTGCGCTACCAGAACCAACTGCTGTGTCAGTTCCGCCTGGACCCGGCCACCACCGCCAATGCAAACGACGTGTTGATGATCGGCGACCTGCGTTGCACGCCGGACACCCTGGCTGAAAACACACTCAGCGCGCAGACCGCCGGTTGAGTGCCATGACGAGACAACTCACGATGAAACGCATCAATACAGTGATCACACAGATCGGGGCGATGGGCGCGGCGCTGGTGTTCAGTTTGTCGGCGCAGGCTGCGGTTCAGGAGGTTCGGGCGACGTTTGTCCCGGATCCGTCTAACCCGATGGTCAACCGCTTTGAGAATAAAACGCCCCAAGCGGGTGTCTGCGTCTCCTTCATGCCTGCACGTTGCAAGGCATTGGGTATTTTCAGCCTGAGGCTTCCAGAACTTTCGTTCGTTACGAAACAGGCGATTGAAGCTAATCATGAAAACCCGCGGCAGGGGTTCATGCTCACCCTACCTTCAGATTGGCGGGATGTGGAGGTGCGCCACAGCACAGGTGAGACGGAAGTCGTCCAGATACGCATTGCCGGTATCGGTGGCAGTTGGAACCTTTCTTATCCACCCGGGGTGAGTGCCTGGGCACGGCCTGGGGCTAGCTGGCAATCGATGTGGCAATCGGCACCTGCCCCCTGCATGAGTACCAATTTCCTGGCGGCGGGTGCTTCTTTTGCCCAGTTTTTCTGGTTGATGCCCGAGGGGGGCGGGGCTTGTGCAAGAACGCCGTCGCTGACGATTCCTTACTTCCGTTGGAGTGGCATTGACTATGTATATGAACTGCGTACCCCCAACCCGTTGAGCATGCGCGCCGGTGAGTACCGTGGCTCGCTGTCTTACTCCATTGGGCGGGGGATGGACTTTGATATGGGGGATGCGCTGATCCCGAGTATCGACACGGTAGCCCTCAACTTTGTCCTGAGCGTGGAACACGCCCTCAAAGTCGACATCCCGCCCGGCGGCAACCGCATCGAACTGATCCCCGAAGGCGGTTGGCAAGCCTGGCTCAATCGCGGCCGCAGACCGGCCCGGTTGTACCGCGACCAAACCTTCAAGATTGCCGCCAGTTCGCGTTTCAAGATGCAGTTGGAGTGCTCGATTGTTATGGGCAACACCTGTGGCTTGCGCAACGGCACCGGCGATGAAGTGCCGGTGCAGGTGGCCGTGACCCTGCCCGGCGGCATCGATGGCCAGGGCGACCAGGCGGTGCGCAGACGCCCGCTGCGCCTGGATGGCAGCGGTACCGAACTGTTCCAGCCGCTGTTCTACGTCAACGACCGGCCCGGCACCCTGCACTTTGAAGTGTTGCGTGACGATATGGGCGAAATGCTCAATCGGCCGGGCAGTACCTACTCAGGTGTGGTGACCGTGATTTGGGATTCGCAGGTCTAGAGCGGCCACGATCAATCAATGACGAGACAACTCACGATGAAACGCAGCAACACAGGGATCAAGCAATTGGGGGTCATCGGCGCAGCGCTGTTGTTCAGCACATCAGCGGTCGGTATCACCCGGGAAATCACGGCGGTATTCAGGCCGGATCCAGCTAACCCGATGCAGAACAAATTCGAAAACACCACGCCTCTGAGCACGGTCTGCGCAAACCATATGCCCTCCCGCTGCAAGCAATTGAATATTTTCAGTCTCAGGGCGCCTGAGTTCCGGGCGAGAACGATTGCGCCGGTTTTGGCCAATCATGAGGATGAGCGGCAAGGGTTTATGGTGAAGGTGCCATCCGACTGGCGGGACTTACAGGTCACACATGTCATGACCGGTGAGACCGAAACAGTCCAGATGCGTATGGCCGGTATCGGTACGCCATGGGACGTTCCACGTCCTCCAGGAGTCAACGCCTGGGCGCCGCCGGGTCAGGCATGGCAGCCAGTATGGACGAACGCTCCGAGCCCATGTGTAAGTACCGGCTTCCTGGTGGCCAGCACTAATGCTGCTGCCTATTTTTGGCTGGTGCCCGAAGGTGCGGGAGCGTGCAGCCGAAAAACTGCGCAGGATCTTTCTTATATAAACCTTGCACAGATGGAGTACGCCTACGAAATCAAGACCCCTAACCCATTGGGTATGTCTTCGGGGCTGTACCGAGGAAGCCTCACCTATTCGATGGGCCCCCGCGCGGACTTTGATTTTGGCGATGTGGTCATTCCCGTGCAGAACGCTATTACGTTCAACTTTGCCTTGAGTGTCGAGCACTCCCTCAGGGTCGACATCCCGCCCGGCGGCAATCGCATCGAACTGATCCCCGAAGGTGGTTGGCAAGCCTGGCTCAATCGCGGCCGCACACCGGCACGGTTGTACCGCGATCAAACCTTCAGGATCGCCGCCAGTTCGCGTTTCAAGATGCAGTTGGAGTGCTCGATTGTCATGGGCAACACCTGCGGCTTGCGCAACGGCACTGGTGATGAAGTGCCGGTGCAGGTGGCCGTGACCCTGCCCGGCGGCATCGACGGCCAGGGCGACCAGGCGGTGCGCAGGCGCCCGCTGCGCCTGGATGGCAGCGGTACCGAACTGTTCCAGCCGCTGTTCTACGTCAACGACCGGCCCGGCACCCTGCACTTTGAAGTGTTGCGTGACGATATGGGCGAAATGCTCAAGCAGCCGGGCAGTACCTACTCAGGTGTAGCGACCGTGATGTGGGATTCACAAATTTAGGTCGGCCCCGCAACAACGGCGGGCCAGGCCCGCCGCATTCAATCAATGAGGTGAAGTAAACATGAAGCGTGCAGTGTTATGGATCGGGTTGTGCCTGTTGTCGCTCACGGCCCATGCCGGGCCGCAGATCAATGTCGGGGTGGTGTACGACTACCTGGAGGGTGAGCGCAGCTCATACCTCAAGCGTGTGTTCAACGGCGGCACCAGCACCGCGTTCGTCAAGGTCAATGTGCTGGAGATTGTCTACAGCGAGGACGGCACCTCTAAAGAAGTACCGGTTGGTTCGCAGGTGGACGATAAAGGCGTGACCACCAACCGCGATGGCCTGATGGCCAGCCCGGCGCGCTTGATCGTGCCGGTGAACGGGCGCCAGGGCACACGGCTGTTGTACATGGGCGCGCGGGACAAGGAGCGCTATTTCCGCCTGCGCTTTATCCCCGTGGTGCCGGAAAAAGACGACAACTTCGGGATCAGCTCTGAGGAACAGGCCGAATACAAGGATGACCTGGCTGCCGGGATCAACGTGATGACCGGCTACGGCACGGTGTTTTTCGTGCGCCCCAAGGACACCCGCTTCGATACCCAGATCAATGAAACCCCGGATGAGTACCGACTGCGCAACGCCGGTAACAGTGTGGTGGTGCTGGACGAGTTTCATGACTGTTCGGCGAGCAATGCCACCGACTGCGTGCCGACTACCAAGCACCACATCCTGCCGGGACGCCAGCTGAAATTCGAGAAAAAACCGGGCCGGCGCTACAACTTTGTATTGGTTGAAGGGCAGGGCAAAAAACCGCTGAAGTTCGAAAAACGTAACGGGTGATCATGATGTTCAAGCAACTGACAAGACTTGCTGTGCTGGCCGCCTTGACGGTGGTTGGCACACATGCCGGAGCGATTCAGGAGCGCCATTCCTTTGATGTGTCGGTGACGATCCCGGTCCACGAGGCTTATGTACTGCCATCGGAGCCCGACTGGATGGGCCAGGACCAATTACTCGCCTGGAACCTGGTGACCGCTGAACTCAGTCGCCTGCGCAAGAACTTCGACGTGAAAAATATCAACGGCGGCGTTGCAGCCCGCTTGGGGGCTGAGCCTTACCTGTTCAATGGGCGCAACCGCATCGACATGCAAGTGCTGTTCAACCGGGTGCCCTTGACCCTGGACGCCACTGAAGTGGTCAATGCCGATGACGCCCGCGTAGGGCGCCGTGCCGAATTGGACATCGCCGCGATCAAGCCCGAAGGCGGCTACCGGGGCGGGGATTATTACGGCACGGTGCATCTGGTGTTCGATTTCCTGGCGCCGTAATTAAACAACGCTTAAAGGCTGACACAGAACCCTGTGGTGAGCGGGCTTGCTCGGCTACTGTGACGTTTATTGTGTCGTGGATACTTGGCACAAGGTCTGCCCACCGGGTTGCAGATAAGGTGTCAGCCAGGGGGCCATGCCCTTGAGGACCTGTACGGGCAGTGCGGAGGTGAAGGTGAACTGTTGCGCCGAACTGCCCGGCACAAACGCGGTCAGCGTGCCGAAGTGCTGCTCGCCGATGTAGAACACGAAGGTGGCGGTGCGGTTGATCGATTTGGAACTGAGCAGGCGCCCGCCGGCACCGATGGCTTCTATGCGGTTGTCACCGGTGCCGGTCTTGCCGCCCATGACCAGCGGCGTGCCGTCCGCCAGTTTGAAACTGCCGGCCACGCGTTTGGCGGTGCCGTCGTCCACCACTTGGGACAAGGCCGAGCGCAAGGCGCTGGCGACTTCACTGGGCATCACCCGTTTGCCCTTGTCGGGGTTGTTCACCAGGCGGGTGTCATAAGGCGTGCCAGCGGCGAAATGCAGGCTGTCGATACGCACGGTCGGTTGGCGCACGCCATCGTTGAGGATGATTCCCACCAATTCCGCCAGGGCTGCGGGCCTGTCGCCCGAACTGCCAATGGCGGTGGCCAGGGACGGTACCAAGTGGTCGAAGGGATAGCCGACGGCTTGCCAGCGTTGATGAATGTCGAGGAAGGCTTCGATCTCCAGCATGGTGCGGATGCGGCTGTCCCGGGCGCTTTTGTGGCGGCTTTTGAACAGCCAACCGTAGACTTCCTGACGCTCGTGTTCACTGGCAGCGACGGCCTGGGTGAAGGTGGCGTCGGGGTGGTTGAGCAGGTACCCGAGCAGCCACAGGTCCAATGGATGGACCTTGGCGATATAGCCTTGGTCCGGCAGGTCGTAGGCGCCGGGGCCGTAATCCTTGTAGAGCTTGGCCAGGCGTTCGTCGGTGAGTTTTTTCGGGGCTTTGGTGGGCAGATGCGCGCGCACGAATCGGTTGAAACTGTCCTGGTTGGCCTGGGGCAGCAGATAACGGTGCACCGCCGCCAGGCGCATGGCGGTGGGGTGCATGCTGTCGAGGAAGGTGTCGAGCCGGGCCTGGGTGTCTTTGTTGCGGTAGCGCTTCCAGAACCGCAGCAGGAAGGTGGTGCCCTCGCGGTCGGCGAACTGGGCCAGGTATTCCTGGCGACGCGGGTCGTTGTCATCCTTGAGCAGCTCGGCGCTGTTGTTGGGGCCTTGATAGGTGCTGTAGCGCACCAGGTCACGCATCAGGCGAATGAACGGCAGGTTGATCGACTCACGCAGGGCCTCACGCAAGGTGGGGTTGCGCCCGTTGTCTTCGTTGCGAAAGTTATTGAAGTGGTGCAGGCCGCCGCCGGTAAAAAAGCGCTCGCCGGGGCTGGCCGAATACTGCCGGTTGAGCGCCGCATCGAGCATCTTCGGCAGGCTGCGGTCGCTGTTTTGCGCCAGGTAATCCACGGCCCAGCGCGACAGGCGATCCTGCTCGTCGACGCTGACGGTTTTCAGTGCGGCGGGGGTCTGGTCGGCATAACGGTCGTGCAGCTCGCTGATGATTTGCAGGTAGGTGGTCAGCACCCGCAGCTTGGCGGTGGAGCCCAGTTCCAGCTTGCTGCCTTCGTTGATGTCGAAGGGTTGGTCGGTGTTGTCAGTTTGTACCCGTACCCGTGCGCCGTCGGCGGTCATCTCATAGAGGGTGAAGCTGTAGCGCACTTGCGCGGTGCTGGCGGGCGTCAGCAGGCGCGGGCCGAGCAGGCCGATTTGGCCGGCGAAGGCGGGATCTGCCAGGTGCTTGAGGTAGGCCGTGGCCTGGTTTTGCAGATCGTCCTGCAAGGTCGTGGTGGCGGTCAGGTCAAGGCGGTCCAGGTCGTACAGCGGGCGGTTGAGCAGGGCGGCCAGGCGACTGCGGGCGACGCTGATGCCTTTGTTGGTTTCAATCGGTTGCAGCGTCGGCTGTTGCTGCCAGTCGCGATAACTCACCCGGCTGGCCAGGGCGGCGTCCGCCAAGGCCGGTTCGATGACGTTGTTCTGCGTCAGCAGGCGGATATGGCTGTCGGTCAGGGTTTCCAGTTCGGCGTGGCCTTTGGACAGGTAATGGGAAGGCCGACGCTGGGCGATCATCAACGACAACACCTCGCGCAGCGCCACACCTTTTTGCGCGAGGTGTTGCGCGGAGTTGTCGGCGAGCAGCGCGTTGGTGCGGTTGAAGTCGGCGCCGTACCACACCCGCAGGCCTTCGGCCATGCCATGTACTTCGCCGTGGCCGGGCACGGCGGACAACGGCACGCTGTTGAGGTAGTCGCGCACAATGTTCTGGCGTGCCTGCAAGGTCTGCGGGCCGTTCTGATACGCGCGCACGCTGGCGGAAAACATCTGGCGCAGTTTCTCGCCGCCGGACAACGTCAGGCCGTCGGGCGAGTGGCGGTATTTTTCCAACTGGGTGGCCAGGGTGCTGCCGCCCGCCGTCTGCCCCGGCAAATGCAGCAGCTTGGCCACTTGTGACCAGGCTGCCTTGGCGAAACGCGGCCAGTCCACCGCCGGGTTGGCTTCAGGTTGCGCCGGGTCGAGCAGGTCGCGGTTTTCGATGAACAGCAGGCTGTTGACCACCACCGGCGGGATCGCGGCGAAGTCCTGATACGACTGGTGTGGATAGGTGAAGCGGTACAGCGGCTCGGCTCGGCAGTCGCTGATCGACAGGCCCGCCTGGATTTTCTCGGCATAGGGCACGAACAGGCCCCGCTCGGTGTACGCCATCAACGGCGCTGAGAACCGCGCCTGACGATCAATCAGGTAATTGCGCTTGAGCAGGCGCGGCAGGAATTCATCCAGGTCGCTGTAGCCCAGGCGTTTGTCGAAGGGGCCTTCACCGGGATAGACCATGGCATCGCTGGGGCCGGGCTCCAGCGTGTAGCCGAGCGTCGCGGCCAGGTGACTCAGTTGCTGCGCCTGCCAATGCGACGTGCGCATTTCGCGCTGGGCGGCGTAACCCGCAGCGATCAGCGCGATTACCAGCAGCAGCCACACCATTCGCCACCGATACAACGGCTTGCGGGGGCGTCGTGGCAATGGCTGTTCATCCAGGCTGTCGGCGGGAGCCGCAGCCTTGGTCGAATCGGTTTGCCATAAAGCGCCCATAGTCGATTGATCCATCCCGGCAGATTGATCGGACTTGATTGAAGCTTAGACGCTGATTGGCGCAGCCGAGAAAATTGTCGGCGTGGGCGGCGCTATCCGGCTACCACAGTCGGGGCGACGGTCTTCCTTAACGTACAGGGTTTATCGGACCCGACTCCGGGGCCGTCATCAGGAAGCCCACCCCATGCCGGAAACACCTTCATTACGTCGCGGCCACATCAAGCAAGTCGTCAGTCTGTTTTCTGACGCCCCAACACTGCGGGAGGTGGCGATCGAGCAGGTACAGGCCACGCTGGATCGACGGTTTGGCAGCTGCAACTTTCTCGCCGAGCGGGTCGCCATCGGCACCCCAACCCAAGCCGACCAGCACCGCTACAGCCGCCTTGCGGACGAGGTCGTGCTGCGCCTCACCAGCGCACGGCCAGTGTGGTATGTCGAGGGTTACGATCAAGTCTTCCTGCACCAGCGCGAAGTCTATGTGAAGGGTGGCCCGCCATTGGCGGACATTGAAAACCTCGTCAACCAACTCGGGCCGAACCTGTTGGACGCCTGGCTTGCACGACTGCAGGGCTGGTGGCGTGAGACGCTGCCGGTGAACATGACGCGATGGGGCTATCTGTCCGACGATTGCCTGGCGTTGCTGTATGACAGCTCGCCACCACCGGGCATGGATGCGCAGCAATTCGCCAAGGTTTTTCCAGCCACGGAATTACGTGCCACTCGTCCTGATCGGCAATGGAGCCTTCACGGCGCTTCGTTGCAGGTCTGGACCGTACACGTCCGGCCCAAGGGCACGCTGCAGACTCCGCAAATGCTGCCGCTGTTGATCCTCGACCATCGGTTGTTCGGCGCCGAGTTGCGTACGTTGTTGCTGTTCAGCCTGGCGACGGGCGTTCAGCCGCTTACGCGCCTGGAGGACATCGAGGCGTTGATCCCCGACTACCTGAACGAGCGTCTGGCCGGTCAGGCGCTCGAATGGTTTGTTCAGGAGCCTTGGGGCGATCCGTTCGACGCCCTGGCCGCCAGCTATGCCGAACGCCAGCGGGCGGATGTGTTGGCCATCGACTGCACCGTGCCGCGTACGCCCAGCGAATTCCAGCAGATGCTCGACTATGTGACGGACCCTATGCGTTGGTTCGAATCAGTGCTGACGCCGTTTCAGCAACGGCTGCAGGACCAACTGCCGCTGTGGCTGATCCATGCGTCGACGGCAGACAGCCTGGCCTACGCCCGCGCGCTTGAGGTTCTGGTCGTGGCGCAGGCTTCGGCGGGCGGGCGGACTTTTCTTGACGGCATCGCGCCGATTCGGACCTTCGCCGCGCGAGCCCTGACGCAGTGCCTGCACAAGGAGCGCAGGGCCAATGGGGTCGAGCCGGATGACATCAAACTGACCTACCGGATTGTGACCGCAGCCATGACGCCGGGCGGCATTGCCAGCGGTGACGTGCGTCACGTGACCCTGAGCCTTACGGACCTGGCCCTGGAAAATCTCGGTGGTTTCCCTCATTTGCCATCAGCGATCACCCTCAAGGGCAATCCCGCGCCTGCCTGGCTGACGGCGACGTTGCTGAAGGGCTGCGTGACCGAAGTGGATGTCGGCCAGGCGTACCCGCAGTTGCTCAAGGACACATTGATAGACGATGGCGCCGAACGGTTGCGCCGCGAAGCGTTGTTTATCCAGCAAGTGCGCGCCCAATTGCCGCTGCTGGCGGTGCAGATGAAGATCAACGCCGAGAACGGCATGACCGAGGCCGGGTATCGCCTGGTGCAGGCCGCCGTGACGCAGCAACCTGAGGCGGCGTTATGGCCGTTGGCATTCAGCGCCACGCCCACGTCCACCCCGGACACGGTGGTGAATATGTATGTGATTGGCGCCCGGCGTTCCGAGTTGGGGCCGCACGTGCTCTACCAACCGTTGTTCAGCCCCTGCCTGCGAGAGTTTGCATCCGCCCAAGCCTTGTTCGAGGCGATCAAGGCACCGGGACCCTTGCAGGACCTGGTGCTGGCCTGGCTGCCTGCGACGCGCCGGGCGGTGTATGCCAATGGCGGTTTTCAGGAGCCGCATGTGCGGCACTTTCTGGCCGGCGATGAGTTCAGCACCCCCGAGCGCCCGGCGCCGGCTCAACTGAGCAAATCCCTGGAGAGCGGTGACCCGTTGCCTCAGGTGTTCGCCGCCACGGTTCAGGCGCTGGTCAGCCTGGCGCAACGCCAGTCGGTGTCCAACGCCGAGCAGCGTTGGATGACGTTGAAAGAAGGTGGGTGGTTGCTGTTCAACAGCGTTTTGCCCTTTGTCAGGGGGCCGGTGGCGCTGGCGGGGTGGATGGTTCAGGTGATGGACAGTGTCTATCAGGACGTGCACGCCATCAGCAGCGATGACGCGGCAGCCCAGGCCCAAGGGGTCATGGACCTGTTGACCAACCTGGTGCTGATTCTGGCGCATCGGGCGTCGCCCCACGAATGGCCATCGACGCTGGCGTTGCAACATCCGGCCTTCGAGCCGACACCGCCAAGAGCTGCGCCGACGACCGTGGTCCGCGGCCCGCTCGACGTGCCCTTGCGCTCGCCCAGTGGCTGGAGCAATGCACGCGACACCCTCACGCCGCCCCTGCAAGCCCGGCTCGAACGGCTGAGCCTGAGGGCACTGCCCTTGTCTGAGCGATTGCCGGGGGCGCAGGTCGGCGGGCGGCTCGATGGGGTGTTGTTCAACGCCGCCGCACAACCGCCGCAGTGGCAGGTGCCGGTGCGCGGCCATGTGTACCGGGTCAAGGTCACTGATAACAGTGTGCGGGTGATCAGTGCCGATGGTCGCGAGCTGGGGCCATGGCTCAGGTTGTTGGACACTCGCGTCTGGGACGTGGATTTGCGCCTGCGCCTGCTGGGAGGGCAGGCTGACAAGCCGGTGGCTGTGCCGGACACGGCGTCGCGCTACGAGCAACTGGAACGGGAGTACCGTCAATACACTCAGCGTCGGGAAGCGGCGAATCGTGCAATGACCGTGGCTCGTCAGCTGAAATCCAGTGCCGACCCGCGCATCACCGAACAGCAGCGCGCCACGGCCGCCGACCGATATGCTCAAGAGCTGCGAAACAAGCTGGACGCTTCATTGCTGGAGTTGCAGAGCCTCAAAGACTTGCGCGCCCTCAAGCCACGCCCGGGCTATGAAGGTGAATTGTCGACGTCGCTTGAGGGGTTGATTCGTAACCTGTGGCAGTTGCAGTCGCTGGCCCGTGATACGACCGCCGCTATCAATGCCAGGATCTTGTCGCTGCTGGACCAGGTGCAGTTCGAGACAGCGGAGGAGGCCCTGTCGGATATCAATCAACAGGCTCACCGCACCTTGGGCGAGTGTATGCGACAGGTGGCGGACAGCAATGAAAATGCCATCGACTTGCGCGTCCGAGAACTCGATTTCCTGCAGGAATTGAAGCGCGTACCCAAGTACGGGGAGAACAAGGCCCGCGCGTTGCTGTTGGACCAGCCGACAGGCCCGACGGTACTGGAGTTGCAGTCATTGCAGGTGACGACCCTGTGGGCGGTGGCGCTCAAAGCCGAAGGGCCGAGGCTGGCCGATGATTTCTTCCAAAGCCTGGATGACACGGTTCATCGCGCACGCTGGGCCAGCAGTTCCCTGGCGCAACTGGACGAGCTGGCGCCCCAGAGCCCGCAGTTGCGTATCGAGTTGTTGGAGAGCTTCAGCCGCGTCTACGCGCTGACCGATGACCGCATCGAATTCTGGCGAGCGATGGAGCCAGACAAATTCCACCTGGGCTACCTGGATAAATTGCAACGCTTGTTCACTCAACTGCACGCGCAAACCGAGCGTCAACTGGCCGCCGCCCTGACCACCGCGAACCCTGAGCCGGTCGCTGCCTCGGCCCCTGCTGCCGCCCCTCGTGCGGTACGCAAAAGCATCATCCGCACCCGCAACCAGGACATGTATGTCGCCCGCCTCACGCTGGCGACGGACGAACAGCCGGTCGAGCTGGCCGAGGTGATGGATAACCAGGACACCGTGATCGCTTCGTTTACCCACGCCGCCGATGGGGTGTGGGAGCCCGTCACCAAGCCTGCTCCCAAAGGCGCTGCCCCGCTGCCCAACCTCAACCGTTTGATTGAACAGGGCAAGGCGTTGCAGGGGGCAGTGGAGCAGGCAATTGCCGAAGTGCTGAAAATGGCGCGCAACGCCAACGAGCCCCAGTCGCTGCAGGACATTCTGGAGCAGCGCGCCGACACGTTGCGCCAGTGTGCCGACGCCATCCACCAACGCCTGCAGCACACCGAGCCGGCCCCCCTGGCGGCTACCCAACAGGCTCGGGCCAGAACCGTGGCCGACGAGTTGCGAGCTGGGGCCAGTCGTTTGTCGGAGCAGGGTTTGCAGGCTCGCCTGAATGCCATCAAGGCGCGTGCGCCCACTCAGTCGGGCCTGGAAGTGCTGGTCAGCCACCGTGAGGCGCGCATTTTGCGCCAAGACGGGCGGATCGCCCTGGCCGCCAACGCCAATGATTGGTTGCAGACCTATGTGGTGATGGATGTGCACACGCGGCAGGCCTTGTGCTACGGGCACTTTCACTATGAGCGTCAGACCGGGCCGGACGATCATTTCACCGCTGCGCACCTCAAGACACCGGCGCAGCATCGCATGGGCAAACAGACCCAGGCACAGGCCCAGGCTCAGGCTTTTGCCCGCATCCAGGCCGGGCAAGGCGGGCGGGCGGTGCAGACACTGGAGATTCATCGCGGCGAGATCAACCTGAGAATGGCGCGCAAGTTGTTTTTCGACGCGCCGTTGTGGACGCAGGAGTGGTAGGCGCAGGCGTGTATTTGCGTGAAATGGCGCACCATTGCTGTGCGATACTCCAACTGTGCAATCGGATTTACACGGGAACTCCCGCTGAATATTGCCATTTATAGAGTGAAAATCACTGGGTTGAGCTTTTTATACTGCACTCCCTGATCTGGCCCGGCCAGACCGGTTTACCCAAGAAGTGAACCGGGAACCGTACCTCGTGACAGACCCGTCGCGAGGTATCGGAGTCGCAGGCTCATATCCAATAACAAGACGAGGTTGTATCCCTATGCCAGTCGGCAATCACCTGCCCCAGGGCGAGACCGCTTCGGGCGGCCCGCTCAAACGCGAACTGGGCGAGCGGCATATTCGCCTGATGGCGCTCGGCGCCTGTATCGGTGTCGGCCTGTTCCTCGGTTCGGCCAAGGCCATCGAAATGGCCGGCCCGGCCATCATGCTCTCCTACATCATCGGTGGCCTGGCCATCCTGGTGATCATGCGCGCCCTCGGCGAGATGGCCGTGCACAATCCGGTGGCCGGCTCCTTCAGTCGCTATGCACAGGATTACCTCGGCCCGTTGGCGGGTTTTCTGACCGGCTGGAATTACTGGTTCCTGTGGTTGGTGACCTGCGTGGCGGAGATCACCGCCGTGGCGGTGTACATGGGCGTGTGGTTCCCCGATACGCCGCGCTGGATCTGGGCCCTGGCGGCCCTGATCAGCATGGGCACCATCAACCTGATCGCGGTCAAGGCCTTCGGTGAGTTCGAATTCTGGTTCGCGTTGATCAAGATCGTCACCATCATTGCGATGGTGATCGGCGGCGTGGGCATCATCGCGTTCGGTTTTGGCAACGATGGCGTGGCGTTGGGGATTTCCAACCTGTGGGCCCACGGCGGCTTCATGCCCAATGGTGTGCAGGGTGTGCTGATGTCTCTGCAAATGGTGATGTTCGCCTACCTGGGTGTGGAGATGATCGGCCTCACCGCCGGTGAAGCGAAGAACCCGCAGAAGACCATTCCCAATGCCATCGGCTCGGTGTTCTGGCGCATTCTGTTGTTCTACGTCGGCGCGCTGTTTGTGATTCTGTCGATCTACCCATGGAACGAAATCGGCACCCAGGGCAGCCCGTTTGTGATGACCTTTGAGCGCCTGGGCATCAAGACCGCTGCCGGCATCATCAACTTCGTGGTGATCACAGCGGCGCTGTCGTCGTGCAACGGCGGCATCTTCAGCACCGGGCGCATGCTCTACAGCCTGGCGCAGAACGGCCAGGCCCCGGCCGCGTTCGGCACCACCTCCAGCAACGGCGTTCCGCGCAAGGCGCTGCTGTTGTCCATCGGCGCGTTGTTGCTGGGCGTGTTGCTCAACTACCTGGTGCCGGAAAAAGTCTTCGTCTGGGTGACCTCCATTGCCACCTTTGGCGCGATCTGGACCTGGGTGATGATCCTGCTGGCCCAGCTCAAGTTCCGTAAGAGCCTGAGCCCGGCCGAACAGAAAAACCTCAAGTACCGCATGTGGCTGTACCCCGCCAGTTCGTACCTGGCACTGGCCTTTCTGATATTGGTGGTGGGCTTGATGGCGTACTTCCCGGACACGCGCATTGCACTGTATGTGGGGCCGGTGTTCCTGGTGCTGCTGACGGTGTTGTTCTATGTGTTCAAGTTGCAGCCGACGAACGCTGCGGTGCGTTCAGCGGCCTGATAGCCAGACGGACAACAAAAAGCCCCTTGATCGGGGCTTTTTGTTTTTCAGGCCTGGGCCATTTTTGTAGATTGGTTCAGGCGTTTGTTGAACTCCAGCCAGGCTCCCAGCAAGGCCATCAAGGCAGTGCCTGCCAGAGCGGTCAAAATCTGCATGGCGAACGCATCACCGGCCATGGCGTTGACCATGTCCGCCAACGGTGCCAGCAACACGCCGAGGCAGAACACTTCCAGGGAGTAACGGCCCATGCGGCAGGTTTGTTGTGCCAGCCAGTTTTGCGTCCAGCCGCGGCCCGGCAGCAGTTTGGCGGTGACGTAGGCCAGGGCCAGGAAGTGCAGCAACCGCACCGGCGACAGGTCGGTCTTGCTGATGGGGTACAGCAAGTCACTGAGGGCCGATGGCATCCACGCGTCATGGATCTCGGGCCAGCGCCACGACAGGGTGATCACGCCAGCGGCCAGCACATAGGCGGCTGCGGCGAGGAATAACGGCTGTCGGGATAAGGCCGGGTTTTGCAGCGGGCGTGGCCGGCTGGCATGAATCGCCGCTGCGCCGCCGAGCACGAACAGCAACTGCCAGGTGACCGGGTTGAAGTACCACACGCCGTCGGCAATCGCCCGCAGGTTCCAGCCCATCCACGGCGCCAGCAGGTACACCGTCATCGACGCGCCCACCACCAGCCAGGTCTGGCGCAGCAACAACGGCAGCACCAGCGACAGGCCGGCCAGCAGCACGATATACAACGGCAACGGGTCCATCAGGTTGGGCTTGAAGCGCAGCAGCAATTCATCGGTCAGCGCCTGCTGCGGGTGGGTGACGAAGTGCGTCAGGCCCATCTCTTCGACGAGGTCGCGGGTTTCCACATGGCTGTTGGCGAAGAACACGATGCCCATCAGCATCGCCAGCAAAAAGATATGCACCACGTACAACACCCAGGTCCGGCGCAGGATCTTCAGGCCAGCCATCCAGTAACCCTCGCGCTGCAGGACCTTGCCGTAGGCCAGCACCGAAGCATAGCCGGCCAGGAATACGAACACTTCGGCGGCATCGCTGAAACCGATGTTGCGCAAGGTGATTTGACCGAGGGGGTTGTGGGGGACGTGATCCCAGAAAATGAAGATCAACGCCAGGCCCCGAAAAAAATCGATGCGCGGGTCGCGTCCGTTCAGCATGGCAGCGGGCTCTTGAACAAGTAGGTTTATTAAGGACAGGCAGGCGGCGGTGATGTCGTACGCCGTGCGTCGGGCGGGCGCAGGTTGGCGGTATTTGTAAGCAATTGCAAAGGTTGGGTATTACTGAATGTCTCAATTGCGCGCACGACCTTAACGGCATGTGAATCTCCTTGTTTCAACGATGCCGTCGATGGTCCGGTTCAGCAGAGGGGGGTTAGAACGCGTCCATCAGGCGACTGCTGACTCATGCGGCTCAAAACTGTCCGCCCGCGCCATCTGCCACATACGTGAATAAAACTCGCCGTTCACCTCGCCCGTCAGCAACTCCCCTGGCTTGAGGAACACATGCAGTTGCGAGAACAGCTTGATCTCGGTCGCTGACATGCGTCGCACCAAATGCTTGGCTGACAGCTGCGACGGATGATCCAGGCCCGCCGCCGCGAGCATTTCTGCCAACGCCTTGAGGGTGTTGCGGTGGAAGTTGAACACGCGCTGGGCTTTGTCCGGTACCACCAGGGCGCGTTGGCGCAATGGGTCCTGGGTGGCGACGCCGGTCGGGCATTTGTTGGTGTGGCAGCTTTGCGACTGGATGCAGCCGATGGCGAACATAAAGCCGCGCGCCGAGTTGGCCCAGTCGGCGCCGATGGCCAGGACGCTGGCGATGTCGAAGGCGCTGACGATCTTGCCGCTGGCGCCGAGCTTGATCTTGTCGCGCAGGTTCAAGCCCACCAAGGTGTTGTGCACAAACAACAGGCCTTCACGCAGCGGCACGCCGATATGGTCGGTGAACTCCACGGGCGCGGCGCCGGTACCGCCTTCCTTGCCGTCGACCACGATAAAGTCGGGCAGGATGCCGGTCTCCAACATGGCCTTTGCGATGCCCATGAATTCCCACGGATGGCCCAGGCAGAACTTGAAACCTACCGGCTTACCGCCAGACAGTTCGCGCAGTTGGGCGATGAACTGCATCAGTTCGATGGGCGTGGAAAACGCGCTGTGGCGCGACGGTGAGACGCAGTCTTCGCCCATCAGGATGCCACGGGTTTCGGCGATTTCCTTGGTCACTTTATGCTTGGGCAGGATCCCGCCATGGCCAGGTTTGGCACCCTGGCTCATCTTGATTTCGATCATGCGCACCTGCGGGTTCTGCGCCTGCACAGCGAAACGTTCCGGGTCGAAACGGCCATCGCTGGTGCGACAGCCAAAGTAGCCGCTGCCCAGTTCCCAGGTCAGGTCGCCGCCGTTTTCACGGTGATAGGGGCTGATGCTGCCTTCGCCGGTGTCGTGGGCAAAGTTGCCCAGCTTGGCGCCATGGTTGAGCGCCCGAATGGCGTTGGCGCTCAGGGAGCCAAAACTCATCGCCGAGATATTGAACACCGACGCCGAGTACGGCTGTGTGCATTGCGGGCCGCCGACCATCACACGAAACGTGCTGGGATCGCTCAGCGGCGCCGGGCGCATGGAGTGGCCGATGAATTCGAAGCCCGACTGGTACACGTCGATGAGGGTGCCGAAGGGTTTGTCGGCGGTTTCGTTCTTGGCGCGGGAGTAGACCAGCGAGCGTTGCGAGCGGGAGAAGGGCAGGGCGTCGCTATCGGATTCGAGCAGGTACTGGCGGATTTCCGGGCGAATGGCTTCCACCAAATAACGGATATTGCCCAGGATCGGGTAGTTGCGGCGCACCGCGTGGGGGCTTTGCAGCAGGTCGAAAATGCCGATCAGGCTCAGCACGCCGGTGACCAGGGTGATGGGCCACAGCCATTCATGTTCGATAAAGGGGAGGCTGGCGAGGGTAAAAATGACGCACACAGCAAAAAAGGCGTAGCGGCTTAGCAAGGACAGGCTCATACGGTTTCCTTGGTTCGGACTCTGAGGTCGATGGGGCATTCTGCGCCAGTCCGGAAACCACAAACAACCTGGGGGTTTATTCTTCATATGCCGCCCCGGTCGTTTCTTATTGCAATCGGTTCTCGTTTGGAGGCTTATTTGGTGTTACTGTATAACAATCAAGTCGCAACCAAACGCCCCCGGAGGCCCCATGAAAGCTGGTATCCATCCCGACTACCGCACAGTGCTGTTCCACGACACCGCTGCCGACGTGTTCTTCCTGATCGGCTCCACCGCCGACAGCGATCGCACCCATCAACACAGCGACGGCAACACCTACCCGTACATCCCGCTGGACGTATCCAGCGCGTCGCATCCGATCTACACCGGCCAGCAGCGCAAGACCCAGGTCGAAGGCCGGATTGCCGGGTTCAACAAGCGCTTTGCGGCGTTTGGGTCGAGTCCGAAAAAAGCCGAGGCGTGAGCATGATGCGGCGGCGTGCCCTACGCCGCCGTCTGCCGAATCGGCAGCACCACGCGAAACCGCGTGCCTTTGCCCAGCTCACTGCTCACGGAGATATCGCCACGGTGTTTTTTGACGATGCCGTAGGAGAGTGACAACCCCAGCCCCGTCCCTTCGCCCACTGGTTTGGTGGTGAAGAATGGATCAAAGATTTTCTGCATGGCCTGCGGGTCAATCCCGCAGCCGTTGTCCGCCACTTCCAGCCACACGTTCTCGCCTTCCACGCCGTTGCTGATGGTAATGGTGCCGCGCTCCGGCCCCATGGCTTGCGCGGCGTTGATCACCAGGTTCATGACCACTTGGTTGAGTTGCGAGGCCAGGCATTCGATTTCCGGCAATGGCGTATAGCGTTTGATCACGTCGGCCTTGTACTTGAGCTCGCTGGCGACGATGTTCAGCGTGGAGTCGATGCCCTGCTGCAGGTTTGCAAATTGCCAGGTCTGGTCATTGTCGACCCGCGAGAAGTTTTTCAGGTCCTTGACGATTTGCACCACGCGCCCGATGCCTTCCTTGGACTCCCTGATCAACAGGGGAATGTCGTCCTTGAGAAAATCCAGTTCCAGTTCGGTGCGCAGGGCTTTGAGTTGCTCGCCCTGCGCGAGGCTGTCCTCGGCCAGCCGGTAAGCTTCCAGCATCTGTTGCAGCTGGTTGAAGTAGCCATCGAGCGTGCTGAGGTTGGACGAGATAAACCCCACCGGGTTATTGATCTCATGGGCCACGCCCGCGGCCAACTGCCCCAGGGATGCGAGCTTTTCCGACTGTACCAGTTGGCTTTCCAGTTGCTTGCGCTCGTCGATTTCCACTTGCAGCGCCAGGGTGCGCTGTTCCACCAACTGCTCCAGGTGGGCGGTTTGCAGTGAGGCGCGGCGAGCCATGTCCCATTTGTTGGCCAGGGTATTGGCCATCTGCTGGACTTCGATGTTGTCGAACGGTTTTTTCAGGATCAGCAAACGATCGTAGCCCTGCAGGCGATGCAGCAGGTCATCCCAGGAATAATCCGAATACGCGGTGCACACCACCACCTGCAGGCCAGGGTCGACTTTCCACAACTCTTCGATGGTCTTGGCCCCGTCCCAGCCTTGGGGCATGCGCATGTCCACAAACGCCAGGGCATAGGGCCGCGTTTCTGCCATGGCCGTGGCGAGCAACTGCAGGCCTTCCTCTCCGCCATAGGCCGAGTGCAGCTCAAAGGGTTGTACCGTGGGTTTGCTGGTGTCGCCGAACAGTGCCGACTCCATATCATCCAGCGCCTGGTTCGATTCGCCGGTGGGCATCAGGATCTTGCGGAAATCGTCGTGGATCGACGGGGTATCGTCGATCAGCAAAATGCGCCGGTTAGGTGGTTGGTTCATGGCGGGCTTCCGGCAAGGGTCAGAGGAATCGTCAAGGTGAACACTGCGCCCAGCCCCGGCCCGTCGCTGCGGGCGCTGAGCTGGCCGTGCATTTCCACGGCGGCCAGTGCGCAACTGTGCAGGCCGAAGCCGTGGCCCTCCTTGCGGGTGGTGAAACCGTGGGTGAAGATCCGGGTCATGTTCTCGGCGGGGATGCCTTCGCCTTCGTCCTTCACGCTGATCTGCAAGGTGGCGTCGTCCAATTGTTGCACCGCCAGGGTCATCTGCCGTGGCCGGTCGGTGAGGTTGGACATGGCGTACTTGGCGTTGCTGATCAGGTTGACCATGATCAGCAGCAACCGGTGTTTGTCGGCCATGATTTCCGGCACTTGCGCATATTCCTTGACCACTGTGACGTGGTGGCGGCTCAGCGCGCCGGCGTTCATGCGCAGGGCGTCTTCCATCAAGGCGCTGATATGCACCGGCTCCATCAGCGTGGATGCTCCGGCATAGGATTGCTGGGTAGAGACGATGTCCTTGATGTGGTCAACGCTTTTGCTCAGTTGCGCCAGTTCATCGGCCATGCCTTGCTGTTCGATGGCAATGGCCTCCACCAGTTGGTTGAGGTAGCCCGGCAGCAGCTTGCCCTTTTCATCCTGGGTCAGGAAGGTGCCCAGGTCAGCCGTGTGTTCGTTGATCAACTGCATGGCCTTGCCCAATCCCAATGCCTTGCTGCTGCGCAGTTTGCGGGTGACCAGGTCGGCGGAGATATTCACGCTGTTGAGCACATTGCCGACGTTGTGCAGCACGTTGGTGGCGATCTCCGCCATGCCGGCCTGGCGGGCGCTGTCCAGCAGTTCGCTCTGGGCATCCTTGAGCTGCTGGGTGCGCCGTTCCACCCGTTGCTCCAGGGTTTCATTGGCTGCTTGCAAGGCGCGGTTGACCCGGTTGATCTCGGCGAAACTGCGCAGCAGGCGCACCGTCAGATAGAGCAGCAATACCACCAACAACGTCGAGAAGATCAGCAGGTAGAGGTGGTATTGATGGTCGATCAGGTCGGCGGCTTGCTGGTCCTGATTGAGGTGGTTGTTCAGCTCGTCCAGGCGGTCGGCCACGGGGACTGCGGCAATGCGTTCGAGCAGGCCGTTGACCACCGGCTGTTCGCGCAGGATCAACGAGATGTGGTTGCTGAGGATCTCAACCGGGGCCTGGAACTCAATCGGCAGGCGATCTTTGTTGATCGCCAGCTTGCCCAGGCCCACCAGGATATCGGCGGCGCGCTCGTCGCTGGTGACCTGGGCGAATTCAAGGCTGCTGAGCAGAAGATCGTAGGTGTCGGTGGCCACATCTTGCAGTTGCAGGCGGCCCGCATCGTCAATGCGATTGAACTGCGCCTGGATGTCATCTTCGGCGGTCGGCAAAAAAGCCAGTGAGTTGCGCAGCACGGCATTGTGGGATTTGAACTGGTCGACCAACCGGGCTTTTTCCTGGATGGCTGCCTCATACGCCTCTGTGCTGGCCTTCCAGCGGGGCAGGTCTTCTGGGCCGTGGTAAAACGCGTCACTGCCCAGTTTGGCCCACAGTTGTGTCATGTCCGCGAGCGGCGTAACCAGCGGGTCGTAGTTGTGGGTGAGCGCGATCCGCGCCTTGAGCACTTCGCTGTCCCATTGGGCATTGAGCTGCTTGAGCTGGCGGATCAAGTCTCGTGATTGGGTATAGGTGGCCGTTTGGTCGCGGGAGGACTTGAGGTACAGAAATACCAGTGTCGAGGCCAGCAGCAGGGCGATCAGGCCGAGCAAGAGTTGGCTGGTGCGGCGGCGGGTAAGGGTCATAGAGGCTTGCCCGCCCATTCGCCGGTCAAGGTCTTGAGAAACTGGATGATCAGGTCTTTATCTTTCTGGGACGGGTTGCGCCCCAGCTGGTAGTTGAACATCACATCCACCGCCTCGGCCAGGGTCTTGGCCGAGGCGTCGTGAAAGTACGGCGCGGTGACGGCCACATTGCGCAGGCTGGGCACCTTGAACACATGGCGGTCTTCTTCGTCCTTGGTCAGCAGGTAGCGCCCCAGGTCTGATTCGACCGGGTTGCCCCGCGCCTTGAAGTAGTCACCCATCACCCCGAATTTCTGGAACATATTGCCGCCGATATTCACGCCCTGATGGCAGGCGATGCAGCCGTAATCCTTGAAACGCTGATAGCCGTATTTTTCATTCATCGTAAGGATGTCGGTGTTGCCCAGCAGGTATTGGTCGAAGCGCGAATTGGGGGTGAGCAGCGTGCGTTCATAGGTGGCCAGGGCGTTTTGCACATTGGCTGCGGTGACGCCGTCGGGGTAGGCCTGTTTGAAGGCGTTCTGGTAGGCGGGCAGGGCGGTTAGATTCTGCACCACGGTTTTCCAGTCGCTGCCCATTTCCGCCGGGCTGATGACCACTTGCTCGACCTGGGCTTCCAGCGTGTCCACCCGGCCATTCCAGAACTGCTTGAAATTCAGGCTGGCGTTGAATACGGAGGGGGTATTGATCTCCACCGGTTTGCCGTCGAAGCCGATGGAGAAAGGCTTGTTGTCAGCGCCCCCGGCTTCCAGCTGATGGCAACTGGCGCAGGAGAGTGTGTTATTCACCGACAGGCGTGGCTCATTGAACAACTGGCGACCCAGTTCGACTTTGGCTGCGTCCAGCGCAGGCACTGGCGGCAAAGGCTTGAGCGCCTCTTCCAGAGGGGCGGCCGGCAGTGGCATGCTGAGTCCCACCATGACGGCCAGACCCAAACCATAGGTTGAGACTTCATTCAAGCGAGCACTCCTTGCAAGCGTGGGGCTATTGTCGGGTTATCGGCATCGCACGGCCGACCTGCAGCAACTGGGCGAAATCTTTCGCCGGCACGGCTTTGCTGAACAGAAAACCCTGGCCTTCCTCGCACTCCAGCGTTTTCAGGAAGTCCAGTTGTTCGGTGGTTTCCACCCCTTCGGCGATGATATTGAGTTCCAGGCTCTTGCCCATGCCGATGATCGCCGTGATCAACTGCGCGTCCTGGCTGTTGGTGTTCAAGCCGCGTATGAAGGATTGGTCGATTTTCAGCACATCAATGGGAAAGCGGCGCAGGTAGCTGAGGCTGGAATAACCCGTGCCGAAATCATCCAGTGCCAGGCGCACGCCCATGGCCTTGATTCGCTGCAGGATATCCACGGTTTCGTCGACGTTCTGCATCAGCACGCTCTCGGTGATTTCCAGCTCCAGTTGTGCCGATGGCAGGCCTGTTTCCTTGAGAACCGCCGCCAGGTTGTCAACGAAATCGCGCTGGCGAAAGTCGATGGCCGAGATATTCACGGAAACGCGCAAGGGGGGGAGGCCCATCACCCGCCAAATCTGTGCTTGCTCGCACGCCTGGCGCAGTACCCATTGGGTCAGCGGAACGATCAAGCCGCTGTCTTCAGCCACCGCAATGAAATCAGCCGGGTTGACCCACCCCGAGCGCGGCTGGAACCAGCGTATCAGCGCCTCCGCACCGACAATGTTGCCGGAAGCCAGGTCCAGTTTTGGCTGGTAATGCAACACAAATTCATCGCGCTCCAGTGCCTGTCGTATCGCGCTTTCCAGGTTTTGCTGGTGCTGGGCGCGCAGGTTCATGTCTTCGGTATAGAAACTGAAATTATCCGGGCCGCGTTCCTTGCTGGTGTGCATGGCGGTTTCGGCATGCTTGATCAGCTCTACGGCGTTGCCGCTGTCATTCGGGTAAATACTGATGCCCAGGCAGGCGGTGACGCTCAGGTCATGCCCCGCCACATGGCGGGTGGCGCTGATAGTTTTAAGCAGCTTCTGGGCAATGTGCTGGGTTTGCTGAGGATGCTGGACATCGTTGAGCAGGATCACAAACTCGTCGGTGCCATAGCGAAACACCGAGTCCGACGCACGCACTGCCGCGATCAGGCTTTGGCTGACCTGCTGGAGCACTTCGTCGCCTACCGGATAGCCCAGGGCGTTGTTGATACGTTTGAATCGGTCCAGCCCGATAAACATCACCGCCAATTGCGTGTCATGTCGACGGCCCAGCGCAATGGCCTGGGTCAGGCGGTCGCCCAGCAGCGTGCTGTTGGGCAACTGCGTGAGCGCGTCGTATTGAAGCAGGTGCGAGACCTTAAGCAATTCCTGCACCCGTTCTTCGATGGTGCGCTCCAAGCCAAGCATCTTGAGCGCGACGTCCTGGGCGAGCTGCCATTTCCAGGTCAGCGCGCTGGCCATCTGGCGGATCTCCAAGTGGTCGAAGGGTTTTTTCAGGATCAGCAACTGGTCGTTGTATTTCAGCCGTGCCTCGATGGCTTCGAAAGAGTAGTCGGAGTAGGCCGTACACAGGGCGATCTGCAAGTTGGGATCGGCGTTCCACAGCTGTTCGATGGTGTGCAGGCCATCCCAGCCGGGCGGCATGCGCATATCAATGAACACCATGGCGTAAGGCGCGTTGGCGGCCAGGGCCTGGTTCACCAGCTCAAGGGCTTCCTGCCCCTGGTAGGCAGAGTCGAGCACAAATAACTGGCGCGGCGGGGCGGCTGTGGTGCCGAACAGGGTTGCTTCGAGGCTGTCCAGGGTCTTTTCGTCGTGTACCGCCGGGCAGAGAATCTTGCGAAAGTCTTCATGGATCGAGGCCGTATCATCGACGATCAGGATGCGACGGTTGGCCCGCCCTGAGCTCGGGTTCATGGCGCTCTCCTCACCTGCAAAGGGGTCGACGGCATAACGATTCCTTCCCTGGTTCCATTGCTGCGCGGGGCGCGGACCTGCTGTGTCAGCATAGTCGGGTTCCCTTGAAATTGGCGGCCAGTTGGCGTCAAATCAACCCCGCGCGTTAAGCGAGGCAAGACGGCTTGGCACAAGGGTTCAATTTAGCTCAACTCAGTTTAATTGGAAGGCGCAGCACGCATGGATGAACAACTGGCTACGAAACCCACAGTCTTGCTGGTCGACGATGAAGAGTCGATCCTCAACAGCCTGCGCCGCCTGTTGCGCGGCCAGCCATTCGATGTGGTGCTCGCCGGCAGCGGTGCCCAGGCCCTGGAAATCATGGCCGCCCAGCCCATCGACCTGGTGATGAGCGATGCACGCATGCCCGGCATGGACGGCGCGCAGTTGCTGGCCGAGGTTCATCGCCTCTACCCCGCCACCAGCCGCATCCTGCTTACCGGTTATGCCGACCTGCCGACGATCATCAAGGCGATCAACGAAGGGCAGATCCACCGCTATATCGGCAAACCCTGGAATGACGAGGAACTCAAGCTGATCCTGCAACAGGCCCTGGAGCATCAGCGCCTGGAGCGCCTGACGCATCAGCAGAACGAGCAGCTCAAGCTATTGAATTCCACCCTGGAAAAGCGCGTGGTGGCACGCACCAGTGAGCTGCAACAGACCGCCGACATGCTCGACCTGGCCTACGACGAACTCAAACGCAGCTACGTGACGGGCACCGAAGTGTTTTCGCTGCTGGCCAACCTGCGTTTACCCAAGGACAAACAAACCAACCGCCCGTTGATCGATCTGATCCGTGTCTACTGCGCCGCCCAGTCCATGGACGAAGCCAGTACCCGCGACCTGGCCATGGCGGCGGCGCTGTACAACATTGGCAAGCTGAGCTGGAGCGACAGCATGTTGGTTGAGCCGGCCGACAAGCTGCACAGCACCGATCGCGAGCGTTACCGCGGCTACCCGGCGCAGAGCGAATCGCTGTTGATGACGCTGGAGCCGATGAAGGATGCGGCGCGGATGATTCGTCATCATCAGGAGCGCTGGGATGGCAGCGGTTTTCCCGACCACCTCAAGGGCGAGGCGATTCCGTTCGGTGCTCGCCTGCTGAAACTGGCAGTGGACTTCATCGAGTTGCAAAAAGGCCTGATCCTCGAACGGCGCCTGAACAGTGATGAAGCACTGTTATATATCCGCAAATATGCCGGGCGCCTCTATGACCCAGAGCTGATCGAAGACTTCGTCCAGGCCTGCGCGGCGTTTCTCAGCGACGTGACCTTGGGCGATCCGACCGTCAAGGTCTTGAGCACCCGTGAGCTGGCCGCCGGGATGGTCCTGGCGCGTAATCTCAATGCCGACAACGGCATGCTGCTGCTCAACGCCGGCAAGGTGCTGAACCTGCCGCTGGTGGACAAGCTGATTGCTTTCGAGGCGATGGAAGGGGCCAAGTACAGCGTATTTATCAAGGAACCGGAGGAGGCGTGAGCCGCGTTCCATTACTGTTCACTCTTTTGACTTCAAGGCTTTTATTTCATGTCCACCACTATCCGCATCGCCGCCGCCCTTTTGATCGGTGCTGACGGCCGAACCCTGCTGGTGCGCAAGCGCGGCACCCAGGCCTTTATGCAGCCCGGTGGCAAGATCGATGCCGGCGAGCAACCGGCCGAGGCCCTGGCCCGGGAGCTGTTTGAGGAGCTGAACCTGCGTATCGATCCCAACGCGGCCGCCTATCTTGGCAACTTCTCTGCCCCTGCGGCCAACGAGCCGGGGTTCACCGTGGAAGCCGAGTTGTTCCAAGTGCGGATTGACGTGCCCGTCGCCCCTGCCGCCGAAATCGAAGAAGTCCGCTGGATCGACCCTGCCGGTGATGGCGGCCTGGTCCTGGCGCCGTTGACGCGTGATTTGATCCTGCCGTTCTATCGCTCATCGCTGACTACCACTGCCTGATGCACAGGCTCAAGGACTGACCCGTGATCCCACTCAACGACTTGCTGATTTTCGCCGCCGCGTGCCTGTTGATGGTGCTCACCCCCGGCCCGAATATGATCTACCTGATCTCCCGTTCGATCTGCCAGGGCCGCAAGGCGGGCATGGTGTCGTTGCTCGGTGTGGTGGCGGGGTTCTTTGTGCACCTGTTCGCGGCGGCGGTCGGTTTGACGGCGGTGTTCCTCGCGGTGCCGATGGCCTATGAAGTGCTCAAGTGGGCTGGCGCGCTCTACCTGCTGTGGCTGGCCTGGCAAGCGGTCAAGCCGGGCGCACGCTCGCCGTTCGAGGCCCAGCAATTGCCGCCGGACTCCACCCGCAAACTGGTGACCATGGGCTTTCTTACCAGCGCGCTGAACCCCAAGATCGCGGTGTTCTACCTCTCGGTGTTCCCGCAGTTCATAACCCCGGAACACGGTTCGGTGTTTACCCAGAGCCTGATGCTGGGCTTCACCCAGATCAGCGTGAGTTTCCTGGTGAACATGCTGATCTCGCTGTTTGCCGCCTCCATCGCCGCGTGGTTTATGCACAACCCCACATGGCTGTCGGTGCAGCGCTATTTCATGGGCTTTGTCCTCGCCGCCCTGGCCGTCCGGCTGATGGTTGAGCAACGGCGCAGCGCATGAACATTCGCGCACTCGGGGCGGCTGATGCACAGGTGTATCGGGCCTTGATGCTGCAGGCCTATGAGGTTTATCCACAGGCGTTTACCTCCAGCGTGGCCGAGCGCGCATTGATGCCGCTGAGCTGGTGGGAGAAGCGCCTCGACAACCCGTTGGATCGGCTGCTGGGCGGTTTCGAAGGGGATGAACTGGCGGGGATTGTCGGCCTGGCGTTCGAGCCTCGGGAAAAGGCGCGGCACAAGGTAACGTTGTTTGGCATGTACGTGACCGAGGCTTATCAGCGCAAGGGCTTGGGCCGACGCCTGGTGGAAGCGGCGCTCGATGAAGCGCGCCAGCACCCGCGCCTCAAAGTGATCCAACTGACCGTCACCGCCGGCAATGATGCCGCGTTTGCGTTGTACCAACGTTGCGGGTTCATTCAATACGGCCTGGAGCCGCTGGCGGTGCGGGTGGGCGTCGAATATTTCGACAAGATCCACATGTGGCGTGAACTGAAGACCGACTGAGATCTACCTGTGGGAGCGAGGGCTGGTTTGATCAGCGAACTGCGCTTACCCCGTCCAATGTCGAAAACGATGTGTCCTTGGCCGTAAGCAAAAAGTCGCGCATGTACGGCGCATCCAGCATGTCCGCACGAATCCCCGCATACAGCGTCGCAAACAAGCCTTTCTCACCCAGGCGCTTGGCCTTCACGTAGCCACGCGAGCTGTATTCATGCAGCGCCCAATGGGGCATGCCGCACACGCCACGGCCGCTGGCGACCAGTTGCATCATCATCACCGTCAGCTCCGAGGTCCGCACCTGGGCCGGCTCGATGTCGGCGGGTTCCAGGAAGCGCGTGAAGATGTCCAGGCGGTCGCGCTCCACCGGGTACGTAATCAGGGTTTCGGGCAGCAAGTCTTCAGGCACGATAAACGACTTGTTCGCCAGCGCGTGCTGGTTGGCCACGGCCAGCATGGCTTCGTAGGTGAACAGCGGCACATAGGTAATACCCGGCAGTTCCAGCGGGTCGGACGTGACTACCAGGTCCAGGTCGCCACGGGCCAGGGCCGGCAGCGGGGCGAAGGCAAAACCCGACGCCAGGTCCAGCTCGACTTCCGGCCAGGCGTCGCGGAACTGGTCGATGGTCGGCATCAGCCACTGAAAGCAGCTGTGGCATTCGATGGCCATGTGCAGGCGCCCAGCGGTGCCACCGGCCAATCGTGCGATATCGCGTTCGGCGCCGCGCAGCAAGGGCAGGGTGGCGTCGGCCAGTTGCAGCAGGCGCAGGCCGGCGCTGGTGAAGCGTAGCGGCTTGGTCTTGCGCACGAACAGCTGCATGCCCAGGCGCTCTTCCAGCTCCTTGAACTGGTGGGACAGCGCCGATTGCGTCAGGTGCAGGCGCTCGGCGGCTTCCACCAGGCTGTCGGCTTCGCGCAGGGCGTGCAGGGTCTTGAGGTGACGGATTTCGAGCACGGGCTCTCCATGAAGACAATTTGTGACGAAGTTGAATAGCGTGAGTTTGTCTCATGTTGCAGGGCGTGTCGACCACGACCACTGGGCACTCTTCATCAAACTGTCATACAAGTGTGGCAGCGCGCTTGAACAAACTTCATCAGACTCGCGCTCTACTGGGGTTCTGCGTTTCGGTGTTTTTCATGCGCGTGTTGCTTTTACTGGCCGCCTTCTGGTTTGGCCTGCCGTCTTTTGCGGCGTCTCGATGTGATGTCAATGTCCCGACCCAAACGGTCGACCTGGAAACGGTGAGCATCGCCTACCAGAGCATCGGCCGTGCGTCCGATCCGGCGTTGCTGCTGGTGATGGGTCTGGGTGGGCAATTGATCCATTGGCCGGACGAAGTGGTGGAAGCCCTGTGTCAACAAGGCTTCAGGGTGATCCGCTATGACAACCGCGATGTCGGCCTGTCCACCTGGCGCCAGGCGCCGGCCAACGCCAATCTCACCTTTGAAGTGCTGCGCTACAAGCTCGGCTTGCCGGTGGCGGCGCCGTACACCCTGACCGATATGGCCGATGATGCACTCGGGCTGATGAGCGCGTTGCAGATCGAGCAATTTCACGTGCTCGGCGCGAGCATGGGCGGCATGATCGCCCAGCATTTGGCGGCCATGGCACCGCAGCGGGTGGAGAGCCTGACCCTGATCATGACCAGCTCCGGCGCCGAGGGCTTGCCGGCACCGAGTGCGGCGTTGGTGCAACTGTTGTCGAGGCGCGGCGCGCCCAATCGCGAGGTGGCCCTGGAACAACAGGCCGATCTGCTGGCCGCGCTGGGCAGCCCGACGATCAAGGATGATCGCCAGGCGCTGCTGCACCAGGCGGCGCTCTCTTACGACCGTGCCTTCAACCCGGAGGGCGTGAAGCGCCAGATAATGGCGATCCTCGCCGAGCCCAGCCGCGTACCGCTGCTCAACCAGTTGCGCGTGCCGACCCTGGTCGTCCACGGCACCGCCGACCCGTTGTTGCCGGTGATGCACGGCGTGCACCTGGCGGCGCATATCCAGGGCAGCCGATTGAAGCTGATTCCCGGCATGGCCCATCGTTTCCAGGAGGCTTTCAAGGCGCCGCTGCTGACGGCGGTGTTGCCGTACCTGCAAGCCCATCGGGAAGACGCGGCCCATTGGGCACAGGTTGATCAGGTGGCGCCTGCGAAGCTGTTGTGAGGTGGTGTATCGTGCAACCTTTGCGGCGTATGACTGCCAACGAGGTTGCCTACCATGAGTACTCCCCTGAAAATCGATTTCGTCAGTGACGTGTCCTGCCCCTGGTGCATCATCGGCCTGCGTGGCCTGACCGAAGCCCTCGACCAACTGGGCGCCGAGGTGCAGGCCGAGATCCATTTCCAGCCGTTCGAACTGAACCCGAACATGCCTGCCGAAGGGCAGAACATCGTCGAGCACATCACTGAAAAATACGGCTCGACCGCCGAAGAATCCCAGGCCAACCGTGCGCGCATCCGCGACATGGGCGCCGATCTGGACTTTGCATTCCGCACCGATGGCCAGAGCCGCATCTACAACACCTTCGACGCCCATCGACTGTTGCATTGGGGCGGGTTGGAAGGCTTGCAGTACAACCTCAAGGAAGCGCTGTTCAAGGCCTACTTCACCGATGGCCAGGACCCGTCCGACCACGCCACCCTGGCGATCATTGCCGAGAGCGTCGGCCTGGATATCAAGCGCGCGGCCGAGATTCTCGCCAGCGATGAATACGCCGCCGACGTCCGCGAGCAAGAGCAGCTGTGGACATCCCGTGGCGTGACGTCGGTACCGACCATCGTGTTCAACGACCAGTACGCGGTCAGCGGTGGTCAGCCGGTTGAGGCGTTTGTGGGGGCGATTCGCCAGATCATTCGCGAATCCCAGAACTGAAGCCGAGCACAAATCAAAATGTGGGAGAGGGCTTCCCCCTCCCACAAATATCTCACTGGCCCGCCCCTTGCATTGACCCCCTAAAGCCATAGGGGACACATGACCTTGAACATTCTCGACCTCGATCACAGCCTCACGGCCCAGGCGCCGATTGCCCGACGCCTGGCCAGTGGCCGTGCTACCTGCATCGACCTGCTCGACCTGGGCCCGAAGCTGCGCCTGTGGTCCACCGCAAAAACCTGGAAACGCTTCACCGAACGCCTGGCCCGACGGCCACGGCCTACGGATGCGCGACCGGAAATCCTGTTTGTCGGCTCCGGCGATTATCACCACCTCACGCCGGCCTTCCTTGCCGATCTCAAAGAACCCATCAGCCTGATCCACTTCGATAACCATCCCGATTGGGTGCGCTTTGCGCCCAAGCGACACTGCGGTTCGTGGGTCAACCGCGCGCTGAAGATGCCGGCGATCAAACGCATCGTCACCCTCGGCCCGTGCAGCGATGACTTGCACAACCCGCAGCTGCGCGGCGGCAACCTTGGCGCCCTCAAGCGCGGGCAGTTGCAGCTGTTTCCCTGGCAGCATCCGCCGTCGAAAGTCTGGGGCCGGGTCGGCGATGGCGCGGGTCACCAGCAGCAGGAAAACCACCTGCACTGGCGCAATCTGGCGGAGCTGGACTGGGCCGCGTTCCTTGAACAGATGATCAGCAGCCTGCCCACCGAGGCGATCTGGATCACCATCGACAAGGACGTGCTCGCCAGTGAAGACGCGGCCACCAACTGGGACCAGGGCGGCATGCGCCTGACCCACTTGCTCCAGGCCCTGCGCGCGCTGGCGGCACGCAAACGGATCATCGGCATCGACGTGTGCGGCGAGTTCGCCACGCCGGCGTTCAGCAATGCGTTAAAGCGTTGGGAAGCCAAGTCCGACCAGCCGCCAGTGGGGCGCTGGAGCCCCGAGGATTTGCAGCGCAATGCGGCCACCAATGAAGCCCTGATCGACCTGTTTGAGGAGCTGTTCCCGTGACCTTGACCGTGGTGTTGCTGGTGGCGTTTTCCATCGTGCTCGATGTGATCGGCCAGTTGTGTTTCAAGCTCGGCCTGGACTGTTTGCCGGAGTTGGAAGGCGGCTTTCGCCTGAACGCATTCTGGGGCCAGGTGTTTAATGCGCCGTTACTGTGGGCGGGGATCGGTGCCTACGTGATCGAGTTTTTTATCTGGCTGGAAGCTCTGTCCCGTGCGCCGTTGAGCCTGCTGTTTCCAGCCGCCGCGCTGGCGTATTGCGGGGTGGTGCTGGCAGGCAAAGTGGTGCTGGGTGAAACCGTCAGCCGCCGCCGCTGGCTGGGCACGTTGGTGATTACCTTGGGGGTGATGCTGGTGGCGATTGCCGGGAGTCAGGCATGAATGCGCACGCATGGTTGCATGGGCGTTTCGGCACCGTGGTGCTCTGGGCCTTACTGATCTGCACCGAGAGCGCCGGGCAGTTGTTTACCAAAGTCGCCGGTGACCAACTGGGGCAGATGGATTTCAACCTGCAGTGGCTGGCCGATGTGGCGCGTAACCCAGGGATTCTGGCGGCGATTGCCTGCTACATCGGCGCGTTTTTCGTGTGGATGCTGATCCTGCGGCGCAGCAGTCTGTCCTTGGCGTTTCCGCTGAGTTCACTGGTGTTTGTGGTGGTGCTGCTGGGGTCGTGGCTGGGGCTGGGGGAACATATCAGCCCGCTGCACTGGGTGGGAGTGGCGGTGATTATCGGTGGGATAGCGCTGCTGGCGGAAGGTGAAAAGAGCTGATACAGGCCAATGTGGGAGGGGGCTCGCCCCCTGCCACATTTATATCTCCATGCATCAGGTGAATCAGTCGAAGGTGTAGCTGATCGCCGTCTGCACCTGGCCCTGATTCACCTCACCAGCCTGCCTGACGATACTGCTGTCCGCCGCCGAGCCCACCAGATGCACCCAGCTGGCGCTGGTCAGCAGTGACCAGTTGGGCGCCAGGGGGAACTGGAAGCTCTGGCTCAAGGTGATGTTCTGGAAACCGCCGCTGGCGTTGTAGGCCTTGAAACCCGTGGCCGCCGCCTCGTTTTCATCCACCCCGAAATACGTCTGGGTCTGCCGCGCATCCGCGAAGTGCGCCACCAGCCCACTGCTGCCAATGATCCCACCGCCCAGGGGATAGCCCAGCTCGCCGCCGACCTTGCCCAGCGCGCCGCTCTGGGAATGACCACCACCGACAGCCTGGCCCAACTGGGCATAGACCCGCCAGAAGTCAGCCGGAGCGTATTGGATGAACCCGCCTATTTCAGCCATGTCCGACACGTTGCGCAGGCCCTGCAACGAGCCGTTGGAGGTGCGCCCCTGCAGGTAATTGATGTACGGGCCGGCGCTGAAACCGTTGGTGTTCAGGGCGCTCCAGCTCAAACCGTCATCGGTGCCCAGGCTCACGTTGCCCCAGTCCAGGTCGAGGTAGGGGACGGGCCGGGTTTCGTAGCGGCTGCCGGTCGGGTCGTGGGGCTGGTAGCTGACGCCTGCGCCGACGTCACCGCTGATGCCTTCGGCGTGGGCGGCGAGGCTCAGTAAACCGGCGAGTGCCGCGCATGTGATCCTCAACATGGTCACAGTTCCTAAGTGAATACACGCGCATGAACGCGCAAACCCCCGGCCCCACGCAAGCACTCATCTTGTTTGTAGCAAGCTACAAAAATTGTAGCTTCCACGACACATTGCGCCTCTCGCGCCCAGCCCCGCTGGGCTTCAGCCACTTGGCACACTCCCTGCTCTACCCCTGGTGAACGCGCAGACAGCGCACTCCATCAAGGTAACCACAATGATTGACTGGCATATCGTGTGCGACTTCGACGGGACCATCACCCCCACCGATGTTATCGACAACGTCCTCCAACGCTTCGCCGGCCCCGAGTGGGAAACCATCGAGCAGCAATGGCTGGATGGGCATATCGGTTCACGCGAATGCCTGAGCCGCCAACTGGCGTTGATCAAGGCCACCCCCAGCGAGTTGCTGGCGTACTTCGACAGCGTCGAGATCGACCCGGACTTTCCGGACTTCGTCGATCACGTGATTGGCCTCGGCGCGTCCATCGAAGTGGTCAGCGATGGTATCGAGCAAGGCATTGCGCGGATCCTATCGCGCAACTACGTGACCTTGCTGCCGATCCTCGCCAACCGGCTGCGCCAGGTCGACCAGAACAGCTGGCGCATCGACTTCCCGTATTCCAGCGACGCCTGCCGCGCCGCGTCCGGCAACTGCAAGTGCAAATCCACGCCGCGCAACAAGCGCGTGCTGGTGATCGGCGACGGCAAGTCCGACATGTGCGTGGCCTCCACCGCCGACTTCGTGTTCGCCAAGGGCAGCCTCGCCGAGTACTGCGTCGCCCACCAGATTCCCCATGCGCGCTTCGACAGCTTTGCCCAAGTGCCTGCGCTGCTCGCGCAACTGCCTCAGGGCATTGCCGCCAACGCGACCTCCTTCACTGCCGACACACAGGAAATTTTCCACCATGTCTGATATCCGCATCGCTACCGCCGAAGACCAGATCCTCCTGGATAAAGAAGCCAAGTACTGCTCCTACGGCGACACCGTCCACTACATCGAGCCGCCGCGTATTTTCAGCCGCTGCGAAGGCTCCTACGTATGGGACACCGAAGACCAAGCCTACCTCGACCTGCAAATGTGGTACTCGGCGGTCAACTTCGGTTATGCCAACCCGCGCCTGAACAACGCGCTGAAACAGCAGATCGATACCCTGCCGCAAATCGCCAGCCAGTACCTGCACAAGGGCAAGATCGAGCTGTCGGAAATGATCGCGGTGGACGCCAAGAACAAGTTCGGGCTGGACGGGCGCGTGCACTTCAATGTCGGCGGTTCGCAGTCCATCGAGGATTCGCTGAAAGTGGTGCGTAACGCCAGCAACGGCAAAAGCCTGATGTTCGCCTTCGAAGGCGGTTACCACGGGCGCACCCTCGGCGCGTCGTCGATCACCTCCAGTTTTCGCTACCGTCGCCGCTATGGCCACTTCGGCGAGCGCGCCAACTTTATCCCGTTCCCGTACCACTTCCGTGGCCCCAAAGGCATGACGAAAGAAGAGTACGGCAGCCAATGCGTGCAGCAATTCGCACGTCTGTTCGAGACCGAATACAACGGCGTCTGGGACCCGAAAACCAACCAGTGCGAATATGCAGCATTTTACGTCGAGCCGATCCAGGGCACCGGCGGCTACGTGATCCCGCCGATGAACTTCTACCGTGAGCTCAAGCACGTGCTCGACCAGCACGGCATTCTGATGGTGTCCGACGAAATCCAGATGGGCTTCTACCGCACCGGCAAGCTGTGGTCGATTGAGCACTTCGACGTGCAGCCGGATGTGATCGTGTTCGGCAAGGCCCTGACCAACGGCCTCAACCCACTGGGTGGCATCTGGGCCCGTGAAGAGCTGATCAACCCGAAGATCTTCCCGCCAGGCTCGACCCACTCCACCTTTGCCTCCAACCCGTTGGGCACGGCGGTGGGCCTGGAAATGTTCAAGATGACCAACGAAGTCGACTACGGCGCAATGGTCATGGCCAAGGGCAAATACTTTCTGGAAGGCCTGCAGGATTTGCAGAAGCGCTTCCCGATCATCGGCGATGTCGACGGCCTGGGCCTGGCGCTGCGCTGCGAAATCTGCGGCCCGGACGGCTTCACGCCGGACAAGGCGACCCTGGACTACATGGTCGAAGAAGGCATGAAGGGCGACATGGTGGTGGATGGCCAGAAACTCGGCCTGATCCTCGACGTGGGTGGTTACTACAAGAACGTGATCACCCTCGCGCCGTCACTGGAAATCAGCTACCCGGAAATCGACCTCGGCTTGAAGCTGCTTGAGCAACTGCTGGTGCGAGCGACCACGCGGTGAGCCGGGCAGAGATCGACCTCGGCGAAGGTGATGCCGGCTTCGTTCTCGGTGAAGGTCCGGTCGGGATCCTGTTGATCCACGGCCTGACCGGCACTCCGACCGAACTGCGCCAGGTCGCCAAGGGCCTGGCCAAGGCGGGCAATTGCACGGTGTACGTGCCCACCCTGGCCGGGCACTGCGGTGATAACAGTGACCTGCAGGCCACTGGCTGGCGTGACTGGTATGAAGGCGTGCGCAAGACGTTTGTACAGATCAAGCAGCGGCACGCGCAGGTGTTTGTCGGTGGCTTGTCCATGGGCGCGGTGATGTCGATGTACCTGGCCTCCGAGCATCCGGGCCAGGTCGCCGGCCTGCTGATGTATTCCACCACCTTGAAGTACGACGGTTGGAGCATCAGCAAAATGGCGTTTATCACGCCGTTGCTGATCCGCATTCCTTTCGGCGTGCGCTTGTTCCGCTTCACCGAGAAGCCGCCGTACGGCATCAAGAATGAACGGCTGCGGGCGATCGTCGAGCGGCAGATGAAGGAAGGCGAGAGCAGCGAAGCGGGGTTGTTGACCATGGAAGGCGTGACCGTGCGCGAGTTGCACTGGATGAACGCGGTGGTCAAGAAACGCATGCCCCGGATCAACGTGCCGGCGCTGGTGCTGCACTCCATCGAGGACGACATCACCAGCCGCTGGAACGCCGATTACGTGGAGCGCCACCTTGGTGGGCCGGTGACCAAGATCCTGCTGGACAACTGCTACCACATGATCACCGTCGACCTGCAATACCGGCGGGTGATTGAGTTGAGTGCTGACTTCATCAGCCGGCAAGTTTCCTGTGGTGAGCAGTGCTGTTGTGGTGAACCGGGTTGTTGTGGTGAGCGGGGCTGTTGTGGTGAGCAGGGCTGTTGTGGTGAGCAGGCTTGCCCTGCGCTGGGTGGCGAAGCCGCCCCAAAACCTGCCATTGCGGTCTAGCTGGAGAAACTCATTACCTGGATTGGGGCTGCTTCGCCACCCAGCGCGGGCGGTGCGACGATTCGACAAGCCCGCTCACCACACACACTCTTTTCACCACAACAACTCCAGTTGGAAGCCAATGTGATCACCACCCAAGCCTTCCCCACCATCCGGGCCCTCCAGCGCAGTGCATGGAACGATTGTTTTCCGGGTGCCCTGGAGGACTGGGACTATTACGTCGCCGTGGAAAACGCCGCCATCGATGATTTCCAATGGCGCTACCTGGCGGTTTACGAAGATGGAACCCTGGTGGCGGTCGCGCCCGCGTTCATCACCCATTACCGCCTCGACACCACGGTGTCCGGCGCCGGCAAGCGCTTGACCGAACGCCTGGAGCGGCTGTGGCCCGGCGTCTTGCAGTTGGGGCTGTACGCCATCGGCTCGCCGGTGGCCGAGCGCTGTGATGCCGGATTTGCCAGCCACGTGCCCGAGTCGCGCCGCCCGCTGTTGCTCAAGCATGTGCTGCAAGCCGCGCGCCACGACGCCGATGATTTCGGCATCGGCCTGTTGGCGGTCAAGGACGCACCCAGCAACGATCCGCACTGGGTCGACAGCTGCCGCGCCGCCGGTTTCCAGGCCATGCCGAGCCTGCCCACCGGCGTATTGCCGCTGCCCTATGGTTCGGTGGACGCCTACCTCGGCTCGCTGGGCAAATCCACGCGCAAGGACCTGCGCCGCAAACTGCGCGCGCCCGGCCCACGGGTGGAATGGCGGCGCAATATCGACGACGTGCTGCCTGAGGTCATGCGCCTGTACGAAGCCACGCTGACACGGGCCGAATTGCAGTTCGAACGCCTGCCTGCGAGCTACTTCACCGGTGTGCTCGAACGCCTTGAATCGCGCGCGGTGTGTGCGCTTTACTGGGTGGACGCGCAGTTGGTGGCGTTCAACCTGATGCTGGTGGACGAGCACCGGCTGGTGGATAAGTTTTTCGGGCATGACGTGGCGTTTACCCGTGACTACAACCTGTATTTCCGCAGTTGGCTGACCAACGTCGACTACTGTATTGAGCACAAGATTGCGCTGTACGAGTGCGGCCAGGCCGGGTATGCCAGTAAGCTGCGCCTGGGCTGCGAGTTCCAGGGCAACAGCGTGTTCTTCCGGCATCGCAACCGGCTGGTCAACGGCCTGCTCAAGTTGGTAAAACTGTTTATTCGACCGGATCGTTCCGACCCTGCCATGGCTGCTGCGATAAGCGAAACCTGATGATCACCAAGACCCGCCAGAAAGCCCGCCCCTTTGCCATTTCGCGCTGGAGCGTCCAGCGCAAGCTGGTGCTGGCGTTCTGGTTGGTCAGCGTGGTTCCCACCATGATCGCGGCGGAACTGGCCGCTAGCACGCTGTCGCAGATTTTCGACAGTAACGTGCGCATTTGGCTGCAAGAGTCGACCAAGATCGTCAAGGACGAGATCGGCGACATCCTTCACGACAACGCGCGCATGGCCAAGCTGTTCCTGCGCTACATCAGCCCGCCGGACAACAAGCAAGCCGCCCGACACGACCGGCTGACGGCCGACATTGCTGATGCCACGGACATCGACGTGGTGGCGCTGATCCGCGCCAGTGATCGAAAAGTGGTGTTCACCACCGCCGCCGATGACATCGTGCAGCAGATCAGCCTGGCCAAGAATACGGTGCTGCAAACGGTCAAGGTGGGCGGGGCCACCACCGGTATCGTGGTCTCCACCTTCGAGACCAGCCGGGACGGCGTCGACTACCTGCTGCTGGTCGGTACCTACCTGGACAGCAGTTTCCTGACCAGCGTGGCCGATGTGCATTCCCTCGACCTGCGCCTGTACCTGGCCAACCCGGAGGGGTTCTCGGAAATCTTCTCGACCCAGCGCTTTGAGGATCACCCGTCGCGCATCCCCAAGACTGTCGAAACCGCCATGCGCGCCACTCGCCAGCCCAGCGAGCAGTTCACCAATAACTACAGCGGTTTGTACTGGCCGATCTTCAACGATGCCGGCGATTTGCAAGGCGTGATCTTCAGCGGTCTGCTGCGCCATAGCAGCCTGATGGGGCTGGTCAACCAGAGCAACCTGTTCGTGCTGATTTTCCTGGTCAGCTCGGCGCTGTCGCTGGCGGCGGGGGTGCTGGTGTCGCGGCGCCTGACCCGGCCGCTGCGGGATTTGTCCGAAGGCGTGGGGGCGGTGATCTCGGGCAATTACACGCACCGCGTGGCGGTCAGCGGCGGCGATGAGCTGGCGCAGTTGAGCAGCACCTTCAACCATATGACCGAGCGCCTTGGCGAGTTGCATCACCTTGAGGCCCAACTGCGCCGACGTGACCGCCTGCACGCGTTGGGTGAAGTCGCCATGGGCCTTGCCCACGAGATCCGCAACCCGCTGGGCATCATCAAGACCGCCACCCAGTTGTTGCACCGCCGCGCCGACCTGCCGGACACCGACAAGCGCCACCTGGAATACGTGATCAGTGAAGTCAGCCGCATCAACGACCTGATCACCGAGTTCCTCGACTTCGCCAAGCCCAACCCGCCGCTACGGGTGGTGCAGCCGGTGCGTGCGCTGGTGGAGGAGATCCTCGGCTTCTGCGCGCCGGAACTGGCGACACATAACATTGATACGCAGATCGACGACCAGGCACCGGGCGCGACGATCTACGCGGATGCAAAGCAGCTTAAACAGGCGTGCCTCAACCTTATTCTCAACGCCATCGACGCGATGCCCGACGGCGGGCGCCTGACGCTGGGGATTCGCACAGTGAACGACCACACCGTTATCAGCATTGCCGATACCGGCCAGGGCATTGCAGCAGAGATGGTCGAGCGCATCTTTACGCCATTCGTGACCACCAAGGCCTCAGGTACCGGCCTGGGCCTGGCCAAAGTCTATTCGATCATGGAAAGTCACGACGGCAGCATCGAATGCGCCAGCGAGAAAGATGCTGGCGCCACCTTCAGCCTGTACATTCCGGCGATGGGCGAATACGACGAGGACAGTCATGACGCATAACATTCTGGTGGTCGACGACGAACCCAAGCTCTGTGACCTGCTGGCGTCGGCCCTGAGTCAGAACGGCATCCAGGTATTTATCGCCGGTAACGGCCTGCATGCGCTCAAGTTGCTGGAGCAGGAAGACATTGACCTGGTGATCAGCGACTGGCGCATGCCGGGCATGGACGGGCCGGCGCTGCTGGCGGAGATCAAGGTGCGCTACCCCCACGTGCCGGTGATCGTGATGACCGCCTACAGCACGGTGAAAAATGCGGTGCAGTCGATGCGCAACGGCGCCTATGACTACATCGCCAAGCCGTTCGATATCGATGAGCTGGACATCACCGTCAGCAAGGCGTTGCAGTTTCGCGACATCATGCGCGACAACGCACGCCTGCGCGCCGAGCTGGATGAGCATGCGCAGTTCGACAGCCTGGTGGGCGACAGCCCGGCGTTTCGCACGGTGTTGCAAGCGGTGGACTCGGTACGTGACAGCAGCGCCACCATCCTGCTGACCGGCGAAAGCGGCACCGGCAAGGAAATGGTCGCCCGTGCCATCCACAAGCACGGCAGCCGTGCCGACAAACCTTTCGTGGCGGTCAACTGCGCGGCGATCCCGGAAGGGTTGCTGGAAAGCGAAATGTTCGGCCACCGCAAGGGCGCGTTCACTGGCGCAGTCGCGGACCGGGTAGGGCGCTTCATGCAGGCCGACAAAGGCACGCTGTTCCTCGATGAAGTCGGCGATATGCCTTTGGCGTTGCAGGCCAAGATCCTGCGCGCCTTGCAGGAGCGGGTCATCGAGCCGGTGGGCGACCCTCGCGAACGCAAAGTCGACGTGCGGGTGATCGCGGCCACCAACAAGAACCTGCTGGAAGCGGTAGCCAATAAGGAGTTTCGCGAAGACCTGTATTACCGCCTCAACGTGTTCCCGATCCCGTTACCGGCCCTGCGCGAGCGCGTGGAAGACATCGCCCCGCTGGCGCGTCACTTCGCCCACAGCCTCAGCGCCACCGCCGGCAAACGCATCACCGGCTTCAGCCCCGAGGCGTTGCAGGCCATGGCGGCGTATCACTGGCCGGGCAATATCCGCGAGCTGCAAAACTGCGTGGAGCGCGCGACCATCGTGGCGGCGTCGCCGGTGATCGAGGATATAGATTTGCCGGGGTATCTGTTTGCGTCGAAGCCGGGCGAGGGCGGCGTGACGGCGATCCTCAGCGATGGACCGGGGATTCCCCAGGACCTGGATGCGGCGCTGGCGGAGGTGGAGAAGGCCTACATACTGGCGGCGTTGCACGAGAGCAACGGGGTGCAGGCTGCGGCGGCGGCGAAGATCGGGATTTCCGAGCGCAGCTTTTGGTATCGCCTCAAGAAGCTGGGCATTCAAGTCGACAAAATAGTCCGCTGACCCAACCGGGATAAAAAATGTGGGAGGGGGCTTGCCCCCGATGGCAGTGGGTCAGTTAAAGATAAGGTGACTGACACGCCGCTATCGGGGGCGAGCCCCCTCCCACATTTTGACTGTGGTGTGTCAGGTGTGGAGGCGCACCCAGACGCTGACCAGCACCGTCGCCGCCATCAACCACGCTACCGCCGCCAAGGCCAATGACGCCTCCAACCGCATCCGATCCACCAGCACATACAACGTCGCCAAATACACAAAGTACGGAATGATCGACCACATCCCGAACAGGATCGTGGTCTTCAAATCGTCCACCGAACGGCCCTTGCCGACGATGTAATGGGCGATCAGCGCAAAGGTTGGAAACAGCGGCACCAACCCCGCGATGTAATAGTTCCTGGTCTTGGCCAGCGCGGCCAGGATCAGTACCACCGCCGCGCCAAGGGCGGCCTTCAGGAATAGATCCATCAGTGACTCAACCCGTATTTCTTGACCTTGTCGAACAGCGTGGTCTTGGCCATCCCCAGCTCCTGGCTGGCCTGGGTCAGGTTGCCGCCGCTGCGTTGCAGGGCGTCGCTGAGCAGGTTGCGCTCAAACGCTTCCACCGCCTCGGTGAAGGCCACGCCCTGGTTGCCGCTGCCGGCGCCGCTCTTCTTGAAGGCGGGCAGGCCGAGGGCGAAGCGTTCGGCGACGTTGCGCAGTTCACGCACGTTGCCGGGCCAGTCGTGGCTCATCAGGCTCGACAAGGTCTGGTTGTCCAGCTCCGGCACGCTGCGGTCGAAGCGCAGGGACGACTGCTGCAGGAAGTGTTCGAACAGTTGCAGGATGTCTTCCCGGCGCTCGCGCAAAGGCGGCAGTTCCAGGGTGACCACGTTGAGGCGGTAGTACAGGTCACTGCGGAACTGGCTGGCGCGGCTCAGTTCGTCGAGGTCGGACTTGGTGGCGGCGATCACTCGGCAATCCACCGCCACGCTCTGGTTCGAACCCAGGCGTTCCAGGGTGCGTTCCTGCAAGACCCGCAGCAATTTGATCTGCAGGTTGATCGGCATGCTTTCCACTTCATCGAGGAACAGCGTGCCTTCATGGGCGTGTTCGATTTTGCCGATACGGCGTTTGCCGGCGCCGGTGAAAGCGTTGGCTTCATGGCCGAAAATCTCGCTTTCGAACAGGTTTTCGGGCAGGCCGCCGCAGTTGAGCGCGACGAACTGGTGCGAGTGACGCCGGCTGAAATCATGCAGGCAGCGGGCGACCAGCTCCTTGCCGGTGCCGGTCTCGCCTTCGATCAGCACGTTGGCCGAGGTGTCGGCGACGTTGGCGATCAGCTCGCGCAGGTTCTGCATGGCCGGGGAGCGGCCGATGATGCGGCCTTCCAGGGAGTCGCGTTCGGCCAACTGACGGCGCAGTGACCAGACTTCCCGCGCCAGTGCGCGTTGCTCCAGGGCACGCCGGGCGACATCCACGAGGCGTTCGGGAGAGAAGGGCTTTTCCATGAAATCGTACGCGCCGTTGCGCATGGCGCCGACGGCCATGGAAATATCGCCGTGCCCGGTAATCAGCACCACCGGCAGGCTTTTATCCAGGGCCTTGACGCGGGTCAGCAGCTCCAGGCCGTCGATGCCCGGCAGGCGGATGTCGCTGATCACGATGCCCGCGAAGTTCTCGCCGATGCGCTTCAACGCCTCTTCGGCACTGCCTACGCCGACGCTGGGAATATCTTCCAGCGCCAGCGCCTGCTGGCAGCCGAGCAGCACATGGGGGTCGTCTTCGACGATCAGCACGGTGAGGTCTTGAGGATCAATATTCATGTCGACTCAGCTTTTTGAGCGCCCACCAATGGCAGGCTCAGGACAAAGGCAGTACCACCACTGGCCGGGTGTTCCACGGCGAGGTTGCCGCCGGTGGCCGCCGCGAGGCTGGCGGACAGGGTCAGGCCCAGGCCCAGGCCTTGCTCGCCGGGCTTGGTGGTGAAGAACGGTTCGAACAAATGCTTGCGCGCCTCGGCGTCGATGCCGTGGCCGTTGTCGCGCACATACAGGCGGTATTTGCCTTCGGCAACGCTGCCTTCCAGCCACAGTTCAGGGGTGGGTTGGGCCTGCATGGCGTCGAGGGCGTTGCCGATCAGGTTGACCAGGATCTGCTCCAGGCGCGTCTGGTCGATCTGCAGTTGGGCCGCAGCGAAGTCGCGGTGCACCGTCAGTGCCAGGCTGTCCAGGCGTGCGCCCAGTACCTGGAACGCGGCGTCCACCGCCTTGGCGAGGTTGGCTTCGCCCTGGTCATCACCGCGCCGGGCAAAGGAGCGCAGGCTGGCGGTGATGCGCCCCATGCGGTCGATCAGTTCGTTGATGGTCTTGAGGTTGGCGCTGGCGGTGTCCAGGGCGCCGCGCTCCAGGAAGCGCACAGTGTTGCCGGACAAGGTGCGCAACGCCGCCAGCGGTTGGTTCAATTCGTGGGCGATGCTGGTGGACATCTGGCCGATGGCCGCCAGTTTGCCGGCCTGCACCAGCTCATCCTGGGCGCGACGCAGGGTCTCTTCGGCCTGGCGCCGTTCGCGGATCTGGCCCTTGAGCCGTTCATTGCTGGCACGCAGGTCGGCGGTGCGTTCGGCAATCCGACGTTCCAACTGGCTGTTGGCTTCCTGCAGCGCTTCACGCGCGGCGAGGCGGGTGGCGATGACCTTGCGCCGCTCGTTCCAGGCGATCAGCAGGAAAGCCACCAGGCCAAAGGCCACAGCCACCAGGATGCCCTGGTTGATCGCTGCGCGGCGCAGGTCATTGAGCGGGGTGAGCAGGGTGAAATTCCACGGCGTGTCGTAGAGCGGGCGGGTTTGCGCCAGGTAGCTGACTTCGTGTTCGTCGTTGACCACCTCGCTGTTGGCCGGGAAGGTCAGTTTTTCGGTGCCTTCGTTCAGGCGTTCACGGGCCAGCGGTTCCAGCTCGTTCAGTGTTGCCCAGTAATATTGCAGGCTGTGGGCCAGGCGATCCTTGGTCTCATCGCTCAGCGGGCGCACGGCCTTGAGGCGGCGGGCCGGGTCGCTGGAGAGAATGATGATGCCGTTCTCGTCGCTGACGAACGCTTCCAGGCGCGCACGTTGCCAGCGTTCTTCCAGGGCTTCGAGACGCACCTTGACCACTGCGACGCCGATGATCTTGCCGTGCTCTTCCAGGCCGTGGGCCAGGTAATAGCCGGGTTCGCCGTTGGTGCTGCCGATGCCGTAGAAACGTCCGGGCTGGCCGCGCACGGCGTTCTGGAAATAGGCGCGGAAGGACAGGTCTTCGCCCTGATAACTGTCGGCATCGCGCCAGTTACTGGTGGCCAGCACCCGGCCGGTGGTGTCCATCACATAAATGGCCCGACTGCGACTGCGTCGGTTCAGGCCTTCGAGGTAATCGTTGACGCTTTTACGGGTTTCCTGGCTCGGGTCGGCGAGCAACTGCGAGACGCTGGTCTCCAGCTCCAGCAGGCTGGGCAGGTAGGTGTATTTGCTGAGTTCACTTTCGACGGTGCGGGCATGCAGCTCCAACTGGCGTTCGCCGGTGTCGCTGAGGGTGCGGATGCCGTAGTACTCGCTGATCCAGAAGCCGATATAACCCAGGCCGATCATCAGGGCGACGATCAACGGCGGCAGGAACAGTTGGCGAATCAGACGAGGCTTCACGGCAAGTGATGGCGGTGCGGCGCGAAATTGGTTGGGGTCGCATTTCATCACAGATGCCTTGGGTCAACCAGAGCTTACCGGCCTGCGCGATCCAATGTGGGAGAGGGCAAGCCCCTCCCACATTGGCCATGTTCCTACAGTGGCAGCTGTGTAGGGCTTAGTGCTGCAGGATTTTCTCAAGGAAGTGCTGTGCACGCTCGGAGCGGGCGCTGATGTCGCCGAAGAATTCTTCTTTCGGGCAGTCTTCGATGATCTTGCCGGCGTCCATGAAGATCACGCGGTCGGCGACTTTACGGGCGAAACCCATTTCGTGGGTCACGCACATCATGGTCATGCCTTCATGGGCCAGTTGCACCATCACGTCCAGCACTTCGTTGACCATTTCCGGGTCCAGGGCCGAGGTCGGTTCGTCGAACAGCATGACGATCGGGTCCATGGCCAGGGCGCGGGCAATCGCCACACGTTGCTGTTGGCCACCGGAGAGTTGGCCGGGGTGCTTGTGGGCGTGCGCCGACAGGCCGACGCGCTCCAGCAGTTGCAGGCCTTTCTTGGTGGCTTCTTCCTTGCTGCGGCCCAGGACCTTGATCTGCGCGATGGTCAGGTTTTCGGTGATGGTCAGGTGCGGGAACAGTTCGAAGTGCTGGAACACCATGCCCACGCGCGAACGCAATTTCGGCAGGTTAGTCTTCGGGTCGGCGATGGAGGTGCCGTCGACCACGATGTCGCCCTTCTGAAAGGGTTCCAGCGCGTTGACGCACTTGATCAGCGTGGACTTACCCGAGCCCGAAGGCCCGCACACCACGATCACTTCGCCTTTTTTGACATCAGTGCTGCAATCGGTCAGCACCTGGAAGTCGCCATACCACTTGTTGATGTTCTTGATAGAGATCATACGGCAAACCTTTTTTGCAGACGCTTGACCAGCAGCGAGGCGGAAAAGCTGATGATGAAGTAGACGACACCGGCAAAGATCAGGAACTCATTGGAGCGGCCGATGATGTCGCCGTTGGAGCGGGCGGAGTTGAGGAAGTCCACCAGGCCCACGGTGTAGACCAGCGAGGTGTCCTGGAACAGGATGATGCTCTGTTGCAGCAGCAACGGGGTCATCTTGCGGAACGCCTGGGGCAGGATGATCAGGCGCATGGTCTGGCCATAGGTCATGCCCATCGCTTGTGCTGCGCCCATCTGGCCCTTGGGGATCGACTGCACGCCGGCCCGCACGATCTCACAGAAGTACGCGGCTTCGAACATCATGAAGGCCACGACGCAGGAGGTGAACGCACCGATCGGGGTGTCTTCGCCGGTGATCCAGCGCAACACGAACGGCACCGCCAGGTAGAACCAGGTGATCACCAGCAGCAGCGGGATCGAGCGGAAGTAGTTCACGTAGGCGCCGGCCACGCGCGACAGCAGTTTGCTGGACGACAGGCGCATCAGCGCCAGGATCGTCCCCAGTGCGATGCCGCCGATCACGCCCATGACCATCAACTGCAGGGTCATGACCATGCCGTTCCACAGGCCCGGGATGGCGGGGATGATGCCGCTGAAATCGAGTTCCATTATTTACCCCCCACGGAGATCAGGCCGGGCACCGCGACTTTCTTCTCGACCACACGCATCAGCAGCATAAGGCTCATGTTCAGGGTGAAGTAGATCAGCGTGGCCAGGGTGAAGGCTTCAAACAGGTTGGCCGAGAACTCGGCGGTCTGTTTGGTTTGCGCCAGCAGTTCCATCAAGCCGATCAAGGACGCCACGGAAGAGTTCTTGAACACGTTGAGGAATTCCGAGGTAAGCGGCGGAATGATGATGCGGTAGGCCTGGGGCAGCAGCACGTTCCAGTAGATCTGCGGCAGCTTGAAGCCCATGGCGCGCGCAGCGGCCTCTTGGCCACGTGGCAGCGCCTGGATGCCGGTGCGCACTTGCTCACACACACGGGCAGCGGTGAACAGGCCCAGGCACACGACGACGCTCAGGTAGGCCGAGGTGGTCGGGTTGAGGTCCTGTTTGTACCAGTCCTGCAGGTTTTGCGGCAGCAGGTCGGGTATCAGGAAATACCAGATGAACAGCTGAACCAGCAGCGGCACATTACGAAACAGTTCCACGTAGCAGGTCGCGATGCCCGATACGAGGCGGTTCGGCACCGTGCGCATGACCCCCAGAACGGAGCCCAGCAGCAAGGCGATAATCCACGCCACGACAGCGATGGCAATGGTCCAGCCCAGGCCGGCGATGTACCAGTCGAGATAAGTCTCGCTGCCCACGCCGGTGGACTTGAAGAACACGCCCCAGTCCCAGTTGTAATTCATTAGGGTCTCCCCTCGAAGTCGATCGATGTACAAGCACCCGCTTGGGGAAGATCCATTCCCACCTGACGATGAACGCCAGGCACACGCGATCGGCTCGAAAACCGCCAGGTCGAGTGTTCCAAGTTAAAGCCAGCAGGTAATTACAGACGCCTGAGGGAGGGTTGGCTCCCTCAGGACATAAGCTTAGTCAGGTATCAGATTTTTACTTCTGGCGCTGGTTTGTCGCTAGGGTTAGCGATCAGATCCTTGACTTTGTCGCTCATCGGGAAGTTCAGGTTCAGGCCTTTCGGTGGGATCGGGCTTTCGAACCATTTGGCGTAGATCTTGTTGATCTCGCCGGACTTGTACAGGGCGACAATGGCGTCATCCACGGCTTTCTTGAAGTCCGGGTCGCCTTTGCGAACCATGCAAGCGTAGGCTTCGAAGGACTGCGGAGTACCGGTAATGACCCAGTCGTCCGGCTTCTTGGCCTTGGCTTCTTCACCGGCCAGCAGGGCGTCGTCCATCATGAACGCAACGGCGCGGCCGCTTTCGAGCATCTGGAAGGATTCGCCGTGGTCTTTGGCGGAGATGACGTTCATGCCCATCTGCTTGTCGGCGTTCATCGCTTTGATGATGCGCTCGGACGTGGTGCCGGCGGTGGTCACGACGTTCTTGCCTTTGAGGTCAGCGAAGTCAGCGTAGGACGGCTTGCCTTCCTTGTCTTTCTTGACCAGCAGGCGGGTGCCGATTTCGAAGATGTTGACGGTGAAGTCGACTTGCTGGGCGCGCTCGGTGTTGTTGGTGGTGGAGCCGCACTCAAGGTCCGCAGTGCCGTTCTGGATCAGCGGGATACGGGTTTGCGAAGTGACCAGGTTGTACTTGGTCTTCAGGTCGGGCTTGTTCAGGTCTTTTTTCAGTTGCTCAACGACAGCCACTTGAATGTCGTGGGAGTAACCAACGGGTTTGCCCGAACCATCCGCGATGTAGGAAAACGGAATGGAGCTGTCGCGGTGAGCGAGGGTGATGGTGCCGGAGTCGTTGATTTTCTTCAGTGTGCCGGTGAGTTCGGCGGCAAAAACTGGAGTGCTGATCAGAGCAGCAGCGACAGCTGCGCCCAGGATATGGGGAACGATGCGCATCAATACTTCCTCGACATTTGTTTTTTTTATGAAGCCAGTTAGACGGCTCTCTTGTACAGCGAATGCCCTTGACGGCTCCTGAGGCGTCCCAGGCAATCGTCCAAGAGTGTAGAGCATGAGTCGTGCCAGGCCAGGCGTAAAAGCTTAACTGGTTGATTTATATGGTTATTAACTTTGTGTGACGGTAAATATGTAACTGTTTAATCCGGCAAACCGACTAGGCCGGGGTGTCGCGTTCGGAAAACCGAATGATCTGGCCAGCATAAAAAAGCCCCTGGGCCTCACGGCGCAGGGGCTTTTGTACGATGCGTCTGTCAGGCCGCCTGGGTCTTGCTGCGGTTCTGCTCAACCTGGGACAGATAGCGTTGCAGGTTGTCCTGCTCTTGCGGGGTGGTGAACAGGCCAAGCTTGGTGCGGCGCCACAGCACGTCCTGCGGTTGGGTCACCCATTCTTCAGCACACAGGTAGTCGACTTCGCGGGTATACAGGCCACCACCCAGGTGGTCGCCGAGGTCGGCCAGCGATTGCACGCCCTCCAGCAGGCGCCAGCTGCGGCTGCCGTAGGTGGTGGACCAGCGGCGTGCGATTTCGCTTGGCACCCAGTCGAATTTGCTACGAATCGCTTCGGCCAGCGCTTCTGGCGTGGTCATGTGTTCGCCGCCCGGCAGGCTGGCCTTGGCGGTCCAGCTCGGGCGCATCTGGGTGAAGTACGGGGCCAATTGCGCCATCGCCGACTCGGCAAGCTTGCGATAGGTGGTCAGCTTGCCGCCAAACACCGACAGGATCGGCGCCTCGCCCGAACCACCAGACAGTGACAAGGTGTAGTCGCGGGTGATGGCCGATGGGTTATCCGACTCGTCGTTGCACAGCGGACGCACGCCTGAGTAGGTGTGGACGATGTCATCGCGGCTCAGTTGCTTCTTGAAGTGTGCGTTGACCACCTTGAGCATGTAGTCGGTTTCACCTTCGGTGATCGCCACTTTCGCCGGGTCGCCGGTGTATTCGCGGTCAGTGGTGCCGATGATGGTCAGGTGGTTCAGGTACGGAATGGTAAAAACGATGCGTTGGTCTTCGTTCTGCAGGATGTGCGCGTGGGCGCCCTCGTACAGTTTCGGCACGATCAGGTGGCTGCCCTGGATCAGGCGGATGCCGTAGGGCGAATCCAGCTTCAGGTCGTCCTTGATGAATTTGGCGACCCACGGGCCAGCGGCGTTCACCAGCGCGCGGGCGCGGATCGAGAAGAGGCTGCCATCGGCGCGTTCCATGTTCATGTCCCACATGCCGTTGCTGCGGTGTGCGCTGATGCAACGGGTCTGGGTGTGGATGTGCGCGCCTTTTTCACGGGCGGCCATGGCGTTGAGTACGACCAGGCGGGCGTCATCGACCCAGCAGTCGGAATACTCGAAACCCTTGGTGATTTCGCTTTTCAACGGGCTGTCGGCGCCGAACTTGAGGCTTTTGGAGCCGGCGAGCTTTTCACGCTTGCCCAGGTGGTCGTACAGGAACAGGCCTGCGCGGATCATCCACGCCGGGCGCAGATGCGGGCGGTGCGGCAATACAAAGCGCATCTGCTTGACGATGTGCGGGGCCTTGGCCAGCAGCACTTCACGTTCGGCCAGCGCTTCACGCACCAGGCGGAATTCGTAATGCTCCAGGTAGCGCAGGCCACCGTGGATCAGCTTGCTGCTGGCGGAGGAGGTGTGGCTGGCCAGGTCGTCCTTTTCGCAAAGGAACACCGACAAACCGCGACCGGCTGCGTCCGCTGCTATGCCGACGCCGTTGATCCCGCCGCCGATCACGGCAACGTCATAGATTTCGGCAAGCGGTGGGGCAGGCAAGGTGGAAGGGTTCATCGGCTGGCCTCGCGATTTTTTCGTCTTTGAATTCGAACATAAATGTTCATTTGCGAAAATGGTAGCTGATAAACGCGGGCACAGCCACCCGACTTTGATTGAAAAAACTCATCAAAGGGTAGGGAAAGGAAGAATTGTGAACATGATTCTTGGAGGGTGGGTGTCGGATAGATCGCAATCGGGGGCAAGCCCCCTCCCACATTTTGATCGGTGTGCACATTCAAAGGGGGGAGGGGGCTTGCCCCCGATGGCGGTGTTGCAGGCGCTACACGACTTCCAGCCGAACCTTATGCTCATTGAGCAACTGCACCAACGCCGGCACCGGCTGCTGGTCGGTCACCAAACAGTCCACCAGGCTGATCGGCCCCAGGCGAATCATGGCGTTGCGCCCGAATTTGCTGGAGTCGGCCGCCAGGATCACCTGGCGCGCATTGGCGATGATTGCTTGGGAAACCCTGACTTCCTGGTAATCGAAATCCAGCAGGCTGCCGTCTTCATCAATGCCGCTGATACCGACCAAGGCAAAATCGACCTTGAACTGGTTGATGAAGTCCACGCTGGCCTGGCCCACCACGCCGCCGTCACGCCTTACGTTACCGCCGGTCAGCAGCACGTCGAAGTCATCCTTGGCGCTGAGCATGGTGGCGACGTTGAGGTTGTTGGTGATGATTTTCAGGTGGTTGTGATTGAGCAGCGCACGGGCGATGGACTCGGTCGTGGTGCCGATATTGATGAACAGCGAGGCGTGATCGGGGATTTGCGCGGCGATGGCTTCGCCGATGCGCTGTTTCTCGTCGCGCATCTGGTCGGCACGCATGGCGTACGCGGTGTTTTCAACGCTGGAGTCATAGGCTGCGCCGCCGTGGTAGCGGCGCAGCAGATTGGCGTCCGCCAGCTGGTTGATATCGCGGCGGATGGTTTGCGGGGTGACAACGAACAACTGCGCCATTTCCTCGATACTCACGTAGCCGCGTTCGCGGACCAGTTCGAGGATTTGTTGTTGGCGGGGAGGCAGATTCATGGGGCGTCCTTTGGGCTGCCATACAAAAGTGGCCCATGATGACGCAGGAATCTGCTCCCGACCAGTTACAACCGGCGCTTGGCTTATTCGGCGCCTTCGTGCGGTTCCCAATCGCGGGTGCGGCTGACGGCTTTTTGCCATCCGGCGTAGAGTTTCTCTTTGGCCGCTTCATCCAGCTGTGGTTCGAATTCGCGCTCGATCACCGCCTTGCCACGCAACTCGTCCAGGCTGCCCCAGAAACCACAGGCCAGGCCTGCCAGGTAGGCGGCGCCCAATGCCGTGGTCTCGCGCATTTGCGGGCGCTCGACCTGGGTGCCGAGGATGTCGGCCTGGAACTGCATCAGGAAGTTGTTGGCGACCGCGCCGCCGTCCACACGCAGGGCTTTGAGGCGTTCGCCGGAGTCCTGCTGCATGGCGTCGAGAACGTCGCGGGTCTGGTAGGCAATCGACTCCAGGGCTGCACGAATAATGTGATCAACACGTACGCCACGGGTCAGGCCGAACAGCGCGCCACGGGCGTAGGGGTCCCAGTACGGAGCGCCCAGGCCGGTGAAGGCTGGGACCAGATACACACCATTGCTGTCCTTGACCTTGCCGGCGAAGTATTCGGTGTCGGTGGCGTCGGCGATGATCTTCAGTTCATCGCGCAGCCACTGCACGGTGGAACCACCGTTGAAGACCGCGCCTTCCAGGGCGTAAGCCACTTCGCCACGCGGGCCGCAGGCGATGGTGGTCAACATGCCGTGCTTGGATTTCACCGCTTTGTCGCCGGTGTTCATCAGCAGGAAGCAGCCGGTGCCGTAGGTGTTCTTGGCCTGGCCGGCTTCCACGCACATCTGGCCGAACAGCGCCGCTTGCTGGTCACCGGCAATACCGCCAATGGCAATGCCGCTTTTGGTGCGGCCATAGATTTCCGAGGAGGATTTCACTTCCGGCAGCATTTCGCGCGGAACGTCGAGGATCTCCAGCATCTTCGCGTCCCACTCCAACGTGTGGATGTTGAAGAGCATGGTGCGTGACGCGTTGGTGTAATCGGTGACGTGGGTCTTGCCGCCGGTAAATTTCCAGATCAGCCAGCTGTCCACGGTGCCGAACAGCAGCTCGCCGTTGCGTGCGCGCTCGCGGCTGCCTTCGACGTTATCGAGGATCCACTTGAGCTTGGTGCCGGAGAAGTACGGGTCGGTGACCAGGCCGGTGGTGTCGCTGATGTACTGTTCGTGGCCGTCACGCTTGAGCTGCTGGCAGATCTCGGTGCTGCGGCGACATTGCCAGACGATGGCGTTGTAGATCGGGCGGCCGGTGATTTTGTCCCACACCACGGTGGTTTCACGCTGGTTAGTGATACCGATGGCGGCGACCTGGTCATGGTGCAGACCAGCCTGGGCCAGGGCTTCGACCATGACCGCGCTCTGGGTGGCGAAGATTTCCATCGGATCGTGTTCGACCCAGCCAGCTTGCGGGTAGTGCTGAGCGAATTCACGCTGGGCGGTGCAGACCACGTTAGCGTCACGATCAAAGATGATCGCCCGCGAACTGGTGGTGCCCTGATCAAGGGCAATGATGTAGTTCTTATTCTGAATGTCGGTCATGTCGATTGCCTTGGACGAGAAATAAGGGAGTGGATCAACAGCCTGGGCCACTAAAAGGGCAGTAGGGACCAGGCGGTGTTATCAGGAAATACGGGTTTCGCCAGTGACGGCGGTGTCTTGGGTTTCAGCTACAGCAGGTGCGGCGCTCGGCAGATGACGGGCAATCAGCCCGCGATAGGCCGCAGCACCCAGGCATGCGCCGACAATCGGCGCGAAAACGGGTACGAGGAAGTAAGGAATATCGCGCCCGCCAGTAAAGGCCATTTCACCCCAACCCGCGAAAAAGGTCATCAGCTTGGGCCCGAAATCCCGCGCCGGGTTCATCGCAAAGCCGGTCAACGGCCCCATGGCACTGCCAATCACTGCAATCAGCAGGCCGATCAGCAGCGGAGCCAACGGGCCGCGTGGCAAGCCATTGTTGTCATCGGTCAGGGCCATGATCACGCCCATCAGGATGGCGGTGATGACCATTTCCACCAGGAACGCCTGTGCAGTACTCAGCAGGGCATGTGGATACGTGGAGAACACTGAGGCCAATTCCAGGCTGGCCTGGGTACCGCGCACCAGATGGTGGGTTTGTTCGTAATCGAAAAACAGATTGCTGTAGAGCGTGTACACCAGCGCAGCGGAGCAGAACGCGCCGGCCACTTGGGCAAGGATATAGAAAGGCAGTTTGCGCTTTTCGAAATCGGCGAAAAGGCACAGGGCGATGCTGACGGCTGGATTGAGGTGAGCCCCGGAAATACCGGCGCTCAGGTAGATCGCCATGCTGACGCCGATCCCCCAGATAATGCTGATTTCCCACAGACCAAAGCTGGCACCCGCGACCTTGAGCGCAGCGACACATCCTGTACCGAAGAAGATCAGAAGCGCAGTCCCCAGGAATTCGGCCATGCATTGGCTCGAAAGTGAAGGCTGTTGAAGAGCAGTTGTCATGGAAAACCTCGATTGTTGTTCTTGTCTGGCGCACCGCCTCAACGGACGGTTGCGCGATTTTCACCGTGACGAGGATCCCCATCCAAGGCACGGCTTACTGCTGGAGCGCTGTAGGAATATTCGTACAGTGTTCGTAAGCGAAAAAATATAGACAAGAATGACCGCTGTCAAAGGTCGAAAGTGAACGGTCAGTCACTTTCTAACTATGGGTTTGATGAATGATCATGCTTGCTCCACGGACTATCGGCTGGAGAGAGGTGCGCACTAGAGCGTTTTACGTGGGCTTGGCCTAGAATTGGCCATCTGTTAGCCACCGCCGGAGACGTCATGACCCCCGCATTGGATTTGTTGAAAAAAGTTCGCGCCGAACATCGCATCCACAGTTATGAACACGATCCCAAGGCCGCTTCCTATGGTCTGGAAGCCGCAGAGAAATTGAGCCTAGACCCGGCGCAAGTGTTCAAGACCTTATTAGCCAGCAGTGAAAAGGGCGAATTATTGGTGGCGGTGGTGCCGGTCGTCGGAAGTCTGGACTTGAAAGCCTTGGCGCAGGCGGCGGGGGTGAAAAAAGTAGAAATGGCCGACCCGGCTGCGGCCCAGCGTTCTACCGGCTACCTGTTGGGAGGCATCAGCCCGCTGGGGCAGAAGAAGCGTCTGCGCACATTTATCGATGTGACGGCGCCGCCGTTTGCAACGATTTTTGTCAGTGCGGGCAGAAGGGGGCTGGAGGTGGAGCTGTCGGCGCAGGTGCTGGCTGAACACACCCAGGCCAAGTTCGCGCCGATTGGCAGGGAGTAATCTCAGGCTCCGGTGAACTCCAATGTGGGAGGGGGCAAGCTCCCTCCCACATGTGTTCTCTGTGTTTTCAGGTCGGGCTGTGGCGTCGTACGCCGGATTCGGCTTGAGGGATCTGCGCGGCAACGCTGCCCGAGGCCTGAAACAGCACCAGATGTTCAGCCGCCACGCGAATCCCCACATCCGCCCCTACCTGATGATCGGCATGGCTGGGGAAAATCGATTCCAGTTGCGCGCCAGTCGGCAGTTGCAAGCGGTACAAGGTCGATGCGCCGAGGAACGTCTTGCCGACGATCCGTGCTTTCAACGCGCTGTCCGGCGCATAGACGATGTCATCCGGGCGCAGCAGCACATCCACCGCGCCGCCGGTCGGCCAGGTGTAGGCGCGATTGCCGCGCAGGTCACCCAGTTCGGTGCTGACGGATTCGGGCGAGCTCAGTTGGCCACGAATGAAATAACCCTGGCCGATAAAACTCGCGACGTAAGGTGTCTGCGGTTCGTGGTAGAGGTTGTAGGGCGTGTCCCACTGCTCCAGCCGGCCTTCCTTGAACACACCCACTTGATCGCTGACGGCGAAGGCTTCTTCCTGATCATGGGTGACCAGGATCGCACTGGTGCCGCGTGCCTTGAGGATGTCGCGCACCTCATGGCTGAGCTTGCGCCGCAGTTCGCCATCGAGGTTGGAGAAGGGTTCGTCCAGCAGCAGCAGTTGCGGCTCCGGGGCGAGGGCGCGGGCGAGGGCGACACGTTGCTGCTGGCCGCCGGACAGTTCGTGGGGGAAGCGCTTGCCTAGGTTCTTCAGGTTGACCAGCTCCAGCAGCTCGGCGACTACGCGGTCCTTTTGCGGATGCTTGCGGATACCGAACGCGATGTTGTCGGCCACGCTGAGGTGGGGAAACAGCGCGTAGTCCTGAAACACCATACCGATGCGACGTTTCTCCGGTGCCAGGGTAAAACCGGCACTGGAGATCACTTCGCCCGCCAGGCTGATTTCGCCTTCGTGCACTGGCTCAAAGCCTGCAATGGCACGCAAGGTGGTGGTTTTGCCGCAGCCCGAGGAACCGAGCAGGCAACCGATATCACCCGCGTTGAGGTGCAGATTGAGGTTCTGCACCACCCGTTGATCTTGATAGCCGCATGCCAGATTGCGCAGGTTCAGCAGAAGGGGCTGGCTCATGCGTGGTGGTACGACGGTGGGACGAGGAATTCGAGCAGGGCCTTCTGGGCGTGCAGACGGTTTTCGGCCTGGTCCCAGGCGACCGAACGCTCATCGTCAAGCAGGTCGAGGCTGATTTCTTCACCCCGGTGGGCGGGCAGGCAGTGCATGAACAGCACATCCGGCGCAGCCAGGTCGAGCAACGCACGGTTCACCTGGAACGGTGCGAACAGGGCCAGGCGCTTGGTGGTTTCGTCTTCCTGGCCCATGGAGGTCCAGACGTCGGTGCTGACCAGATGCGCGCCGAGTACGGCTTCACGTGGGTCGCGCACGAGGGTGACGCGATCGCCAGCCAGCGCCAGGAAGCGCGCATCCGGCTCGTAGCCTTCCGGGCAGGCAATGCGCAACTGGAAGTCGAACTGAATCGCCGCTTCTATATAGCTGTTGCACATGTTGTTGCCGTCGCCGATCCAGGCCACGGTTTTGCCTTGGATCGAGCCGCGATGTTCCAGGAACGTCTGCATGTCAGCCAGCAACTGGCAGGGGTGCAGGTCATCGGACAGGCCGTTGATCACCGGAACCCGTGAGTTGGCGGAAAATTCGGTAACGGTGCTATGGGCAAATGTGCGGATCATCACCGCATCGAGCATGCGCGACATGACACGGGCGCTGTCGGCGACTGGTTCGCCACGGCCCAATTGAGTGTCGCGCGAGGACAGAAAGATAGCTTGGCCACCCAACTGGATCATGCCGGCTTCAAAGGACACACGGGTGCGGGTCGACGACTTCTCGAAAATCATGCCGAGAACGCGGTTTTTCAAAGGCTCGAACAGTACGCCGCGGTTACGCAGGTCTTTAAGCTCAATGCCTCGACGGATCACGCTGACCAGCTCTTCGGGCGTGCAATCCATCAGGGAGAGAAAGTGCCTTGCGCTCATCATTAACTACCTTTTTGCAACAGACCGCAGATACTCAAAGCCTTGTTTATTGTGACAACGGGCGAGACCTGCGGCGAAAGCCGCACGGGGCGACGAAATAGGGGAAGGCGCGATATTGACATTAAATGTCGCGTCTTACCAATAGGGCTACGTTTTTAGGGGTGTTCAAGAAGGGCGCGAGAGCGCTTTTGAAGACGAATTCCTGACAGCAGCGGGCCATTTGTACACTGGCGTCGCAACCTTTTGCAATGCGCGGGGGCGGGCTTGGATCAGGCTGGGTCGGTTTCGGAGGCTGTGGGCGGGGTTTCGTAACATTTGCTCATGCTTGGTCATGGCTTGGCCTGATGGCCGGCGATTCACGGGACGAACGATGCTGGCGCCCGTCATGGTCGCGGCCCATAGTCAGATCAAAGCCCCTATAAAGAGACTGGCCATGACCAAGACTCTCCACCACCGTGCTTGCCATCTGTGTGAAGCCATTTGTGGCCTGACCCTGGAAACCACCCAAGCCGAAGACGGCAGCCTGGCGATCACCTCGATCAAGGGCGACGCGCTGGACACGTTCAGTCGGGGTCACATCTGCCCCAAGGCGGTGGCGTTGCAGGATATTCAGAATGACCCGGACCGCCTCCACCAGCCCATGTTGCGGGTGGGCAGCGAATGGCAGCCGATCCCGTGGGACGAGGCCTTTGCGCTTGTAGCCGAGCGGCTGGCCGGCATCCAGGCCCGCCACGGGCAGAATGCGGTGGCGGTGTATCAGGGCAACCCCAGTGTGCACAACTATGGGCTGATGACCCACAGCAACTACTTCCTCGGCTTGCTCAAGACGCGCAATCGGTTTTCCGCGACCTCGGTGGATCAGTTGCCCCATCACCTCACCAGCCACCTGATGTACGGCCATGGTTTGCTGCTGCCGATCCCGGACATCGACCATACCGACTTTATGTTGATCCTGGGCGGCAACCCGCTGGCGTCCAACGGCAGCATCATGACGGTGCCGGATGTGGAGAAGCGCCTCAAGGCCATTCAGGCCAGGGGCGGCAAAGTCGTGGTGGTTGACCCTCGGCGCAGTGAGACGGCGGCCATGGCTGACCAGCACCTGTTCGTACGGCCGGGCGGCGATGCGGCGCTGTTGTTTGGCGTGCTCAACACCTTGTTTACTGAGGGCCTGACACGCACCAGCCATTTACCGGTGGAAGGTCTTGAGGACGTACGCCGTGCGATCGCTGGGTTTACTGCCGAGGCCATGAGCCGCCAGTGTGCGGTGCCCGCCGAGCAGATCCGCCAATTGGCGCGGGACTTTGCCGCCGCGGACAAGGCCGTGTGTTACGGGCGCATGGGCGTGTCGACCCAGGCGTTTGGCACGCTGTGCCATTGGTTGGTGCAATTGATCAACTTGGTCACCGGCAATCTGGACCGGGTCGGCGGCGCTTTGTGCACCTCACCTGCGGTGGACCTGGTGGCGTCGACCGGTGGCGGGCATTTCAACCGCTGGCAGAGCCGGGTTTCCGGGCGTCCGGAGTACGGTGGCGAGTTGCCGGTGTCAGCCCTGGCTGAAGAAATGCTTACCGAAGGCGAAGGACAGATCCGCGCACTCATCACCGTGGCGGGCAATCCGGTGCTGTCGACGCCCAATGGTCGCCAGTTGGAGCAGGCGCTGGACGGGTTGGAGTTCATGGTCAGCGTCGACCTCTACATCAACGAAACGACGCGCTATGCCGATCTGATCCTGCCGTCCACCTCCGCGCTGGAAAACGATCACTACGACACCACCTTCAACATGTTTGCGGTGCGTAACGTCACCCGTTTCAACCGCGCGATCCTGCCCAAGCCTGCTGGGGCGTTGCATGACTGGGAAATTTTCGTCGGCCTGGCCACGGCCTTTGCGGCGCAGACAGGGGCGGTGCTTAAACCGACGATGCCGCCGGCCAAGATGATCGACTTTGGACTACGTGCCGGGGCGTACGGTGATGGGTCCAGTCGTAAGCTGTCGGTGGCGATGCTGGCCGATCATCCCCATGGTGTGGATTTGGGGCCTTTGCAGCCCAATCTCGCTGCGCGACTGAAAACTGCAGATGGCACGGTGCAGGCTGCGCCAGCGGTGATTCTTGCTGACCTGGCGCGCTTCGCAGCGCAGCCGCTGCCTGGGCCTGGCGAACTGCTGCTGATCGGCCGTCGGCATGTGCGCAGCAATAATTCCTGGATGCATAACTATCATCGCCTGGTGAAGGGCAAGCCCCGGCATCAATTGTTGATGCATCCCGATGATCTGGTCAGCCGGCAACTGAGTAACGGTCAGCGGGTGCGCGTGAGTTCGCGCATCGGCATGATCGAGGTGCAAGTGCTGGCCAGCCTGGAGATGATGCCCGGTGTCGTCAGCCTGCCACATGGCTGGGGCCATGGCCGACCAGGCGTGCAGATGAGCATTGCCAGTGCGCAACCGGGGGCGAGTGCGAATGATTTGACCGACGAACGGCAGTTGGATGAGTTATCGGGCAACGCTGCGCTCAATGGGGTTCCGGTCCAGGTAGCAGCCGCCTGAGCACCCGGCTGGAATTTTGCGTTACAATGCGCCACCGTGCCGACCTGTGAGTCGCAAAGTTCCAGCCGAGGTGTTCCATGGATATCATCGAAACGATCAAAGAGCAGATTGCCAACAACACCATTCTGCTTTACATGAAGGGCGCTCCGAACGCTCCTCAGTGCGGTTTCTCCGCGAAGGCGTCCCAGGCTGTGATGGCGTGCGGCGAGAAGTTCGCTTATGTGGATATCCTGCAAAACCCTGAAATCCGCGCCAACCTGCCAAAGTACGCCAACTGGCCGACCTTCCCGCAACTGTGGGTAGCCGGTGAGCTGGTTGGCGGTAGCGATATCATCACTGAAATGGCAGCTGATGGTTCGTTGCAGGCGCTGATCAAAGAAGCAGCGGCAAACGCAGCGGCCAAGACCGACGCCTGATTTGCCTGCAATAAAAAGCCCCGCTTCTCGTGAGAGAACGGGGCTTTTTTACGCCTGCGAGAGCGGGTTATTCACCCATCTGCGATTGCAGGTAATTTTCCAGGGTGACCTTGTCGATCAGGCCCAGTTGGGTTTCCAGCCAGTCGATGTGCTCTTCCTGGTCTTCCAGGATATCTTCCAGCAGTTCGCGGCTGCCAAAGTCGCCCTGGGCTTCGCAGTGAGCGATGGCGGCCTTGAGGTCGCTGTGGCTCTTGCGTTCAAAACCAAGGTCGCTGCCGATCATTTCCTGGGTGTGCTCGCCGATGTTCAGCTTCCCCAGGTCCTGCACGTTCGGCAGGCCTTCGAGGAACAGGATGCGCTTGATCAGCGCGTCTGCGTCCTTCATCGCCTTGATGGATTCTTTGTATTCGCGCTTGCCGAGCTTTTCCAGGCCCCAGTCGTCATACATGCGCGCATGCAGGAAGTACTGATTGATCGCGACCAGTTCATTGGCAAGGATTTTGTTGAGTTGCTGGATGACTGAGATGTCGCCTTTCATGACTGGGGTCCTGCCCTGTAATAGCTGTATATAGGGCGGAGTTTGAGCGGCGAAAACCCTAGTGTCAAACCTAAGTTATTGAATAATAAATGAAAATTAATCGGAATAAGAATGTTTGTGTTCCGCGTCTTGACGCTAACTAATTGAATTACGGGCATAAAAAAACCGGACACTAAGTCCGGTTCTTTAAAACACGCTGTTTTAAGCGTGTGTAAATTCTGCTGAGTAAGGGAGCGCGGCCTGGGCTGTCTGCAGCTGCGTCAGGGTTTCCCGAACCACTTGCTTGGCGAGGCAAGCACATTTGCCACATTGGCTGGCAACGCCGGTGGTTTCGCGCACTTCCTTGTAGCTGCAGCAACCTTCATAGATTGCTTCGCGGATTTGTCCGTCGGTGACGCCAGTACACAGGCACACATACATAAGGGAGAACCGTCGCGGGTTAAGGCTTAAGTGCGATGGATCTTAATGTTAACGAGAATGATTGTCAAAGTAGATTCTGTCTTTCTCTGGTCAGAATGATTACCCGCTGACGAACGGTTTTTTCCCGAGCCGTGTATGATGGTCGGTCTTCACGAAGCGTGATTCCGTCACAGCGTTGTCGTTTACCCACGACACACTGGAAGGGATCCTTTTACTTCAAGTCACCCCCCTCAGGAGATACCCAATGAGCGTACTCGTCGGCAAACAAGCCCCGGATTTCGACGTACCAGCCGTCCTCGGCAATGGCGAAATCGTAGACAGCTTCAAGCTGTCTGAAGCCATCAAAGGCAAATACGGCCTGGTGTTCTTCTACCCGTTGGACTTCACCTTCGTCTGCCCTTCGGAGCTGATCGCTCTGGACCACCGCATGGACGATTTCAAGGCGCGTAACGTTGAAGTGGTTGCTGTTTCCATCGACTCCCATTTCACCCACAACGCCTGGCGCAACACCGCCATCAACGATGGCGGCATCGGCAAAGTCAAATACACCATGGCTGCTGACATGAAGCACGACATCGCCAAGGCCTACGACGTTGAGTCTGAAGGCGGCGTTGCCTTCCGTGGCGCGTTCCTGATCGACGACAAGGGCGTTGTTCGCTCGCAGATCATCAACGACCTGCCGCTGGGCCGTAACATGGAAGAGCTGATCCGCCTGGTTGACGCGCTGCAATTCCACGAAGAGCACGGCGAAGTTTGCCCAGCCAACTGGAAGAAAGGCGACAAAGGCATGAACGCTTCGCCAGAAGGCGTTGCGGCTTACCTGACCGAGAACGCTGGCAAGCTGTAAGCCAGATTCGCGGCGAAAAAAAACCGGCCTGTGAGGGCCGGTTTTTTTATGTGCGGGTTTTGACCTGTAGTTGTGGTGAGCGAGCAAGCTCGCTCACCACAACAAGCCCGGCTAGCCATGAAAGCCCGTTCGAGTCAGCCTCAGTCGCCGAAGTCTTCCCAACCGCCCATTTGTTTCCAGCGGTTGACGATGCCGCAGAACAGATCAGCGGTCTTCTCGGTGTCGTAGCGCGCCGAGTGGGCTTCGCGACCGTCGAAGTCGATACCGGCGGCCTGGCACGCCTTGGCCAGTACGGTCTGGCCATAAGCCAGGCCAGCCAGGGTGGCGGTGTCGAAGCTGGAGAACGGATGAAACGGGTTGCGCTTCATGTCCAGGCGCGCCACGGCAGCATTCAGGAAGCCCAGGTCGAAGCTGCTGTTATGCCCCACCAGGATCGCACGCTTGCAGCCATTGGCCTTCAATGCCTTGCGAACGCCACGGAAAATGTCGGTCAGTGCCGCTTCTTCGCTGACGGCCATGCGCAAGGGGTGATCCAGCTTGATCCCGGTGAACTCCAGGGCTGCCGCTTCGATGTTGGCACCTTCAAACGGCTCGACGCGGAAGAAATGGGTGTGTTCTGGATAAACGAAGCCCTGTTCATCCATGCCGATGGTCGTCGCGGCAATTTCCAGCAGCGCATCGGTGGCGCAATTGAAGCCGCCGGTTTCTACGTCGATAACGACAGGCAGGTAGCCGCGGAAACGTTCGGCCATCGGGTGGCGTGAACCACCGCCACCGTGTTCCTGGTCGTCATCGTAATGGTCTTCACTCACTTGCTTTCCTCCAGCAGGCGCCAGCGCAGTGTTTCACCGGCGCGCAGCGGGATAACGGTCAGCTCGCCAAATGGCAGGCTGGCAGGGGCGGTCCAGTCTTCCCGGACCAGGGTGATGCGGTCGGTATTCGCCGGCAGGCCATAGAAACGTGGGCCGTTGAGGCTGGCGAAACCTTCGAGTTTATCCAGAGCATTGCGTTGTTCGAACGCTTCGGCGTACAGCTCGATGGCGGCATAGGCGGTGTAGCAACCGGCACAGCCACACGCGGCTTCCTTGGCGTGCTGGGCGTGGGGCGCCGAGTCAGTGCCGAGGAAGAACTTCGGGTTCCCGCTGGTCGCGGCATCCAGCAGCGCCACCTGGTGGGTATTGCGCTTGAGGATCGGCAGGCAATAGAAGTGCGGCCGAATCCCGCCCACCAGCATATGGTTGCGGTTATAGAGCAGGTGATGCGCGGTGATGGTTGCGCCGACGTTGGCCGAGGCCTCGTTGACGAACTGCACGGCATCGGCCGTGGTGATGTGCTCGAACACCACCTTGAGGGTCGGGAACAACTCGACCACGCGGCGCATGTGCTCGTCGATGAAGACCTTCTCGCGATCGAACACGTCCACGTCGCCACGGGTGACTTCACCGTGGATCAGCAGCGGCATGCCGACTTCGGCCATGGCTTCGATGGCGGGCAGGATCTTGTCGATGCTGGTCACGCCGGAATCGGAGTTGGTGGTCGCGCCAGCCGGGTACAGCTTGGCGGCGTGTACATAACCGCTGGCCTTGGCCTCGCGAATTTCTTCGGGCTGGGTGCGGTCGGTGAGGTAGAGCACCATCAATGGTTCGAAGCGGCTGCCGGCCGGTCGTGCAGCGAGGATACGCTGGCGATAGGCATCGGCTTCAGCGGCGTTACGCACCGGTGGTACCAGGTTAGGCATGATGATGGCGCGGCCAAACGTGCGCGCTACATCGGCCACGGTTTGGGGCAACGCAGCACCATCGCGAAGATGAATATGCCAGTCGTCGGGACGCAGCAGGGTCAGGCGGTCAGACATTGGGGATTCCAGGCGGGTCAATCTGGTGGGAATGCTACCGGAAAAGACTCTTGCAGGCACTCGCTATCAAGTTTTGCAGGATGCATCCGATAGCCTTTCGTATGCCTTATCGATGTATGACGCTTTGAAGTGTTGTAGAAACCAGTGGAGCCTCCCGTGCGCCAGCATTATCTAGCCCTGCTCAGTGTGTTCGCCAGCCTGCCTGCAATGGCCCTCACGTTCCAGACACGTCTGGAGAATATTGAGTGGAAGGTGGAGGGTGACAAGTTCGAGTGCCGCCTGACCCAACCGATCACCGATTTCGGTTCGGGTGAGTTCGTGCGCCGGGCCGGTGAGCAGGCGACATTCCGCCTGAAGGCCTATAACGGCTCGCTGGGTTCAGGATCCGCCACCTTGTTGGCCGCTGCGGCGCCGTGGCAGCCTGGTCGTGGCGATATCAATCTCGGCGCCGTGCGCGCAGGCAGTGGCGATGTGCTGTTCAACAGCTCCCAGGCCCAGGCCGGGCGCCTGTTCAATGGTTTGCTCGATGGCCGTTCACCCACCGTGCGTCACTACGGGCGCGAGGGCGGCTATTCAGAGATTCGCCTGCTGCCGGTGAAATTCAACAAGGCCTACAGTGACTATCAGCTGTGCACGGCCAAGTTGCTGCCGATGAATTACGATCAGGTCAAGCAGACCGAAGTCGGTTTTCCCGGCGGTGGTATCGAGCTGGACGCGGCGGCCAAGCAGAAGCTGGCGGTGATTCTCGAATTCCTGAAAGCGGACCCTACCGTCAACCACATCGAATTGAACGGTCACTCGGACAACAGCGGCAATCGCCTGAGCAATCGCGATGTATCACGGCGTCGTGCACTGGCGGTGATGGACTACTTCAAGGCCAATGGCATCCAGGAATCCCAGATCACCCTGCGCTTCCATGGCGAGAGCTATCCTTTGGCACCGAATACAAATGCCGCCAACCGGGCGCGCAACCGCCGGGTGAATATTCAGCTTGAGCGGGTGGCTGCCCCCGAGAAACCGGCGCCTCAGGCTGCTGTGCCGAGCAACCCCGCGCACACTTCTTAAGGGGCGGCCGTCGGTCGCGCCCTCGACATAATCTGTCGCTTTATCTTCATTTGCTGTCGCGCCCCTGTAATTTCACGGTTTTGGTCGGTAGAATCGACGCCTTTCCGTACAACCCCGTGGAGTGATGGCATGGCCGACGTAAACAAGGTCGTTCTCGCGTATTCCGGCGGCCTGGACACTTCGGTGATCCTCAAGTGGCTGCAGGATACTTATAACTGTGAAGTGGTGACCTTCACCGCTGACCTGGGTCAGGGCGAAGAGGTCGAACCAGCACGTGCCAAGGCGCAAGCCATGGGCGTGAAAGAGATCTACATTGACGACCTGCGCGAAGAATTCGTCCGCGATTTCGTCTTCCCGATGTTTCGCGCCAACACCGTCTACGAAGGCGAGTACCTGCTGGGTACCTCCATCGCACGCCCGCTGATCGCCAAGCGCCTGATCGAAATCGCCAACGAAACCGGCGCCGACGCCATTTCCCATGGCGCCACCGGCAAGGGCAACGACCAGGTGCGTTTCGAACTGGGTGCCTACGCACTCAAGCCTGGCGTGAAAGTGATTGCCCCTTGGCGTGAATGGGATTTGCTCTCCCGTGAAAAGCTGATGGATTACGCTGAAAAGCACGCAATCCCGATCGAGCGTCATGGCAAGAAGAAATCCCCGTACTCGATGGACGCCAACCTGCTGCACATCTCCTATGAAGGCGGCGTGCTGGAAGACACCTGGACCGAGCACGAAGAAGACATGTGGAAGTGGACCGTCTCCCCGGAGAACGCTCCAGACAAGGCGCAATACCTGGAACTGACCTACCGCAACGGCGACATCGTCGCACTGGACGGCGTCGAAATGACTCCGGCCACCGTGCTGGCGACCCTGAACCGTATCGGTGGCGAACACGGCATTGGCCGTCTCGACATCGTCGAGAACCGCTACGTGGGCATGAAGTCCCGTGGCTGCTACGAGACACCAGGTGGCACCATCATGCTGCGCGCTCACCGCGCCATCGAGTCCATCACCTTGGACCGCGAAGTGGCTCACCTCAAAGACGAGTTGATGCCCAAGTACGCCAGCCTGATCTACACCGGCTACTGGTGGAGCCCAGAGCGTCTGATGCTGCAACAGATGATCGACGCCTCCCAGGCCCACGTGAATGGCGTTGTGCGCCTGAAGCTGTACAAGGGCAATGTGATCGTTACCGGTCGCAAGTCCGATGACTCGCTGTTCGACGCCAACATCGCCACCTTCGAAGAAGATGGCGGCGCCTATAACCAGGCGGATGCAGCAGGCTTTATCAAGTTGAACGCATTGCGCATGCGCATCGCTGCCAACAAAGGCCGCTCGTTGTTCTGAGGGCTTAGCCGGTTGTGAAGAGTGGCCCCTTGTTTTCAAGGGGCCATTTTTTTGCCCAGGATTTTAAATAAGTCGGTGTTGTTCAAGATTGTTTAAACCCAGTGTTCAAACTTTTCGGAAACTCGACTCTTGATTGCCGTGCGTTATCTGCGTTTTTTGTAGGGAGGAATGAATTTTTTACATATGTGTAGGAACCAGTCTTACAGATAATTCACTCATGTAGTTACGGGAGTATGTAAAAGACACATGGGTCTGTAGGAAATAAGGATGTAAATAAATATGTTAAATGGAGCTGAAACTGTTGATTTTTTTACCCCTGCCCGCGCCTCTGCAGTCGATGTGCAAGAGGCATTTGCTGATAGCGGTGTGCAGCATGGTTACTTGGTGTCGGGGTTCCTAGGGAGATTTCGCTCAAAATATGAAAAATGCCGGAAAGGTCTGAAAGGCTCTATAAAACTGGAAACATCCAAGTCTGCGTTTTTTTGTAGGGCATTTCCTTTATCGCTGTGGGGTGGGTCTCTGCTTGCTCTTGCCTGGGGGGGAGCGCTATGCCAACTAGCAAACGACTAGGCTATTGTGCTTGCTCTAAATAATTCGAACAGCGAAATTGGACTTTCTCATGAATAAAGTGCTGATCGTGGATGATCATCCCGTCATTCGTCTTGCTGTGCGTATGCTAATGGAACGCCATGGTTATGAGGTCGTTGCCGAGACCGATAACGGTGTCGATGCGTTGCAACTTGCACGGGAGCATATGCCGGACATTGTCATACTGGATATTGGGATTCCCAAACTCGATGGCCTGGAAGTTATTTGCCGGCTGTCATCTACCAAGCAAGCAATACCGTTCAAGGTGCTCGTGCTCACCTCGCAGGCCCCTGGTCATTTTTCCATGCGTTGCATGCAGGCCGGTGCTGCCGGCTATGTGTGCAAGCAACAGGACCTGACCGAGCTGCTGAGTGCGATCAAGGCAGTGTTGTCGGGCTACAGCTACTTTCCGAACCAGGCACTCAACTCGGTACGCTCTACCATGGGCAATGCCAGCGAGGCCGATATGGTCGAGCGTTTGTCGGGTCGCGAAATGATGGTGTTGCAGCAATTGGCCCGGGGTAGAACCAACAAGGAGATCGCCGACGGAATGTTCCTCAGCAACAAGACGGTCAGCACCTATAAGACTCGCCTGCTGCTCAAGCTCAATGCTCGTTCCCTCGTGGACCTGATCGAGCTCGCCCAGCGTAATGGCTTGGTATAGAGGGGGGCAGCCTGCACATAGTCCGGGACCGTCGGCATAAAAAAGCCTCCGTCAGGGAGGCTTCCGGCCGTCTAGCGCTCCTCAGAGATCGAAGTCGTAGTCGGACAGTTGTTTTTGCAAGCGTCGTTCTTCCAGAAGATTGTCGATAGTACGGCGTTTGCTCAGATTGGTCTTGGCCACCTCAGCCACAGGGGGTTGCGCGTCATCGTCATCCGACTCAACGAGGTCGTCTTCCACATCCAACTGTTCTTTGTCAGTGCTCATAACGTTAACTCCGGAGTAAGACTGCCGTTGGCGCTCCTTATAACGATAATCCATGGACGGGTAAAAAAGATTTTTTCAATCGATTGATCGAGAAAACCAATGAGCTCTCAATCGTCCGATGTCTTTTCCTTGTATTCGCACAGGTCTTCGATGCGGCAGCTGCCGCAGCGTGGCTTGCGGGCCTGGCAAACGTAACGCCCGTGCAGGATCAGCCAGTGGTGGGAGTCGAGCAGGTAAGGCTTGGGCACAAATTTCATCAACTGCTTTTCCACCTCAACCACGTTCTTGCCGCGCGCAATGCCGGTTCGATTGCTGACCCGGAAAATGTGGGTGTCCACGGCCATTGTCAGTTGTCGGAATGCGGTATTGAGCACCACGTTCGCGGTTTTGCGTCCCACGCCCGGCAGGGCTTCCAAGGCTTCGCGGGTTCGTGGCACTTCGCTGCCATGCAGTTCCACCAATAGGCGGCATGTCTCGATGACATTCTTGGCCTTGCTGTTGTACAGGCCTATGGTCTTGATGTACTCCGACAACCCGTCCACACCCAGGGCATAGATTGCCTCTGGTGTGTTTGCCACGGGATACAGCTTGGCCGTGGCCTTGTTGACGCCAACGTCCGTAGACTGGGCCGACAGTATCACCGCAATCAGCAACTCGAACGGCGAGGAGTAGGCCAGTTCGGTCTTGGGTTCCGGATTGTCTTCGTGAAACCTGCGGAAAATTTCCAGGCGTTTTGCGGCGTTCATCGGGCTTAGGATTCCTTGCAGGCGATCAGCGTAGTTTCGAATAGTGGGTCCAGGCCTGGAACCCTGCGAGCAACGACCCGAGTAGCATAAACCCGGCAGGTATCAAAGGGGGGCGGCAATGGCGATCAACCACTCCAGGGCGCGTCAGTCACCATGGGCATCCAGCTGGCGTTGGGCCTCATCGACCTTGCTTCTTGCGTCGGCCAATTGTTGTGCATCACCCTGTTGGTCCTGGGCTTTCTTCAGCTCTGCGCGGCGCATCGCCAACTGGATCTTGGCGCGTTTGAGGGCGGCGTTGTTGTTGCTGGGGAGCGGCGTCGCGAGCGCGTTGTTCTGGTCCAAGGCGGCCAGTGCCTGTTCTGCTGCTTCGAACTGCTGTTGCAGAACGATCAACTGTGATTGCTGCTCAAATGTTGGCGGATGCCCAAATGCCTTCAGCGATTTGTGTAATTGGGCGCGGCTCATTGCAACGTTGATCTTGGCTTTCTTGATCGACGCATCCCTCGCGGCCTCGTGAGTATCCAGCTGTGTGGGAGGCTCCGGTACCACGCGTCTGGCTCGGGCCAGGCGTTCGGCGAGCTTGTGCTCTTCTTCTCGTTGCAAGCGCGCGTTACGTTGCTCGAAGCGCCGCCGTGCGCGGTTGCGCTTGATTTCACGGTCATGACGTTCTTCGTCGTTGGCCGCCAGGCCACCTACGATAGGCAGCACGGTGATCGGCGGGCGCATCTCGATGCAGTCCACCGGACATGGTGCGACGCACAGGTCGCAGCCCGTGCACTCATCGATAATCACCGTGTGCATAAACTTGGCGGCGCCAACGATGGCATCTACCGGGCAAGCCTGTATGCACTTGGTGCACCCGATGCACTCAGCCTCGCGGATGTACGCAACCTGCGCTGGCGCCTCGCCACGGCTGGTGTCGAGGTCCAGCACCGGTACGCGCAGCAGCAGCGCAAGGCCTGCAATGGTTTCCTGCCCACCGGGCGGGCACTTATTGATGGCCTCGCCCTGCGCGATGCCCTCGGCGTAAGGCTTGCAACCCGGGTGCCCGCACTTTCCGCATTGGGTCTGCGGCAGCAGCGCGTCGATACGTTGAATCAGATTCATGGGGTGATCATTGGCAAGCCGGTTAAACAAACAGGGCCTGATTATCCGGCAAGCGAGAAAGGGGCACTAGCTCAACAGCCCTGTCGCCGAGACGGCAGGGCTGATTTGCAGGGTTACTTGATGCGCTGACCCGGCTTGGCGCCGCTATCGGGGCTGAGCAGGTAGATCTCTTCACCACCAGGGCCAGCCGCCATCACCATGCCTTCGGAGATACCGAACTTCATTTTGCGTGGCTTGAGGTTGGCGATCATCATGGTCAGGCGACCATCGAGCTTGGAGGGGTCCGGATACGCGCTCTTGATCCCGGAGAACACATTGCGCTGCTCGTCACCGATGTCCAGGGTCAGGCGCAGCAGTTTGTCGGCGCCTTCCACGGCTTCGGCCTTGATGATCAGCGCAACACGCAGGTCAACGGCGGCAAAGGCGTCAAACTCGATTTCCGGAGAAAGCGGGTCTTTGGCCAATTCACCGTTGCCCGCTGGTGCAGCCGAGCCGGTGTCGGTCTGGCTGGCGGCCAGGTCTTCTTTCGAAGCGTCGGTCATGGCCTGGACTTTTACCGGGTCGATACGGGTCATCAGCGGCTTGAACTCGTTCAACTGGTGGTTGCTGAGCAAGGTGGTGTGGTCGTTCCAGGTCAACGGGGCGACGTTGAGGAATGCCTCGGCGTCGGCCGCCAGCAATGGCAGCACCGGTTTGAGGAGGATCACCAACTGGCGGAACAGGTTGACGCCGGTGGCGCAGATCGCCTGGACTTCTGCCTGCTTGCCTTCCTGCTTGTTCAGCGACCACGGGGCCTTGTCGGCGATCCAGGCGTTGGCGCGGTCGGCCAGGCCCATGATCTCGCGCATGGCGCGGGCAAAGTCGCGGGCTTCATAGGCGTCGGCGATGCTTGGCGCGGCGGCCAGGAACGCGTCGGTCAGTTCCGGTGCGGCATTTTCTGCAACCAGTAACCCGGCATTACCCTTGTGGATGAAACCGGCGCAACGGCTGGCGATGTTGACGACTTTGCCGACAAGGTCCGAGTTGACCTTCTGTACGAAGTCTTCCAGGTTCAGGTCCAGGTCGTCGACGCCACGGCCCAGCTTGGACGCGTAGTAGTAGCGCAGGTATTCCGGCGACAGGTGGTCCAGGTAGGTGCGCGCCTTGATAAAGGTGCCACGGGACTTGGACATCTTCTGGCCGTTGACCGTCAGGTAGCCGTGCACGTTGATACCGGTCGGCTTGCGGTAGCCCGAACCTTCGAGCATCGCCGGCCAGAACAGGGCGTGGAAGTTGACGATGTCCTTGCCGATGAAGTGGTACAACTCGGCGGTGGAGTCCTTGCCCCAGAACGCGTCGAAGTCCAACTCCGGCGTGCGGTCGCAGAGGTTCTTGAAGCTGGCCATGTAGCCGATCGGCGCGTCTAGCCACACATAGAAATACTTGCCCGGCTCATCCGGGATCTCGAAGCCGAAGTACGGTGCATCGCGGGAGATATCCCACTGTTGCAGGCCGGCATCCAGCCATTCGGCGATCTTGTTCGCCACGGCATCCTGCAGGGTGCCGCTGCGGGTCCAGGTTTGCAGCATCTGCTGGAAATCCGGGAGTTTGAAGAAGAAGTGCTGGGAATCCTTGAGTACCGGCGTGGCGCCGGAGATTGCCGACTTCGGATCCTTCAGGTCAGTCGGTGCATAAGTGGCACCGCATTTTTCACAGTTGTCGCCGTACTGGTCTTCAGTGCCGCATTTTGGGCAGGTGCCCTTGATGAAGCGGTCGGCCAGGAACATTTTCTTTTCCGGGTCGAAATACTGGGTGATCGAACGCTGGGCAATGTGCCCGGCATCACGCAACTTGAGGTAGATCTGGCTCGACAGCTCACGGTTTTCTTCGGCGTGAGTGGAGTGGAAGTTGTCGAAGTCCACCAGGAACTCGGCAAAGTCGGCGCTGTGTTCAGCCTGCACATTGGCGATCAGTTGTTCCGGGGTGATGCCTTCCTTTTCGGCGCGCAGCATGATGGCCGAACCGTGGGCGTCGTCCGCGCAGACATAGATGCATTGGTTGCCGCGGTGCTTCTGGAAGCGCACCCACATATCGGTCTGGATGTACTCAAGCATATGGCCAAGATGGATAGAACCATTGGCATAGGGCAGGGCGCTGGTGACGAGGATCTTGCGTGGCTCGGACATGGGGCTCGGCTACTTGATGAAACGGAGGTCGGCCACTATAAAGCGCCGGGAAATTTATTTCACCCCGTGACGCTGTTTCAGAATTTTCCAGCCCTTCGAAAGCATGCCGTTCAGCGGCCGGAACGGTTAGGATAGCCGCCTGTTTCAGTCAGTCTTTTTCGGGAGTAGCCCATGAGCGCCGTGAATCGCGCAGCGGTGGAAGCCGTTCTTCGCCAGTACACCGACCCCTATTTGAATCTGGACCCGGTCAGTGCCGGCTGTGTGCGCGCCATTGAGGTCCAGGGGGATCAGGTGTCGGTGCAGCTGGAGCTGGGTTATGCCGCCGGGCTGTTCAAAAGTGGCTGGGCGCAGATGTTGCAAATGGCTATCGAAGGTCTCGACGGTGTTCGTTCAGCCAAGGTCGACATCCAGTGCGTGATCGCGCCGCACAAGGCCCAGGCACAGATTCCGGGCCTGGCTAACGTCAAGAACGTGGTGGCCGTGGCCTCCGGCAAGGGTGGTGTGGGTAAATCCACCACGGCGGCCAACCTGGCGCTGGCCCTGGCCCGTGAAGGCGCCCGCGTAGGCATTCTTGACGCCGACATCTATGGCCCAAGCCAAGGCGTGATGTTCGGGATTGCCGAAGGTACGCGGCCGAAGGTCAAGGATCAGAAGTGGTTCGTGCCCATCGAATCCCTGGGCGTGGAAGTCATGTCCATGGCGTTCCTGACCGATGAAAACACGCCGATGGTGTGGCGTGGGCCGATGGTTTCCGGCGCCTTGCTGCAATTGGTTACGCAGACCGCTTGGGGCGACTTGGATTATCTGGTCATCGACATGCCGCCAGGCACTGGCGATATCCAACTGACCCTGGCGCAGAAAGTCCCGGTGGCTGGTTCGGTAATCGTGACCACACCCCAGGATCTGGCGCTGCTCGACGCGAAAAAAGGCGTGGAGATGTTTCGCAAGGTCAACATCCCGGTGCTGGGCGTCGTGGAAAACATGGCAGTGCACATCTGCTCCAACTGCGGTCACGCCGAACACCTGTTTGGTGAAGGCGGCGGCGAGAAGCTGGCGACCCAGTACGGGGTTGAATTACTGGCGTCGTTGCCGTTGTCGATGGCCATTCGAGAACAGGCCGACGGCGGTAAACCTACCGTAGCGGCCGAGCCGGACGGTCAGCTTGCGATGGTTTATCAGGAACTGGCCCGTCACGTGGGCGCGCGGATTGTATTGCAGGAGGCGGCGGCACCGGCCATGCCGACCATTACCGTCACCGACGACTGAGAGGGTTGAAGGGCAAAAGAGCCTCGCGTTGTCGGGGCTTTTTCTTGTCTACGCAAGGCGCAGGCGGTATCGGGTGCGCATTTACTCAGTCGTGCGTGTAAGCATTAACTTACTTTTGCGTAAGTGTTCGGTTTTTCTATCAGATCCTTACGGCTCTAAATATCGAAAGATATCTCTATGATATTGATATATAAGAAGTATTTTATAGCGTGTTGCGGGTGTGACTGTGTGGCGGGGTGAGTTGTGCCCCGTTGAACTTCCCGGGGAACCCTCTAACATCAGCCCTGTGTCCACGGATTGGCACAGCCATCAAGGAACGATGGTTTGAAGGAACGTCGCAGGATGCGATTCATCAGGATGATGAAAAGGAATACAGGGACTAGGGAAAAAATGTGGGCGGGTCATACCGCCCCTTTTTTTTGCCTGCGAAAAAGTAAATGCTTGCCCCCGGAATGCAAAAAAGCCCCTGTAAAAGGGGCTTTTTCAGTTGGGCAGCGGCGCTTTAGCGCTCTAGTTGCTCAATTTTGTTGGGCTTGCCATCCCATTCAGCGGCATCCGGCATCGGATCTTTGCGCTCGGTGATGTTTGGCCACACTTCGGCCAGCTCGACGTTCAACTGAATGAATTGCTCCATGCCCGTAGGCACTTCGTCCTCGGAGAAAATCGCGACGGCCGGGCATTCTGGTTCACACAGGGCGCAGTCAATGCACTCATCCGGGTGAATAACCAGGAAGTTCGGGCCTTCGTAGAAGCAGTCCACCGGACACACTTCGACGCAGTCGGTGTACTTGCACTTGATGCAGTTGTCGGTAACGACGAAGGTCATTTCTAATTTTCTCCTCAGGCGGCGGCGGCGAAACCCTTTACGGCAGGGCTCGCGAGGTTCGGGAGCGATAGTCTGCAGGCCAGGCTAAAAGCCTGCAGCATCCCAAACCGCGCGAGAGTCTACCAGCTTGCAAGCGTCTGCGTTATATCCGAACCTGCAGTGCATATAACATTTCGAGCGCTTTACGTGGCGTCAAACCGTCCAGGTCGAGCTTTGCGAGCTCATCCAGCACTGGGTGGGGCAGGCTGGCGAACATATCGCTCTGGTGCGGCGCGGCGGATTTGCTGTTGGCTTTGACCGGGCTGGCGACCACCGTTTCGTGGGGCAAGGCCGTGGTCTCCAGCCGGCTGAGGTGCTCGCGGGCACGCAGGATCACGTCGTTCGGCACACCGGCCAACTGCGCCACCGCCAAGCCGTAGCTTTGGCTCGCCGGCCCTGGCAGCACATGGTGCAGGAACACAATGCGCTCATTGTGCTCGGTGGCATTGAGATGCACGTTGGCCACCAGCGGCTCGCTTTCCGGCAGTACCGTCAGCTCGAAGTAGTGGGTGGCAAACAGCGTGTAAGCCCGCAGATGCGCCAACCGCTCGGCTGCCGCCCAGGCCAGGGACAGACCATCGAAGGTGCTGGTGCCACGCCCCACTTCGTCCATCAACACCAGGCTGCGTTCGGTGGCATTGTGCAGAATATTGGCGGTTTCGCTCATTTCCACCATAAAGGTGGAACGGCCACCGGCCAAGTCGTCGCTGGAGCCGATTCGGGTGAAAATGCGGTCCACCAGGGACAGCTCGCAACTGGCCGCGGGTACAAAGCTGCCGATATGCGCCAACAATACGATTAGCGCTGTCTGGCGCATGTAGGTGGATTTACCGCCCATGTTCGGACCGGTGATGACCAACATGCGGGTATCGTCGTCGAGCGACAGGTCGTTGGCGACGAACGGCGTGGTCAACACCTGTTCGACCACCGGGTGGCGCCCCTGCACGATGCGCATGCACGGCTCGCTGACAAAACGCGGGCAGTTCAGGTCAAGGTTCAGCGCACGTTCGGCAAGGTTGCTCAATACATCCAGTTCCGCCAGGGCGGCGGCGGTGTCTTGCAGCGGCGCCAGTTGGCTGATCAGGTCTTCGAGCAAGGCTTCATAGAGCATCTTTTCGCGAGCCAGGGCGCGGCTCTTGGCCGACAGCGCCTTATCTTCGAACTCTTTGAGCTCCGGCGTGATAAAACGCTCGGCGCCTTTGAGGGTCTGGCGGCGTTGATAGTCGATAGGTGCCGACTCGGCCTGTTTGCTCGGCAGCTCAATAAAGTAGCCATGCACGCGGTTGTAGCCGACCTTCAGGTTAGCCAGGCCGGTACGGGCTTTTTCGCGGGCTTCCAGGTCGATCAGGAACTGCCCGGCGTTTTCGCTCAGGGCTTGCAGCTCATCCAGCTCACTGTCGTAACCCGTCTTCAATACACCGCCGTCACGGATAATCGCCGGCGGGTTGTCGATGATGGCCTTTTCCAGCAGGGCTGCCAGTTCCGGATAGGTACCTGCGGTTTCGGCCAACTGCTGCAGGTGCGGCGTGTCCAGTTCGGTCATTGCCACTTGCAACTGTGGCAGAGCGCTGAGGGCATCACGCAGGCGTGCAAGGTCACGAGGGCGCGCATTGCGCAGGCCGATCCGCGCCAGAATCCGCTCGATATCGCCGATTTCCTTGAGCTGCGGTTGCAGCTTTTCGAAGCGGTAGCCATCCAGCAGGCAGGTAATAGAGGTCTGACGCGCTTGCAGCACCGCCAGATCCCGCAACGGACGGTTCAACCAGCGCGTCAGCAGGCGGCTGCCCATGGCGGTCTGGCAACGGTCGACCACCGATTGCAGGGTGTTGTCACGCCCGCCTGACAGGTTGGTGTCCAGTTCCAGATTTCGGCGGCTGGCGCCATCGAGCACCACCGTGTCGTCCAGGCGCTCATGGCGCAGGCTGCGCAAATGCGGCAGGGCAGTGCGCTGGGTTTCCTTGGCGTAGCTGAGCAGGCAACCGGCGGCGCCGATGGCCAGGGTCAACGTCTCGCAACCGAAGCCCTTAAGGTCCTGCACCGAAAACTGCTGGCAAAGACTTTTCAGCGCCGAATCACGCTCAAAATCCCACGGCGCACGGCGCTTGGTCCCACGGCGTTTCTCCGCCGGCAAGTCCTTGGGCCAATCATCCGGGATCAGCAACTCCACCGGATTGATGCGCTCCAACTCCGCCAGCAAGTTCTCCCAGCCCTTGATCTCCAGCACGCTGAAATTGCCGCTGGTGATGTCCAGCACCGACAGGCCGAACAAACGCTCATCGCCCAGCACCGCGGCGATCAGGTTATCGCGACGCTCATCCAGCAACGCTTCATCACTCACCGTCCCCGGCGTGATAATGCGCACCACCTGACGTTCCACCGGCCCTTTACTCGTGGCCGGGTCGCCGATCTGCTCACAAATCACCACCGACTCGCCCAGCTTCACCAGCTTGACCAGGTAACCTTCCAGCGAATGGTAAGGAATCCCACACATCGGAATTGACTGCCCCGCCGACTGCCCGCGCGCGGTCAGGGTGATGTCCAGCAGCTTGGCGGCCTTCTTCGCGTCCTCGTAGAAGATCTCGTAGAAGTCGCCCATGCGATAGAACATCAACTGATCAGGGTGCTGGTTTTTCAGGCGCCAGTACTGCTGCATCATTGGGGTATGGGAGGACAGATCGGAAGTGTTCTTACTCATCAGATAGTTAGCAAATTCGTTAAAAGGAGTGGGGCAAAGATGGGGCACCTGGCCCTGCTAATTTTGCGATGGCGGCAAGGTTAACACGCGAGGTCGGGGCTTCGCAGGTCGCAAGCTGATAGGTAAAACGCAAAAGGGTGCGACTTAATTACAGGGTTTCAAATCAGTTCACTTACCGTAGAAATGGTTCAGGAGTATCAGTTCGCACGCCGCCACCAAAGTGCAGAGCACAATGAAGCCGGGGCTGAAGACGCGTTTGCGATTAGACGAGCCATCGCCCCATGAGCCTGGATCTGCATCGTCGGAAACGAGGGTAATCAGTGCCATCAGGCTAAGTATCCATGCCTTGGTCCAGAAATTGTAAGTTCTCCATTGAGTCATCCTTGCTCGTCTCCCGTCGGTTTTGCGATGGCGATAAGGTTATCACTCAACACTTGCCCTTCGCAGACCTGCTAAGGGCATGGTCAATGCATAAAAAAGTGCATAATGTATGCCGTTTAGCATTTGCTAACCTTTCAATCTCCCGTCAGTATCCGCATCATGCAAAAACGCAACGTTTCTATCGTCTTAAGAGAACTGCTGGATCGCGACCGGATCTCCCCCACGGAGCTTCACCGGCGTACCGGCGTGCCTCAATCCACGTTGTCCCGGATTCTCAGCGGCAAGATCGTCGACCCATCGGACAAGCATATTTCCCGCATCGCCGAGTACTTCCGCGTCAGCACCGACCAACTGCGCGGGCGCGTAGAGGTCGGCGTTTCGCGGGACGACGAGCGCGACCCTATGCATTCTGAACTCAAGGACATAAGCCTGTGGGACGACGACACGCCCGTTAATGATGACGAGGTGTCGATCCCCTTTCTGCGCGAGGTTGAATTGGCTGCTGGATCAGGAAGATTCGTCATCGAGGAAAGCGAGAAGGCCAGCTTGCGTTTTGGAAAACGCAGCCTGCGGCATAACGGTGTGCAGTTCGACCAGGCCAAGTGCGTGACAGTGCGCGGCAACAGTATGTTGCCGGTGTTGCGCGACGGCGCCACGGTGGGGGTGAATGCCGGCAAGAGCGGCATTGGCGATATTGTGGATGGCGACCTGTATGCCATCAATCACAACGGCCAGTTGCGGGTTAAACAGCTCTACCGCCTGCCTTCCGGCATTCGCCTGCGCAGCTTCAATCGTGATGAACATCCGGATGAGGACTACAGCTTCCAGGAGATCCAGGATGAGCAGATCAGTATCCTCGGTCATGTTTTCTGGTGGGGCATGTACGCCCGCTAACCTCCACGCGTAAGAAGAAACCCGCCCATGTGCGGGTTTTTTTTCGCTCCTGGAAAACCGGCCAAGCCCAAGCCCGTAAGGCTTTCAATGCATCAATGCATTTCCTTGGCAAAAATAAATGCGTTTATGCATTGACTGTATATGCATACATGCATATTCTTCATCTCAAGCCAGCCAACAAGGCCTGGTGGAGGCGGCAAGGATGCTGCCAAGGAAGACAAGGAAGGCACGCAACATCGGCAAGGACGCCATCGAAGCGATGGCAGGGATGCCAGGCAACACCGGCAAGGATGCCGACGCTCTTTAGTTTCAACGCTTCAACAACAGGCAGCGATGAACCGGCCTTAACGGTTCAGAGGGTTGGCAACTGACCCGGGTGTGCAGCGTAAAGCACCAGAAGCAGTTATCCGGCAGACAGGGATCGTGGTCGGAAAAACATCGAGGGAAGGACCGTACCGCGCCAGTAGCGCCGAAAGTCCGAGGACATCATTACTGAAAAGCCCGGGCGACCGGGCTTTTTGGAATGCCTACCTATCCAAGCATTTGTAAATGAAATACGGACTATTTATTGCTCAGCCAGGAGGCGTGACATGACAAATGAACAGCAAGCGTTAGCGGAAATGCCTATCTGGCTGGTCATCATATTGGCGCTGATCGGCGGGGTCTCAGGTGAAATGTGGCGCGCCGATAAAGAAGGCGCACGTGGCTGGTCGCTGATCCGCCGATTGGCCCTGCGTTCCGGAGCGTGCATGGTTTGCGGGGTGTCGGCCCTGATGCTGTGCTACGCCGCCGGCATGTCGATCTGGACCGCCGGCGCGATTGGTTGCCTGACCGCCATGGCCGGTGCTGATGTGGCCATCGGCCTTTATGAACGATGGGCGGCCAAGCGCATCGGGATCAACCAAGGCTCCGGCCAGGACCCGCACTAACCGTTGCAAGGACGCGACTTAAAATGACGTTTATCGAAAAGCCATCCCAACTGCCCCAGGCCATCGGCTCGGTGCTGCATGCGGCCTTCCCGGACATCAAGGTCGGCAGTCACCAAGACTTTCAAGGCGATGCTGAACAAACCGGCGTAATGGTTACGGTCGAAGGCAATGGCCCGGGCATTCGTTCTCGCGAGGGGCGCAAGGCCCACGTTCTGGCCATTTCACTCAGGGCCATGGTCGCCCCCGGTGCATTGCCGTTCGACGCCTGCGACCTGGCCAGCCAACTGATGGACCTGGTGCTGGATAACCGTTGGAACTTGCCCCAGGCACAGTGCGATTTGCCGGCGAATATCGTCGCTGCGCCCGCTGTGCGCACTTCCGTGCAAACGGACTACGACACCTGGACGGTTTCCTTCACGCAAACCCTCTATCTGGGGCCGGCGTTACTCGACGATCCCACAGGCCAACCGCTATTTGCCTGCACCTGGGACGTCTCCAACATTGACGACCCAACCCAATACCAGCCACTGGAGGAGTAGCCCATGTTCGACGCGCTGTTACGCATGCAATTGGGACCGATCGTCGAACGCCTGGCCGAGATGGAGTCCCAGCTCGAGGACCTCTACCGCCGCGCCGAGAGCTTCTGCCGGATCGGTGTTTGCCAGCAGGTCGATGCGGCCAGCAACACCTGCAAGGTCAGCCACGGCGATTTGCTCACCCCGGCGATCCGCTTTTTCAACCCCAGCGCCGGTGCACAAACCGAAACCCGCATCCCCACGGTGGGTGAGCAATGCCTGCTGCTCAACTACGGCGGGGGGGAGGGCGGTGTGCAATCCGTGGCCCTGTTCGGCCTCAACAGTGATCGCTTCCCGCCGGTCTCCAGCGTGGCGACGCTGACCCGGCGCCGACACCAAGACGGCACCCAAAGCGACTACGACGACGCCAGCCACACCTTCAACTGGGTCAACGGCCCGACCACCTTCAGCGGTTCCCGCGAACAGGTTGACGTCAAAGTCGGCGCCGCCAGCCTGACCCTCCACGCCCAAGGCATCACCCTGCAAGTCGGCGGCACCAGCCTGTTGCTGGATGCCGGCGGCGCGCACTTCAGCGGCCCGGTGGTTGACCATCAAGGACGCGTCATCAGCCCCCGATAAGGACACCCCATGCTCGGAATCGATAGGAACACCGGGGCGGCCGTCGACGACTGGCTGCAATTTGTGCAGCGCGCCACCCGAGCGCTGACCACCCCTGTGGGCACTCGGCAAAAACGCCCGTTGTACGGCTCGCTGATCCCGCAGTTGCTCGGCCAGAACCTCGGCGATGACCTGTTGATCCTCGCCCAGAGCCACGCCGCGCAAGCCTTCTACAACACCCACAACGGCATCGGCGACTTCGACCCTCAGGTCATCGTCGCCACCCGCCAAGGCGCCGGCCTGCTGTTGCGGTTTGCCGGCATCTGGAAAAACCGCCAACAATCCTTCGAGGTCGTGACATGAGCATGCTGATCCCCGGCCAGAACCAACTGGCGGAACCGGCCATTATTAAGGTCGATGAGTTCGAACCGTTGTTGGCCGAATTCAAAGCGTTTGTCATCGACTACGTCGCCACCCGCGCGCCGCAAAGCGCAGCCAAACTCCAGGTCAGCCTCGACAACGAAAGCGAACTGCTGACCCTGGCGCTGGAAGCTTTTTGCGTGCGCCTGCAAACCCATGAGCGCAAATATAACGCCCGCATCAAGCAGATGCTGGCGTGGTGGGCCACCGGCAGCAACCTGGATGCACGCCTGGCCGATATGGGCCTGGAACGCCAAGTACTCGACCCCGGCGACCCGGCCGCATTCCCGCCGGTGCCGCCCACCTTGGAAAGCGACGACGACGCCCGCCTGCGTTACTACCTGGCGCCCCACGCTCCGGCGGCGGGCTCGCGCATGCAGTATCGCCGTGAAGTGTTCACTTTGGGTGAGCGCCCGGCGGTGAAAGTGCAAAGTGCGACGCCCGGTGTGGTCACGGTCACCTACACCTTCGACCCGGACGGTTACGCGGCCCAGGTCAAGGACGGCAACGCTCGCCGCACCGCACCGGGTGAAGTCATGGTCACTGTGCTTTCGAGGGAGGGCGACGGCACGCCATCTGCCGACTTGCTTGACGGTGTGCGTCGACATTTCGCACGGCCGGATGTAAGGCCCGAAACCGATCTGGTCAGCGTCCAAGGCGCGCAGATTCAACCCTATAAAATTCGCGTGGTGGCCAAGATCAACGCCGGCCCGGACTCGGGGCTGACCCAAGTGGCGGCGCAGAAACTGCTGCAAGACTACGCAGAGTCCTGCCACCGCCTGGAAGGGCGGGTGGACCCCAGCTGGATCGACTACGCCATCCACAGTGCCGGCGCTGCGCAACTGCACATCCTCGAACCGCTGGCGCCGATTGTCAGCACCGCGTTCCAGGCTCCGTATTGCACGGGTGTCGAGGTGGAGGTGCGCACGCTATGAGTGAGCTCAAAGCGAGTTTGTTGCCGGCTAACAGTTCACCGCTGGAAAAGGCGTTGGACCTGGGGTTTGGCCAGTTGCTGGATCGGGTTGAACCGCCGTTTCCGGCGTTGATGAATCCATTGCAAACGCCTACCGAGTTTCTTCCCTACCTGGCCGCAGACCGAGGTGTCAGCGAATGGAACGCCGACTCCAGTGAAACGGAAAAGCGCCTGACCGTGGCGTTGTCCTGGCAGATCCAGCGCCAGGCCGGCACACCGAAGGCCTTGAGTCATGCCGTGGAATCATTGGGGTTCACGCCCAATATCAGCGCCTGGTACCAACAGCGGCCGCAGGGTACGCCTTACACCTTCGATGTGCAGGCGATCATCGGCCGCAACTGGTCCAGTGGCGATCACAACCGCCTGATCCGACGCATCAACGCGGCGCAAAGCGAGCGGGACCTGGCCACGATCACCCTCGTGCATGAAACCTCCCAAGGCTTGCGCGTGGCTGCCGCGGCTGATCCTGGGCTGAGCATCGGCGACGACAGCCAGCCCGGCGCCTTGCCCGACGTGAAGCTACACGGTGCGTTCTCCGTCAACAGCGCAGCCCACACCCCGCTGAGCGATGGCGAGTTGCTGCTTGAAGGGGCGCTTCCGCAGTTCGGGCTTGCCGCCCGGCTTAACAGTGCCGGGGTGGCCCGGCACTACACCATTAACGACTACGACCTCAGGGCGCAGCCATGACAGATGACATTACGCGCCTGGTGCGCTTCACTTCCAAGGGTTTGGATGAAGTGCTGCAGGCAAAGAACCAGGGCCTGAAAGGCGAAATCACCCACGTCGGCGCCGGCACCGGCCGCTACAACCCCGACGGCACTGAACTGGCCCTGCGCGATGAGCGCCAGCGCGTCGCCATTGTGGATTACGAAGACCTGGGCGAGCGCCAACTCAGGATGGCCGCGCTGTTTGATGGCGACGGTGAATATGAAATTGGCGAGTTCGGCTTTTACCTCGCCAGCGGGACCTTGCTGGCGGTGTATTCCGTGGCGGGGAAGTTGCTGACGTATAAAGCGGCGGCGGCGCGAGTGCTGCAAAAGTTCACGCTGGATATTTCGCCGTTGCCGGCGGATAGCGTGACGATTGTGGTGGGGAGTGACAACCTCAATATATTGTTGGGGGAGGATGTTGCGGTACTCGCAACAGCGAATATCGACAATATGGCTCGTCACACCGAATTGTTGTTTCGTTTGATGTCGCTGGAAGCGAGCCGTTAAGGCATTAACACTTAAGGAGTTTTAAACGTGAGTCTAGAAACGACTATTACGTCGCTGGTGACAGCGGCAAATAACTTGACCACTGCGGTCAATGGAAAGATTGGCAGTATCAATACGACCATGGCCGGGGCGTTGGCGCAGTTCAATGAGTGGCGAAATCTCAAGGATGTCGAGGGGAGTGCCAACGCAATTGGCTCCGTTCGACGGAATATTTTCCAAGGTCATGTTTACACTACCGGAGGTATCGACGGGCAGGGGACTCCTATCAGTGTCTTGTCTGTAGGCGATTTCGATTCAACCGATCTGGGAGGCCTTGAAAAGGTATACATACATTTCAAGTTGCCATTGAATATTAACGTCAGCGCGGAAATGTTCTGGTTCAATATTCAGGGTTATAGCTACGGAACCGCCAAGATTATTGATGAGACGGTGGTGGGTTATTGCTATAAGCCTAACAGGGCTCTTATGAATATTTCGACGTTTGGTAATATGACGCCTGCCGTTTATGCAGATACCAACGGAAACGTCGTGATGCGTATTCTGGTGCCAAATATCTACTATACAACTGTGCGTATCGACACGATGCGAGTGGGTAATGGTCGCCTCTTCAATGTGGGTGAACTGAAATCGAGGTTGTCGCGCGCTGAGAACGTGGTATTTAACTGAGGTGATTGATATGTCTGATACATCTGTTGAAACGCTTCAAACTTCGCCGCTTGCGTATCCAATGCCGGAAGTGGAGTGGGCAGCTATTCGCGCCCGTCGTGATCAATTTCTACGTGCTACTGATTTCACCCAGTTGCCGGACCACCCAGCCACCGACGCACAACGTGCTGAGGTAGCTGCGTATCGCAAGGCATTGCGCGATATCCCTGAGCAGGCAAGCGAACCTTCGAAGCTGGTGTGGCCCGAGCTGCCAACCTTCCTGAAGTAACCCCCCCACCGCGAAAGCGGTTTTTTTTCGCCTCCCCAAAGCCCCTCCCCGCAGGGGCTTTGGCATTTTCCACTCGGAGAATTCCACCCATGGCCAACCGCCAAACCTACACCGTCCTCATCCCATTCCCCATCGGCAAAGGCCATTGGTCCACCGCCGGCGAGGAGCTCGACCTGCTGGACGTCGAAGCATCCGCCCTGCGCACCGCTGGCCGCCTGGAACTGACCAGCGTCCTTAACTCCACCCCCAAGAAGGCTGACTAATCATGGCTGAGGTTTTGAACTTCGAGCACAACGGAATCACCGTCAATGCCACCGAATCCCCCGAGGCCATGGGTGGCCTGGGCGATAACGTGATCGGCCTGGTCGGCACCGCACCGAAGGCCCATGCGTCGATCCCGAAAAACGCACCGTTCCGCATCAACAGCTTCACCACTCAGGCGCTGCTGGACCCTACCGGCACCGAGTCGGGCACCTTGTTTCAGGCGGTGTACCAGATCCTCAAAGTGGTGAAGGTGCCGGTCTACGTGGTGATCGTCGAAGAAGGCGCGACCCCGGCCGACACCATCAATAACGTGATCGGCGGCAACGACCCCGTCACCGGCCGCAAGCTGGGCCTGGCGGCCTTGAGCAGTGTTCCTGAAGACTTGACCATCATTGGCGCACCGGGCTTTACCGCCACCAAGGCTGTGGCGGGTGAGTTCGCCTCCTTCGGCAAGCGCATCAAGGCCCGTGTGGTGCTGGATGGCAAGGACGCTTCGGTGGCCGACCAAGTGACCTACAGCGGCGAACTGGGCGGTGCCGACCTGGGCTTCGACCGTTGCCTGCTGGTGCACAACATGCCGTCGGTGTACTCCAAGGCCGCGAAGAAGAATGTGTTCCTGTCGCCATCCTCGCTGGCCATCGCCGCACTGGCCAAGGTCAAGCAGTGGGAAAGCCCGGGTAATCAGGTGACCTTCGCCGAGGACGTTTCCCGCGTGGTCGAGTACAACATCCTCGACACCTCCACCGAAGGCGACCTGCTCAACCGCTACGGCGTGAGCTACTACGCCCGCACCATCCTCGGCGGTTTCTCGCTGCTGGGTAACCGCTCCATCACCGGCAAGTTCATCAGCTACGTCGGCCTGGAAGATGCCATCAGCCGCAAGCTGGTCAAGGCCGGCCAGAAAGCCATGTCCAAGAACCTCACCAAGTCCTTCATGGACCAGGAGGTCAAGCGCATCAACGACTGGCTGCAAACCCTTGTGGCCGACGAAACCATTCCCGGCGGCAGCGTGTACCTGCACCCGGAACTGAACAGCGTCGAGAAGTACAAGAACGGCACCTGGTTCATCGTCATCGACTACGGCCGCTACGCGCCGAACGAACACATGGTTTATCAACTCAACGCCCGCGATGAAATCATCGAGCAGTTCCTGGAGGACGTTCTCTAATGTTTACCAACCGAGTCAGACAGGCCATTGCGGCCACCCTTCAAGGCCTGCCGTTGTCGGCAACCGTTGATTCCTTTACGCCGCCGAAGATCGAGTTCGAGATGGACCCGATGACCGGTGGGCGCTTCATCGCCGAGGAGGTCGCCAAAAGCGCCAAAGTGCTGAATGCAACCTTGGTACTGCAAGGTGTTGGCGCCCAAGTCCTGCTGGCGCTTGGCGTCACCCAGGGTGACGACATCCTGTTGAACGTGCGTGAAGCCGGTCAGGATCAGGACGGCAAGACCTATTTCACCTACCACACCGTGGGCGGCAAGCTGAAGTCCCTGGCCGAGACGGCGCTGACCATGAACGCCAAGCCGGTCACCACTCTGGAATTGTCCTGCCGTACCTACAACCGTCTGGAAAATGGCATTCCAGTGATCGACATCGACGTGCGCACCCAGAAGTTCGTGCTCAACGGCGTCGACATTCTTGGCGATGCCCGCCGCGCGGTGCTGATGCCTTAAGGGCCGGCGCAATCTGAAGCGAGCACGGCCCCTGTGGGAGCTGGCTTGCCTGCGATGCAGGCGACTCGGTATCCCTGGAGCATCGAGTGGATGCCATCGCAGGCAAGCCAGCTCCCACAGGGGCCGTGCTCAGGTTTAGATTTTTCACACTTTTCAACACCGCTCAACAAGGAATTCCCCATGGCCTGGATGCCACCGTTGCACATCCTGCTGTCCCCGATCACCGCCGACACCGGTGCAATGATCGAGCAAGTTCAACTCAAGCCGTTGTTCTACGCCGCGCAGAAAGACGCGCTGGCCCGGGCCGGTGATGATGAGGACGATCAGTTCTTCGAACTGGCGAAACTCGCCACCGGCCTGTCGGAAAAAGAGCTCGACCAACTCAAGCGCCCGGACTACGTGAGCATTGCGCAGTACGTACACGAAATGTCGACCCGGCCTGCATCGTTTTTTCTCGCGCAAACCGATAGCCCGCGCGAGTCGTTGACGTGCGAACAGGTTGCCCTGCTGCTGCCGCTGGACGCGAGCGGTCGCACTCTCACCAGCGTCACCCTGGAAATGCCCGCCTTGCGCGCTACCAAGGTGATGAAAAAACTGGCCACTAACAAAGACCGGGCCGAGTTCATCACCGCTCACTGCACCGGCCTGATGATTCCCGATCTTGCCGGCCTGACCGTCCCCGACTGGACCGAGCTGCAGGAGCGCATCGACGATTTTTTAAACAAACCGGCGGACTTCTTTCGGAACGCGACATCGAAGTGATCCTCGATGTAGTGCCGCTGGTTTACTCGGTAAACGAAGCGGAAATCCTCGACTGGGAAGCCGGCAAAGCATTGCGCCGCTACGACATCGTGATCAGTCGTCTTGGCGTCAAACAGGAGTAGAGCGCAATGGCAGATAGTAATCATGGAGCAGGGTCAGCCATTGCCAAGGACGGCGTGTTGACTCAGGGCGCACTTCAGATGACAGGAATGCAGGCCAGTCTCAAACCTATCACCCAAGCGCTGCCGAGCCCACTTGAGGTGGCACCGGGGAGTACGGCGAATTTGGCATTGGCATTGGCCGATGCCAGCTTGCAGATCAAGCATCTGGCGGACGGGCAGGTACGGTTGGTCGATACGTTGGAGCTGTTCAACGTCTCGTTGCTCAAGGTGATGGACGCCCGGCAAGCCGAAGCTGCCGGGAACGCAGAGGGTACGAAGATCACCGCGGCTGCCGACAAGCGTACACCCTCGCAGGCGCTGGACGCCGCGATGACCGACCTTGATCAACTGTTGAGGTTTACCCGCAATGAGCGCAAGGCATTGCGCGAAGCCAACCTTGCCATGGCATCCGAGCCGGTGGTGGCCGCCAGTGGTGCCAGCGCCGTCGACCTCGCTAAGGTTGAGTATGCCGCCGCCCGCACAGGTATCGGCAGCGATCGTAAGGACGCTTCAGGCAATATTGACCCCGTTGGGCGCCAGGCAGACCTGCAGCAGTTTACCCGCGATGCCGCAATCATGGCGACCGCGTTCAAGATCGACGTCAAAAATGCCGGCGAACTCATGGGCGGCTGGCGCGAGTCAATGCACCTTGATCGCGCACAAGCCTTGGACCTTGCCGACGCAACAAACGTGCTGGGCACCCAGGTATCGCTCAAGGCTGAATCGGCGGATATCGGCGCTATCGTGCAACATCAGGGCGCTGCCGCGAAGGCTGCGGGCATGAGCCCCGAACAGGCAGCAGCGCTTTCGGCGGCGTTGTTGAGCGCAGGTAACAGCAAGGCTGTTGCCGGTGCCGGGCTGGAAAAAATCAGCGCGGTCCTGGCTAAAGGCGACAACGCCTCTGCAGGGCAACGCAGCGCCTGGGCAGAGCTCAAGCTTGATCCAAAAGTACTCGCGGCGGGCATGAAACAGGACGCCCCGCAGGCCGTACTTACGGTGCTGGAGGCCCTCAAATCGCAACCTGCAGAACGGCAGGCGATGCTGGCGACGCAGTTGTTTGACGGCAACCAGACCATTCTGAGCCTGGTGCCGGTGATCGACAGCGTGAAACAGGCCTTTTCGCTGGTGGCCGAGAAATCCACCTACGCTACTTCCACGTTGGGCGATCAGGGTTCGGTCCTGCGCTCGGCCACGGTTCGTGCGGACTCTACTTACGCACGTCGGCAAGCCTACGAGGCCAGTACCACACGCTTGAGCACCGCCTCTGATACAGCGCTGGCCCCCGTTGTGGATGCCTCGCTGACCGCAATGAACGGCCTGGTCAGTGGCGTGGCTTGGCTCGCGGAAGGCCTGCCCAAGGCTGCCGCTGCCGTCACCCTGGCGGGGGCGGTGCTGATCCCGGTGGTTTCCGGTGTTTTCGGTGCCGTGAAGGACAAGATTTTCGAAAAGGTCGCAGGGAAAGTGCTCGGAGAGGGGCCGGCAGCAGGGAATAAAACCACGCCGCCGGACAGCCAGCGCAAAGCCCCGAGTAATGACGGGCACAACGCTAATCGCCCGTCGGCCTCCGGTCCTGGTATCTCTGGCAACGCTGCGAAGGTGAGCACGCTGGCCAAAGGGGCCTCCCTCAGCCTGGTGGTGGCCCAGGCCGGTATCGAGATGACGCAAGGCGCGATGACCGGGAACCTGGGTAAAGCGGTTGGCACCAGCGTGGGCTCGATCGGCGGCGGTGTTGCCGGCGGTGTCGTCGGTGATGTGGCCGGGATGGCGATTGGCCGAGCGGTCGGCACGCTGGCGGGAGCTGTTATCGGTTCGGTCGTTCCGGGTGCCGGCACAGTGTTGGGCGGGGTTATGGGAGGCGTCGCCGGGGGCGCAATCGGCAAGGTAGTCGGCGGTGCCGTGGGTACTTTCGTGGGCAGCGACGTCGGTGCGTGGCTCGCTGAAAAAGTGATGGGGACAGGCGATCGCCTGCCATCGCCCACAGAGGTCAGCAAAAACCTCAACGCCCCTCAAGCCGACAACCGCCAAATCAACTTCGCCCCGCAAATCACCATCACCGCGCCTGAGCAAGCCAGCCATCAACAGCTGGCGGCGCTCGTGGTGCAACAGATCGAAGCGCAATTTACCCCGCTGTCGATGGACAACCTGCTGGCGACCCGACGCGGCGCAGCACTCACCGATGGAGCTGTGTGATGCGACAACAGATGGTCTTGGGTACTTTTATTTTCGGGCTGTCCCGTGGGTTCGCCTACGACACGCTTGATCGTGGGAGCAGCGGGGGCTGGGTCAGTCTCGACATCATTGCCGGCAAACCTAAATCCAGCCAGGTCGGCCAGGGGCTCGAAACGCTGGCATTCGGCGGCAAGGCTGCGCGCGCCAAGGGCATGGCGCGCCTGGATGAGTTGCGCGCCCTGCAGGCCCTGCGGACGCCGTTGCCGTTGGTGGACGGATTAGGGCGTAACTGGGGGTTATGGACCATCAAGTCGATCAGTGAAAAACAAGCCAGCGTGATCGACGACGGTACGGCCATGGTGATCAATTGGTCGTTGGTACTGGAGGAGTTCGTCAATGCGTAGGGTTCGAAGTATTGCCGGCGACTCGGTGAACCTGTTGCTCTACCGCCAACTGGGGCGCAGTGATGATGCCGCAGAAGAGGCGTTGTGGCGCTTGAATCCGGAGTTGGCCGAACAGGGCGCAGTACTGCCTGCGGGCGTCAGTGTGCTGGTGCCCGAATTGGATGCGCAACCGGTCGCAAGTCGACCGGTTTCCGCCTGGGATTAAGGAGCCATTATGGCACTCGGATTTACACCTGTAGTGGAGCTTTACGGAACTAATGCCGCGCTATTTAACGAGCGGCTATTGGAGTGGGAACACACCGACGCAGCGGGGTTTGTGTCTGATCAACTGAAGCTGACCCTTGATATCGAGGGTCTTGAAGGGCTGCCCGATCTGGGCGGCAAAATTGGCCTGCGTATCGGCTACCTGGAATCGGGCCTGGTGGATAAGGGGGTGTTCAAGATTACCCAGCGCACGCCCTCGATGTTCCCATTGCGACTGGTGCTGGTGGCCACGGCGGCACCGTTCGACGAGCACGAATTTAAACAGCGCCGCACCGCCAGCCATGGGCCGATAACCCTGGGTGCGCTGTTTCGCCAACTGACCACCCGATACGGTTTTTCACCGCGTGTGGCGCCTGAACTCGACGGTGAGCCGATCGCGCACATCGATCAGACCAATGAAAGCGACATGGCTTTTCTGACGCGCCTGGCAAAGCGCTTCGATGCGGTGGCCAAACCTGTCGATGAGCTGTATGTACTGGGGCGTAAAGGCCAGATCAAGACGCTGTCGGGCAAGGAATTGCCGGATGTACGGTTGTCGATTACCCATGACAATCGTCCAGGCGAGCGCGCGTTCATCAGCGCCAGTTTCACCGACACCAGCCGTGCCAAATACAACGGCGCGCAAACGTCATGGTGGGACGCGGCAGCCGGAAAACAGCGTGTCGTCAAGGTGGGCATCGCACCCTTCAAAGTGGTGACACAGCGATACCAGAGCGAGGACGAAGCACGCTCGGCGGCGCAGGGAGAGATGCGGCGGGTGGGGCGCGAAGGGTTGCAAATCGATGTGGTCTGCCCTGGTAATCCTTCGTTGGCTGCTGAAGGCCTGTTGCTGTTGGATGAGTCGTGGCCGGGGTTCATGCAAGGGCGCTGGTCGATTAAAACGGTGAAATCCAGGGGCGAGCGAAAAGGTGGCTATCGGAGTACGGTCCAGGCCAGCGGTTTGTCGGTGTAGATCCTTTCTTAGAGTAAAACCCATGGTAATCACACATGCTCAGCTTCTGGGTGTAATGCCTGGAGCCCGCCTTCGCGCGGGCATTTTTTTAACCTTTCTAAATGCTGCCTTTGCGGGGCACCAGATCAATACGGCCCGTCGCGTCGCCGCCTTCCTCGCCCAAATCGGTCACGAGTCTGCCCAGTTACAGTACGTGCGCGAATTGGGTAGCGATCAATACCTGAGCAAGTACGACACCGGCAGCTTGGCTGCGCGGCTGGGCAACACCCCTGAGGCGGACGGTGATGGGCAAATGTATCGGGGCAGGGGGCTGATCCAGATCACCGGGCGCCGTAATTACATGGCGTGCAGCCAAGCTCTGTTTGGTGACGATCGTCTGCTGCGACAACCGAAATTGCTGGAGCAGCCTCAATGGGCCTGCGAATCCGCCGCCTGGTTCTGGCAAAGCAACGGCCTCAACGAGCTCGCCGACAAAGGCCAGTTCACCACCATCACCCGGCGCATCAACGGCGGCCTCAACGGCCTGGACGACCGTTTGCAGTTGTGGGCGCGGGCGAAGGCGGTGCTATGCGTTTCCTAGGTGCGTTTCGCTTGGTCGGTGTGTGCCTGCTCATGGCGCTTGTGTGGCAGGTGCAAGCGTGGCGATACGGGGCGCAGTTGGAGCTGCAATCGGTGGTCCATGCACAGGCGCTCAGCCAGCAAAGCCAGGCAATTCTTCAGCAACAACAGGCCGAACAGGCCAAACGCCTGGCTCTTGAACAACAGCTCAACACCGGCGACCAGCACCACACCCAGGAATTGAACGATGCCCAACGCAACCAAGCTGCTCTGCGCGACCGCCTGGCCACTGCTGATGTGCGGCTGTCAGTCCTTCTCGACACCGTCGCCATTGGCTGCACAGTGCCTGCCGCCCCCACCGCCAGCGGCGTGGTTCATGCAACCTCGCGAGCCCGACTTGACCCGGCGCATGCTCAGCGAATTATCCGCATCACCGACGACGGCGATAACGCCCTGATCGCCTTGCGCGCTTGCCAGGCCTACGTGCAGGCCGTCGCGCATTAGTCTCTTGATGCACTCTGTGTCTTGCATGGTCGATGGGCTCCTGTAGGGTAGGCAAACCCCCGCCCATTCCTGGAGACGACCGTGAAGGAAATCACTCAACTGGCTGCCGAACTGGGGCGCCGCTTGCAGGTGCTCAGTGCCCACGTCACCACTGCCGAGTCCTGTACCGGCGGCGGTATTGCCGAAGCCATCACGAGGATTCCGGGCAGTTCGGCCTGGTTCGAGGCGGGTTATGTCACCTATTCCAACCGGCAGAAGACCCGGCAACTGGATGTGCCGGAAAAACTCTTCGCCAAAGTCGGGGCCGTCAGCCAGGAAGTGGTGGAAGCGATGGCCCGCGGCGCCCAGGAAAAAAGCCTGGCCCGATTCGCCGTGGCAGTCAGCGGCGTGGCCGGGCCCGACGGCGGTTCGCCAGATAAACCGGTGGGTACAGTGTGGTTGGCCTTCGGCGTGGGCGACGAGGTCACGGCCGAGCTTGAGCACTTCCCCGGCAACCGCGATGAGGTCCGCCGACAAACGGTAAAGGCTGCGCTAGAGGGCTTGTTGCGACGAGCTGCAGCAGAAATAGAAAATCAGGGGTAGGCGATCTACGATCTTTGTGGAACAATACTGTCTACTTATACAGGTGTTGGCCGCCCCGGCCTTATTGATTACGTGAGGACTTTAATGGACGACAACAAGAAGAAAGCCTTGGCTGCGGCCCTGGGTCAGATCGAACGTCAATTCGGCAAGGGTGCCGTAATGCGTATGGGCGATCACGACCGTCAGGCGATCCCGGCTATTTCCACTGGCTCTCTGGGTCTGGACATCGCGCTCGGCATTGGCGGCCTGCCAAAAGGCCGTATTGTTGAAATCTACGGTCCTGAATCTTCCGGTAAAACCACTCTGACGCTGTCGGTGATTGCCCAGGCGCAAAAAATGGGCGCCACTTGCGCGTTCGTCGATGCCGAGCACGCCCTGGACCCTGAATACGCCGGCAAGCTGGGCGTCAACGTTGACGACCTGCTGGTTTCCCAGCCGGACACCGGTGAGCAAGCCCTGGAAATCACCGACATGCTGGTGCGCTCCAACGCCATCGACGTGATCGTGGTCGACTCCGTGGCAGCCCTGGTACCCAAGGCTGAAATCGAAGGCGAAATGGGTGACATGCACGTGGGTCTGCAAGCCCGTCTGATGTCCCAGGCACTGCGTAAAATCACCGGTAACATCAAGAACGCCAACTGCTTGGTGATCTTCATCAACCAGATCCGTATGAAGATCGGCGTGATGTTCGGTAGCCCGGAAACCACCACCGGTGGTAACGCGCTGAAGTTCTACGCTTCGGTCCGTCTGGATATCCGCCGTACCGGCGCGGTGAAGGAAGGCGACGAGGTTGTTGGTAGCGAAACCCGCGTCAAGGTTGTGAAGAACAAAGTGGCGCCGCCATTCCGTCAGGCTGAGTTCCAGATTCTCTACGGTAAAGGTATTTACCTGAACGGCGAGATGATCGACCTGGGCGTGCTGCACGGTTTCGTCGAGAAGTCCGGTGCCTGGTATGCCTACAACGGCAGCAAGATCGGTCAGGGCAAGGCCAACTCGGCCAAGTTCCTGGCAGACAACCCGGATATCGCCGCCACGCTTGAGAAGCAGATCCGCGACAAGCTGCTGACCGCAGCCCCTGACGTGAAAGCTGCTGCCAACCGCGAGCCGGTTGCAGAAGTGGAAGAAGCCGATACTGACGTCTGAAGCAAAAGATGACTGTTGTACTGGATACACTCGTCGCCGTTCGGCGGACTGCGATGGACCTGCTCGCTCGCCGCGAGCATGGGCGAGTCGAGCTGACACGTAAGTTGCGTCAGCGTGGTGCAGAGCCTGAGATGATCGAAACAGCCCTCGACCGGTTGACGGAAGAAGGGCTGTTGTCGGAAGCCCGTTACCTTGAAAGTTTTGTGTCCTACCGCGCACGTTCCGGTTATGGCCCTGCGCGGATTCGCGAAGAGTTGAGCCAGCGTGGACTGCAACGTGCCGATATTGACCTCGCGCTACGTGAGTGCGGTATCAGTTGGCAGTCGCAGTTGGAGGAAACCTGGCGTCGCAAGTTTGCGGGCCACCTTCCGATTGATGCCAGGGAACGTGCGAAGCAAGGCCGCTTCTTGAGCTATCGCGGATTTTCGATGGACATGATCAGCCGCTTGTTAAGTGGTCGGGATATGGACGACTGAACGCCAAAAAACAAAAGGCCCACTATGAAAATAGTGGGCCTTTTTTTTCGCCTGTAAAAAGTCACGCTGTCTCTGGCGTCATCCGTTGCTGCGCCTTCCCCTGAGCTTGCACCCAGTTCTCCGGCAAATTGATGTAATCCACCAATTCCCGCAAGCGCCCCTGGTCGCGACCATTAAAGTTAAACACCAGCCGCGTCAGATGGCTGAACCGTGCCTCATCATGCTCCTCACCGGTATAAGCGAGTTGCCGAAACTCACCGCTCAACCGCAGGCTGGCGAACTCACTCTGCAAATGGGCCAGCGCCCGATCGCTGAGCGGATGATTCATGCGCACCACAAACTCACGCTTCAACCAGCGAGTGGAGTGGAAGTTTGCATAAAACTGATTGATTTCTTCCACGGCCTCTTCAGCGCTATACACCAGTCGCACCAGCTTGAGGTCAGTTGGCAAGATATAGCGATTGGCTTCCAGCTGGCTGCGGATAAAGTCCAGCGCGCCTTGCCAGAACCCGCCACCCGGCGCATCCAGTAACACCACCGGTACCAGCGGGCTCTTGCCGGTCTGGATCAGCGTCAGCACTTCCAGCGCTTCATCCAGAGTGCCGAACCCGCCAGGGCATAACACCAGTCCATCGGCTTCCTTGACGAAGAACAGCTTGCGGGTAAAGAAGAAGTGAAAGGACAGCAGGTTGTCGGTGCCATCAATCGTCGGGTTGGCATGCTGTTCAAATGGCAGGGTGATATTAAACCCCAGGCTGTACTCCAGGCCTGCGCCTTCGTGCGCCGCGGCCATGATGCCGCCACCACCACCGGTAATCACCATCAGGTCCGAGCGCGCCAGTGCTGCGCCCACTTCTCGGGCCAGCGCGTACAGCGGGCTTTCCACCGGCGTGCGGGCTGAGCCGAATACGGTGACCTTGCGCCGGTCCTTGAACTGTTCGAGCACACGGAAGGCGTTGTCCAGTTCACGGATGGCTTGCAGGGTGATCTTGGCATTCCAGCGGTTGCGGTCGTCCTGTGCCATGCGCAGCACGGTGAGGATCATGTCGCGGTACAGAGGGATATTCGGGCTGTCGGGGGCGATCAGTTGGAGTTGGGCTTCGACCTGCTGCGTGAGGTCGGCCCCGTTTTTTTCAAAATGCTGGAGCAGGCTGTCATTCGGTGCGTAAGGCATTCAACTTCTCCTTCTTGCAGGGCCGGGTAGCCGACGAGAAGTTCGCCGGAGGCTACGACACTACATGTGTCGCTGCTTGCCGCAGGGGGCAACCTTCTTTTGCCCTGAAAATGTTACAGAACAGCATGAAAAGTGCTGTGAGTGAGCGGTTGGGATGGCTTGATCATGGGCCGAAAAACCGTTGGCTGGCAACCGCTTATTGGTTGCTCAATACGGAGTCTAGCTGTTTGAGGGGCGTTGGAGCGGGGGGATGCGCGCCACTGAGAGCAGCGCGCGAACGTCAGACAGAATTACTTTTTCTTTTTTGCCGGTGCCGGGCAATCCGCTTCCACGAACTTCACCGATGCCACAGGACGGTTAGTCTTGTTCTCGGTGATTTCGTAGCGCATCACGGCGCCTTTGGCCATCAGCTCGCGGTAGCCTTTGTTCAGGCAAACGCTTTGCCCCAGTTGGAAATACACAGCCTTGGGGTTGGCGCGCATTTGCTCGGCGCGGTCGGACATCACACTCAAGTGATCGATCAACTGCATGCCTTCAACGGTGTAGGCCACTTCCAGGGTTTTTTCGTCGATTTCCCGGGGCAGGTCTTTGTTGCTCTCAGCCGCGACGCTTTGCAGTTTCCTGTTCATCTGGGCCTCCAGCAGCGAGGCCGCATGTGCGCCCACAGGCAACACCAGCGCAAGGGCGATGGATGGGGCGACAAAGCGCAGCATGGAACGCAGCATGAAACTCTCCTGATTCGGTTACTGGTGCATAGACCAGCCACTGCGCTGTGCGTTCAGTGGCGCGCGATTATAGGTGAGCCCTTGCCACTACAGCCAGGCGTATCGCTGGTAAACTGCGCCCACTTCAGCCTTTCACGAGTTCTATCCGTGTCGATTTACCCGTTCCAGCGGTGCATCCGATGAGTCACGCCGTTTCACGTCTGCGCACCCAGCGCCTGGCGCGTGCCATCAAGCCCTTCGTCAACCGCGGCTCCCGCGCCGAACGCTGCCCCGGCTGCCGGGTGATTCCAGAGTACTGCCTGTGCGCCTGGCGACCCAAGGTCGAGGCCCGGTCTGCGATGTGCTTGCTGATGCATGATGTTGAACCGATGAAACCCAGCAACACCGGCTGGCTGATCGCCGACGTCATCGCCGACACCACCGCGTTCCCCTGGGCGCGCACCGAAGTCGAGCCGGATTTGCTCACCTTGCTCGCAGACCCGCAATGGCAGCCTTATATCGTATTCCCTGGCGAGTTCGTGGCGCCTGAACGGGTGGTCAGCGAAGTCATCGTGACGGAGGGCAAGCGCCCGTTATTCATCCTGCTCGACGGCACCTGGAGTGAAGCGCGCAAGATGTTCCGCAAAAGCCCGTATCTGGAGCACTTGCCAGTCCTGAGCCTGGCACCTGAGCAACTCTCGCGCTACAAACTGCGCCGCTCAAAGCGTGATGATCATTTCTGCACCGCCGAAGTCGCGGCACTGTGCCTGGAGTTGGCCGGGGATGAAGTTGCCAGCGAAGTGCTGGACGCCTACCTCGATGTGTTCAGTACCCATTATCTGGCCGCCAAGTTCCAGATGCCTTTGGACGCCTGCGATGTCGTCCATACGCGACTTGCGCCCTATATACCGGCGGTATAGCCAGACGACGTTTGCATGATGGCACTGTAAACCCGCAACCCGCTAAAATGCCCACGGGCGTAGTGCTTGACCCCCCAGGCTACGCTGGGCATGCTGGGCGCCGATTGGGGTGCAACCGTGAGTTTTCGACGTCGTTTCACGTGCATTTGACGTTGAATGTGCCCTATGGCGATGGCTGCCTGGCCATTGCCGTGTGTACTGGCGAACCTTGAACCCATCAAGGCTGCCATAAAAAACAGGATCATTTAATCAATGGCCACATACGAAATCCTGATAGCCGATGACCACCCGTTGTTTCGCAGTGCGCTGCACCAGGCTGTAACGCTGGGCCTCGGCCCGGATGTGCGTCTGGTTGAAGTGGCCAGCATTGCCGAGCTGGAAACCCGCCTCACCGAAAAATCCGACTGGGACCTGGTGTTGCTCGACTTGAACATGCCTGGCGCTTACGGTTTCTCGGGGTTGGTGCTGCTGCGTGGGCAATACCCGCAAATACCGGTGGTGATGGTGTCGGCGCAGGAAGAAGCCGATGTGGTGGTGCGCTCGAAGGAGTTTGGTGCCAGCGGTTTCATCCCCAAGTCCAGCGCCATGGAAGACATCCAGAACGCCGTACGCAAGGTGCTGGACGGTGATGTCTCATGGCCGCCGCAAGCGTTTGAAGAAATCAACGTCTCCGACGAAGCCAAGGCCGCCCGCGATGGCTTGGCCAGTCTGACGCCGCAGCAGTTCCGGGTGTTGACCATGGTCTGTGAAGGCCTGCTGAACAAGCAGATCGCCTATGAGCTGAACGTGTCCGAAGCGACCATCAAGGCCCACGTTACGGCGATTTTCCGTAAGCTGGGCGTGCGTACGCGCACCCAGGCGGCGCTGCTCTTGCAACAACTTGAGTCAATTTCGCAGCATTAAGCTGTTGCCGATTCACGCTTTTTTGACTTTGCGTGATCTAGTTTTCCCACTTCTTTGGTTCAGTTGCCTACGTCTATGTCGCCTTTCAAGGGTCAAACCGGTATCAAACGTATCTTCAATGCTGGGGGTTATTCCCTGGATGGCCTGCGTGCGGCGTTCACCGGCGAGGCTGCTTTCCGTCAGTTGGTGTTGCTCAACGTCATCTTGGTCCCGCTGAGCTTTTTCCTGAACGTCAGCCGGGTCGAACGGGCGTTACTGATTGCAGTGTGCCTGCTGGCCTTGATCGTCGAATTGCTCAATTCGGCCGTGGAAGCGGCCATTGACCGCATTTCCCTGGACCGTCACCCCCTGTCGAAAAATGCCAAGGACATGGGCAGCGCCGCGCAATTCGTGGCACTGACCATGATTACCCTGGTGTGGGCCGTGATCCTGATCTGACGATCAGGCGATATTCGGCAGCACGATCTCGTCGCTGCGCTGAACCCCGGCGGTGAAGGCGCGGCACAGCTCCAGAAACTCGCGCATCGCCGAGGTCTGGTACTTCTGTTTATGCCAGATGAAGTAAAACTGACGCGCCAGGTCCAGGTCCGGGGTTTCCACCGGCACCAGGCTGCCTCGGCGGAACGCGTCGCGCAGCGCCAGGCGCGAGATGCAGCCAATCCCCAATCCCGATTCCACGGCGCGCTTGATTGCCTCGGTATGCTCAAGCTCCAGGCGGATATTCAGCGTGCTGCGGTGGTGACGCATGGCCTGGTCGAAGGTCAGGCGCGTGCCTGAGCCTTGCTCGCGCAGGATCCACGCCTCATGGGTCAGCTCTTCCATGGTGGCCTCGCCGCGCTTGGCCAGGTGATGCTGAGGCGCGCAGAACACCACCAGCTCATCCTCGACCCAGGTTTGCACCTCGATATCGGGGTGGCTGCAGTCGCCTTCGATTAGACCCAGGTCAATTTCGTAGTGCGCAACCTGATGCACGATATTGGCAGTGTTCTGCACATGCAGTTTTACCTGGCTCTCGGGATGCTGCTGCATGAAGCTGCCGATCAGCAGGGTGGCCAGGTAATTGCCGATGGTCAGGGTAGCGCCGACGGCCAGGGAGCCGAAGCCCGACTTGCCGTTGAGCAGGTCCTCGATCTCCTTGGCCTGGTCCAGCAACGCTACGGCCTGAGGCAGCAGCTGATGGCCGAGGGCGTTCAGGCTCAGGCGTTTACCGGCGCGGTCGAATAATTGGCAGCTGGATTGACGCTCCAGCTCGGTGATCGAAGTGCTGGCGGCGGATTGAGATAAGGCCAGAAGGCCAGCAGCGCGCGAGACGCTTTCCTGCTGGGCGACGGCGACGAAGACTTGCAGTTGACGGAGAGTAAATCGCATATCGATATAACCGATAACCCTTATCTTAATAATCCAGTTAACAGATATTGTCGCCGCCATTAGAATGCTGTGCAATTGCGCACTTCATCTTTGGCGCAGACCCATTTCCAGGAGTCCCCCGTACATGAGCAACATGAACCACGAGCGTGTCCTCAGTGTTCATCACTGGAACGACACTCTGTTCAGCTTCAAGTGCACCCGCGACCCGGGCCTGCGCTTCGAGAACGGTCAGTTCGTGATGATCGGCCTGCAACAGCCCAACGGCCGCCCGCTCATGCGCGCTTACTCCATCGCCAGCCCAAACTGGGAAGAGCATCTGGAGTTCTTCAGCATCAAGGTGCCGGATGGTCCGCTGACTTCCCAATTGCAGCACTTGAAGGAAGGCGACGAGATCATCATCAGCAAAAAACCGACAGGCACCCTGGTGCTTGACGATTTGAAACCGGGCAAACACCTGTACCTGCTCAGCACCGGTACTGGCCTTGCTCCGTTCATGAGCGTGATCCAGGACCCGGAAACCTACGAGCGTTTCGAAAAAGTGATCCTGTGCCACGGCGTGCGTTACGTCAACGAAGTCGCCTACCGCGAGTTCATCACCGAGCACCTGCCGCAGAACGAATTCTTCGGCGAGGCCCTGCGTGACAAGTTGATCTACTACCCGACCGTGACCCGCGAGCCGTTCGAAAACGAAGGTCGCCTGACCGATCTGATGCGCAGCGGCAAGCTGTTCACGGACATCGGCCTGCCACCGATCAACCCCGAGGACGACCGCGCCATGCTGTGCGGCAGCCCAAGCATGTTGGACGAGACCAGCGAAGTGTTGAACAGCTTCGGCCTGAAGGTTTCGCCGCGCATGCGCGAGCCGGGTGACTATCTGATCGAGCGTGCGTTCGTCGAAAAGTAATACAGAGTCAGTAACACCAGCGATCCAAAAAATGTGGGAGCTGGCTTGCCTGCGATGCAGACACCTCAGTGGTTCAGTTGAACCGAGGTGATGCTATCGCAGGCAAGCCAGCTCCCACATTTGGTTTTCGTCCTATTTAGCCGGAACCACTTCCAGCACACAGATCATTCCCGGCTCCGGGTAGTGCCAGCGCACATCTACATCCCAGAACCGCACACCGTATTCACGCTCAGGGCCGGGCGTTTGGTAGGCCGGTCGCGGATCTTGCGCCAGGCACTGATCAATCAACTCTACCAACGGTTCACCAAGGCGCTGGGCATGGCCTTGCGCCTGGTGCAGTGCAGCCTTGAGCCATTGCACGCCGATCAGTTCGGGCGCATCGCTGGCGATGTGGTTGGTGGCCGCACCAACGCTATCGGCATACGGCACATACGGCTTGATATCCAACACCGGCGTGCCATCGAGCAAATCGATCCCGGAAATCCACAGCCGCCCCGGCTCCACCTTGTCCAGCTTCACTACCGACTGGCCGATGCCATTAGGTCGATGAGTCGCGCGGGTCGCAAATACGCCCATGGACGTATTGCCGCCCAGACGCGGCGGCCGCACTTTCAGGCGCGGCTTGTCTTCCAGGGCCTGGTGGAACAGGAATAACAGCCACACATGGCTGACCTGTTCCAAACCCTGCACCGCCTCACCCTGGTCGAACGGCGCCACCAACTCCAACACGCCCCGGGCGGCGGGCGCCAGTTGCGGTTGGCGAGGGATGGCGAACTTCTCCTTGAAGCAGGAGCGGACGAAGCCGACGGGCGAGACCTGGTAACTCATGGCTTATGCACGAACCCGCAGGGTCAGACCCTTGAGGAAGTTGCGCAGCAACTGGTCGCCACAGGTGCGGTAGTTGGTGTGGCCGAACTTGCGGAACAGCGCGCTCAGCTCCGGCTTGGAGACCGGGAACTCGGCAGCCTTGAGGATGGCGTGCATGTCGTCTTCTTTCAGCTCAAAGGCCACGCGCAGCTTTTTGAGGATGATGTTATTGGTCACCGGGGTTTCGATCGGCTGCGGCGGACGGCTTTCGTCCTTGCCGCGCTTGAAGATCACCAGGCCGTCGAGGAAGTAGGCCATGACCTCGTCCGGGCAGAAGACGAAGCCTTCTTCCTCATCTTTCTTGAGGTAGGTCAGCAGGTCGTCCTTGGTGACGTCCATGCCGCCGAGCTTGATGATCTCGACCATCTTGTTGTCGCTGATGTCGAGCATGTAGCGCACGCTGCGCAGTACGTCGTTGTGAATCATGGTGGGCAATCCTGGTATTCAACTGAGGACACCGCCCATCAGGCGGTGTCGAGAAAAGGGGAGCGGCTTAGAACTTCTCTTTGCCGGACAGGTAACGCCATTGACCGACCGGCACCTTGCCGATCGATACACCGCCGATACGGATGCGACGGATCGCCACGACTTTCAGGCCAACGGCTTCGCAGAACAGCGCGATCACGCCTGGCTGCGGGTTTTTCATCGCGAAACGCAGGCGGTTTTCGTTCTGCCAGCTGGCTTTGACCGCCGGCAGCTCCTTGCCCTTGTAGGTCAGGCCGTGGTTCAGGCGGTTGAGGCCGTGGGCAACCATGTCGCCCTCGACTTCCACCACGTACTCCTGCTCGATCTTGGCGGCATCGGCGGTCAACTTGCGCAGAATCTTCCAATCCTGGGTAAACACCAACAGGCCGCTGGCCTTGGCTTGCAGGTCGGCGCTGGCGGTCAGGCGCAGGAAGTGACCTTTGAGCGGGCGCTTGCTGAAGCGGTGTTCTTCGGACAGGGTTTCGGCGCTGATCGAGGCCATGGCGGTCTCGGCATCCACGCCGGCGGGAGCGTGCAGCAGGATGGTCACCGGTTCCGGCACCGTCGCCTTGGCGTCGGGGTCAAGTTCGACTTTCTGCGTCGTGACCTTGAACTGCGGCTCGTCGATCACTTCACCGTCCACCGAGACCCAGCCGCCTTCGATAAACAGCTCAGCCTCCCGACGGGAGCAACCGACCAGTTCGATAAGGCGTTTGGAGAGGCGTATGGGGTCAGTCATGACAAGGGCCGTAACAAAAGGGGGCGGGTATTGTACCTGTGTGGGCGCGGTTAATCCCGGCCCCATTTCATTTAGCCTTGGCGCTCCTGCTGATGCGCCTGGCGCAGACGCATATGCAGCAACGGATAAGGCTGGCCCAGGCCATCATGCTCCGTGCGTCCGATCACCTCGAACCCGAGCTTCAAATAAAACCCCAATGCCTGGGGATTCTGTTCGTTGACGTCCAGCGCTTCGGCATTCAGGTGCTCGATCGCGTACCACAGCAGTTGTCGGCCAAGGCCCTGGCCCCGGTGGTGCGGGTCGATAAACAGCATCTCCACCTTGCCCGCCGCGACCCCGGCAAACCCGGTGATGCGCTGGCGCGAGTCCTTGGTGCAGATCAGCATCACTGAGTCCAGGTAGCGGGTCAGCACCAGGTTTTTGAGCAGCACGATGTAACTGTCGGGTAAAAAGTCATGGGTGGCTCGCACAGAGGCTTCCCAGATCTGCGCCAACTGCGCGTAGTCGCTGGTGTTGGGTGTATGGATAACCGAATGCTGACGCATGCCCGCTGCCCCTTGCTGAGATCCGTGCCGATGGGCAAAACGATAGACGTAAAAAAGCCCCGCATCTTGTCCAGAGGCAGGGCTTTTTCATGTTTTTACGCCATCAGTCGCGCTTTTCGGCCCACAGGTCGTACTCGTCGGCGTCGGTCACGGTGCACCAGACCTTGTCGCCCGGCTTCAAACCGCTGGCATCGTCGATAAAAACGTTACCGTCGATTTCCGGCGCGTCGAAGAAGCAGCGGCCTACCGCGCCTTGCTCGTCGACTTCGTCGATCAGCACTTCGATTTCCTTGCCGATGCGCAGTTGCAGGCGCGCCGAGCTGATCGCCTGCTGGTGCGCCATGAAACGCTCCCAGCGGTCTTGCTTGACGTCGTCCGGCACCACGGCCAGGTCCAGCAGGTTGGCCGGAGCACCTTCCACCGGCGAGTACTGGAAGCAGCCGACACGGTCCAGTTGGGCTTCGGTCAGCCAGTCCAGCAGGTACTGGAAGTCTTCTTCGGTTTCGCCAGGGAAGCCGACGATGAAGGTCGAACGGATGATCAGCTCCGGGCAGATCTCGCGCCAGTTCTTGATGCGCGCCAGGGTCTTGTCTTCGAAAGCCGGGCGTTTCATCGCCTTGAGCACTTTCGGGCTGGCGTGCTGGAACGGGATGTCCAGGTACGGCAGGATCTTGCCGGCGGCCATCAGCGGGATCAGTTCGTCCACGTGCGGGTACGGATAAACGTAGTGCAGGCGCACCCACACGCCGAGGCTGCTCAAGGCTTCGCAGAGTTCGGTCATGCGGGTTTTCACCGGCGCGCCGTTCCAGAAACCGGTGCGGTATTTCACGTCGACGCCATAGGCGCTGGTGTCCTGGGAGATCACCAACAGCTCTTTCACGCCGGATTTGACCAGGCGCTGGGCTTCGTCGAGCACGTCACCGACCGGGCGGCTGACCAACTTGCCGCGCATCGACGGGATGATGCAGAAGCTGCAGCTGTGGTTGCAGCCTTCGGAAATCTTCAGGTACGCATAGTGGCGCGGGGTCAGCTTGATGCCTTGCGGCGGCACCAGGTCGATCAGCGGGTTGTGATCCTGACGCGGCGGCACCACTTGGTGCACGGCATTGACCACCTGCTCGTACTGCTGCGGACCTGTCACGGCCAGCACGCTTGGGTGCACGTTGCGGATATTGCCTTCTTCCACGCCCATGCAACCGGTCACGATGACCTTGCCGTTTTCCTTGATGGCTTCGCCGATCACTTCCAGGGACTCCGCCTTGGCCGAGTCGATAAAGCCACAGGTGTTGACCACCACCACGTCGGCGTCCTGGTACGTGGACACGACGTCATAGCCTTCCATACGCAGTTGCGTGAGGATGCGCTCGGAGTCGACCAGAGCCTTTGGGCAACCCAGGGAAACAAAGCCAACCTTGGGGTTGGCTTTTGCGATGGTGGTGGACATGTCTAACCTCGGTATTGAATGACGCTGCCGGTCGTGCACGACAAGACAACGGATGGGCGCTTGGTGCGCCTCTGATCAAAAAGTGCGCAATTCTAGCGGCGGGCAATCCACTTGACCAGCTTTATGCAGGGAAATGCGACGAGCGCTGCGCTATGCTTCGCGCCGTTGCACACGGGTAAAACCCCTGGGTCAATAAAACGTCTGTTACGAGAAGTAAAACAGCGCATGCTAGGGTCAGCTTAGGCGCGTTGTTTATAAGAGACCTCAGGTCAAAGGGCAGGAGTGGTTGATGGGTCAGGCGAGTAGTCAGGCGGCAGGTGCCGAGCATTCAAACACCAAGCCGATCGGCATGCTGGTGGCAGCGGTCGGGGTGGTTTACGGCGATATCGGCACCAGCCCGCTCTACACCCTCAAAGAGGTGTTCAACGGTGGTTATGGGGTGCAGGTCAACCATGACGGTGTATTGGGGATCCTGGCGCTGATCTTCTGGTCGCTGATCTGGGTCGTATCGATCAAATACATGCTGTTTGTGCTGCGCGCCGACAACCAGGGCGAAGGCGGCATCATGGCTTTGACCGCATTGGCACGCCGGGCAGCGGGAGAGCGCAAGAAATTGCGCAGTTTCCTGGTGGTCTGCGGCCTGTGCGGCGCGGCGCTGTTCTATGGTGACAGCATGATCACCCCGGCGATTTCCGTGTTGTCGGCGGTTGAAGGCCTGGAGCTGGCGTTCGACGGCCTGGAGAAATGGGTCGTGCCGATTGCACTGGTCGTGCTGGTGGCGCTGTTTCTGATCCAGAAACACGGCACCGACCGCATCGGCAAGTTGTTCGGGCCGGTAATGGTGACCTGGTTCCTGGTGCTGGGCGGGCTGGGCATCTATGGCATCAGCCAGCACCCCGAAGTGCTCAAGGCACTGAACCCGATGTGGGCCGTGCGTTTCTTCGAGGCTCACCCAGGCATTGGCGTGGCCATCCTGGGCGCCGTGGTGCTGGCCCTGACCGGCGCCGAAGCGCTCTACGCCGACATGGGCCATTTCGGCCGCAAACCCATCGCCCGCGCCTGGTTTATCCTGGTGTTGCCGGCGCTGGTGCTCAACTATTTCGGCCAGGGCGCCATGCTGCTCGGCGATCCTGAAGCCGCGCGCAACCCGTTCTACCTGCTGGCGCCGAGTTGGGCGCTGATCCCCCTGGTGGTGTTGTCGACCCTGGCCACGGTGATTGCCTCCCAGGCGGTGATTTCCGGTGCGTTCTCCTTGACCCGCCAGGCGATCCAGCTGGGTTACATCCCGCGCATGCACATTCAACATACCTCCAGCGCCGAACAGGGCCAGATCTACATCGGCGCGGTGAACTGGTCGCTGATGGTCGGCGTGATCCTGCTGGTGGTGGGCTTTGAGTCTTCCAACGCACTGGCTTCGGCCTACGGCGTGGCGGTGACCGGCACCATGCTGATGACCACCATTCTGGTCTCGGCGGTGATGTTGCTGCTGTGGAAATGGCCTCCCGTGCTGGCCGTGCCGGTGCTGCTCTGCTGCCTGTTGGTGGACGGCCTGTACTTCGCCGCCAACGTGCCGAAAATCATCCAGGGTGGCGCCTTCCCGGTGATCGCGGGCATCGTGCTGTTCGTGTTGATGACCACTTGGAAGCGCGGCAAGCAATTGCTGGTGGAACGCCTCGACGAAGGCGGGCTGCCGCTGCCGATCTTTATCAGCAGCATCCGCGTACAGCCACCCCATCGCGTGCAAGGCACGGCGGTGTTCCTGACTGCGCGGCCCGACGCCGTGCCCCACGCGCTGTTGCACAACCTGCTGCATAACCAGGTGTTGCACGAGCAAGTGGTGCTGCTGACGGTGGTGTACGAAGACATCCCGCGCGTCCCGGCTTCACGGCGTTTCGAGGTGGATTCCTACGGGGAAGGGTTCTTCCGTGTGATCCTGCACTTCGGTTTCACCGACGAGCCGGATGTGCCCGAAGCGCTGAAGTTGTGCCACTTGGATGATCTTGATTTCAGCCCGATGCGCACTACCTATTTCCTCAGCCGTGAGACGGTGATCGCCTCGAAGATCGAAGGCATGGCGCGCTGGCGCGAAGGCTTGTTTGCGTTCATGTTGAAGAATGCCAACGGTAACCTGCGCTTCTTCAAACTCCCGGTAAACCGGGTGATCGAGCTGGGCACCCAGGTCGAAATGTAAGTATCTGCTGCACGGGAGCCGGCCATCGGCTCCCGCTTTGCTTCTGAACCCTGTGCAATTCATCGTTGTCGACTAGGCTCTAAGCACTGTTGAACAGTGCCCATAGAACCCAGAAGAGGTGCGCCATGAGTCAGCTGCTCGAACCCTATACCCTGCGCCAATTGACCCTCCTGAACCGCATTGCCGTCTCGCCGATGTGCCAATACTCCAGTGATGATGGCCTGGCCAATGACTGGCACCTGGTCCACCTCGGCAGCCGTGCCGTCGGTGGCGCGGGGCTGATTTTCACCGAAGCCACTGCCGTGACGGCCGATGGGCGCATCACGGCCCAGGACCTGGGCCTGTGGAACGACCAACAGATTGAACCACTGCAGCGCATCACCCGCTTTATTGCCGCCCAGGGCGCGGTGGCCGGCATCCAGTTGGCCCACGCCGGGCGCAAGGCCAGCACCCATCGGCCATGGATCGGCAAGCACGGCAGCGTCAAACCCGAGGACGGTGGTTGGGTGCCGGTAGGCCCATCGCCGATTGCCTTTGACCCTCAACACACTCAACCCCGGCAACTGGACGAAGAGCAGATCCAGCACGTGATCGCCGACTTCGTCGCTGCCGCCAAGCGTGCGCTCACCGCCGGTTTCGAGGTCGTGGAAATCCACGCGGCCCACGGTTATCTGTTGCACCAGTTCCTGTCGCCGATCAGCAATCAACGGCAGGACCAATACGGCGGCTCCTTTGAAAATCGTATCCGCCTGGTGCTTCAAGTGACCCAGGCGGTGCGCGAGGTCTGGCCCCAGGAATTGCCGCTGTTCGTGCGGGTGTCGGCCACCGACTGGGTGGAGGACGGCTGGAACCCCGATGAAACCGTCGAGCTGGCGCTTCGCCTCAAAGGCCTGGGCGTGGACCTGATCGACGTATCCTCCGGCGGCACCGCCGCCAATGCCGAGATCCCCACCGGGCCGGGCTACCAGACGCGCTTTGCCGAACGTGTGCGCAAGGAGTCGGGCATCGCCACCGGCACCGTTGGCATGATCACCGAGCCGGCCCAGGCCGAGCACATCCTGCGCACGTGTCAGGCCGATATCATCTTCCTGGCCCGTGAACTGCTGCGCGATCCGTACTGGCCATTGCATGCCGACGATGACTTGGGCGGGCGCAAGGCAATCTGGCCAGCGCAGTACCAACGGGCGACCCACCGGGACCAGCCGATTCATGAGTCTGACTTGAGGGATTGATCCGCCACAGGCGCCATCTGAACCCACCCTGAGCCGGTGGGTTTTTTCTGTCCGTTGCTGTGGGATCAGGGTGTAGGTATTTGTTACCGAAGTATTTTTTTAAGTGAATACTCTAAAAAAATCCCACACGTAACGAGATTGTTTCTACGCTTAGGATATGACCGATTTCTGGCCCAGGGAGTCAGTCTGTTTGTCCACGCAGGCGTTGCGCCTCACGGGATTCGGTTGGTGGGCACCGGAGTATTTGATTGATATCAGGAGAAGCAGTCCATGGCCAAGTCCGATAGCGTAGCAGGTTGGGTGGCGTCTTTTTTGACCCGCAGGGTATCCATGCGTGGCCGTCGTTTAAGTCGTGATGAGGTTGAGTTGCTCGCGCAGTATCGCGCCCTGAACGAGAGCGATCAGGTGGCGATGCGTTATCTCATTGGAGCGATGAAAAGCGTGTCGCGGTTTTAGAGCCCACGAGTAAACCGCGTGGGAGGGAACAGGCCCCTCCCACATTGGATATCAGGTATACTTGCGCTGGTCCGGTGCCGGCGGGAAGTACTGATACAGCCAGGTTTCACTCAACGTGCGGTCCTGGGTGCGGATAAACAGTCGCAGTTCCACCGGCTCCACGCTGTCGCTGGTCGGGTACCAGTCGAACAGGATGCGGTAGCCCTTGATGTTGTCGAGCACCAGCACGCTGAAGTCCTTGACCTCACCATGGGAACACGTCACCACGGGCTCGATCCCGGTGCCGGGCGGTAAACGGTCAAGGCCCCCGCCCTTGAAGTCCACGGCAAAACGCCGCGCCCATACGTCCGGGTAGTGCTCGCCCGGTGCCCAACCTTCGGTAAAGCCGCCCATGCCGGAACGGGTCGCGTCGACCTGGGCCAACGGCGTGCTCACCGGTGGCAAGGCGCTCCAGTACAGCTTGTAGCCATAGTTGAGCGACTCACCCGCAGCCACGGGCTTTTTCGGAGTCCAGAAGGCCACGATGTTGTCCAGGGTCTCGCCGGTGGTGGGGATCTCCAACAGGTCGATGGAGCCTTCGCCCCAGGCGGTGGTCGGCTCGACCCACAGGCTTGGGCGCTTGCTGTACCAGTCCACGGTGTCCTGATAGCTGGCGAACTCATGGTCGGTCTGCACCAGCCCAAAGCCTTTCGGGTCTTTGTCGGCAAATGCGTTGAATTGCAGCTTGGCCGGGTTGTTCAGCGGGCGGCAGATCCACTCGCCGTTGCCGCGCCACATCGCCAGGCGGTCCGAGTCGTGGATTTGCGGGTGGATGGTGTCGCACATGCGGCGTTCGTGGGTGCCGCAGCTGAACATGCTGGTCATCGGTGCGATGCCCAGTTGCTCAATGGCGGTGCGCGCATTGATGTGCGCGTCGATCGCCATCACCACCTGGTTGGCCTGGCAGTCGATATCGAAGCGATAGGCGCCGGTGGCACTTGGCGAGTCGAGCAGGGCGTAGACCACAAAACGCGTGGCGTCCTTGTCCGGGGTTTCGAACCAGAACTGCGTGAAGTCGGGGAATTCCTCGCGTTTTTTCGCGTAGGTGTCGATGGCCAGGCCACGGGCAGACAGGCCGTATTGGCCGGTGGAATCCACGGCGCGGAAGTAGCTGGCACCGAGAAACGACAGCACGTCATGGCGATCCAGTTCCGGGGCCTTGAACAGTTTGAAACCGGAGAAGCCCAAGTCGCCGGTCAGCTGTTTGGTGTCGACGGTGGTTTTTTCATAGTTGAACAGCGAAGGGCGAAAGTGCACCTCGCGGGCTTCACGGGTTTTCGGATCAACGCTGTGCATGCGCACCGGCGTCTTGAAACCCATGCCGACGTGGAAAAACTGCACGTCCAACTGGCCGTTCAACTCTTTCCACAGCGAATGCTTGCCGTCGTAGCCGATGGCGTTGAAATTCTGCGGGGTCATGGTCGCCAGGGTCGGCGGCAGCACCTGTTTGGTGTCTTTATAAGCGGTCCCGGCGAGTTGCTTGGCCTGGGCCTTGAGTGCGTCGAAGTCGAACGCCACGGCCTTGCCGTCGGCGGCACGGTTCCCGGCCCAGGCCTGCGCGGCCAGCAGGCCGCTGGCCGACAAACCGGTGTAAGCCGCAATGGCCATGGACGCTTTGAGCAAATTCCTGCGGTGCATAGAGACAACCTGTCGTGAGCAAATCCCGCGCCGTTCCTGGCACGTAGCGGATCAGAAATTACGGTTCGGACATGCCTTCGGCCAAACGCAACGGACATTAAACAGACGCCGGATAGCTTAAGCGGTTCGATGACGTAGGAAAATTGATTGATGGCGGGTTGATGGCATTGCAAGTGCGACAAGACATTTCCGCGCCTAATGTGGGAGGGGCAAGCCCCCTCCCACATTGACTATTGCAGTGCTTGTCAGAGCGTCTTTCAGGCGACTTCACCAACTGCCCGGTAAGCCTCATCGATCGCCGCATGGGCATACGCGCTCCACGCCGCATCCGAATTGGCGATGCTCACATGTCCTACAGGCTTGCGCGCCAAATTCATCAACGCTTCGTTCTCATCGGCGTCATCAAACAAGCTGTTGGAGAAGCTCGCATAACCATGTGACCAACGGTTGACCGTGATCGCCAGAATATCCGTCTCATGCTTGAACCCACCCGGCCCGAGCATGCGTTGCAACTGGTCACGCAATTGCGCCTCCAACTGCTCGAACGTCTGCCCATACAGCTTGCCCCGTCCGGCGCGGGCTTGGTCGCGGGCGTTCATGCCGCTGTCGGGGCTGGTAGGCACATAGACCAGGTGCAGCCCAATCGGCTGCGTCGGGTCGCGTGGATGATCGTAGCCGCCCATGCTCACCGGGTAGTCCAGTTTGATGCGGCTGTACGGTTGGGTCGCCGCGTAGATCTCATGCACCCCCAGTTGCTGGAACGACTGCCAATTGCGGATCACTACCTTGGTGTACACCAGCGGATATTTCACGTTCTGGCTGAGCGCACGGGCCTGAGGCGCCGGCAGGTCTTTGAGCAGGTACGGAATCATCATGTTGTAGCACGCCAGGATGCAGCGCTTGCCGCGCACCTGGGCGAGCTGGCCGCCGCGGCTGTAGCCGATATGCACGCCACCGTCGACGTTGCGCACGCTGACGGCCGTGCTGTTCAAGCGCAGCCGTACCGCCGCCTTGGGCTGGTCGAGCCTGGCGTAATCAAAGGTGGCCAGCACGATATCGTCCATGGTGTGCCCCGGCGCCACGCCGGGTATCAGGCTGCGCACCAGCAACCGCGCCACCGAGGCATTGCCATCCGGGAAGTGGTAGATGTAGGGCTCTTCCATTTCCGCTGCGGCTTCTTCGCTGATTGGCGCCAGGTTCATCCCCGCAAAGCCTGGGAAACCCACGCTATAGGCATCGGCCGCTGCCACGGCATCAATGCTCAGTGCCATGAAATCATTGGTTCGGCTCTGGAAGTACTTCACCGCGCCTTCCGATAACCCTACGTCCTTGAGCAGGAAATTGCGGTAGCTGGTGGCCGCCAGGTAGTCGGCCTTTTCTTCGGCTGTTTTACCCGGCAGGTAATCCTTGGGCGCCGTGTGCAGGTCGATCAACGCCTGGCGGTCTGCTGCCGGCAGAGGAAAGTCATTGATGAACTCGTGGATGGGCCGCGCATGCAGTTGGTCTGGCGCAATGTCATCAGCCACCATGGGCGTCGGGTCACCGGTCACCAGTTTGTCTTCGCCGAAGTTTTCCTTGTCGAAAAACACCCCGCGTGACAGCCCCAGGTTGGGGTAGAACTGGCGGTCGAAGGCGGTTTCGAAGCGCTTGATAGTGACGCCGAGCTTCTTCAGCAGCCCGTTCACTTCCTTGCTGTACAGATGGTTCGGCGATTGCAGCGCCTCGCTGCCGCCGTAACCGATGATCATGCGGCCACCGGCCTGGAATTCATTGCGCTTGGCGTGGCCGCCGAAGTCGTCGTGGTTTTCCAGGATCAGGATCTTCGCCTTCGGGTGCTTCTCCCGGTAGAACCACGCCGCCGACAAACCACTCAAGCCTCCGCCGACCACCACCAGGTCGTAATCCTCGGTGATCGGCAGTTTTTCGGTGTCGAACACCTTCTTTTCCCAGCCCATCTGGTGCGCCACTTCGAACGAGCCGACATGGCTGCCGCGCAGGCCGGTGAGGGCAGGGGGGTAGTAGCGGCCATCGGGTGCAGCCTGGAGCAGTTGCAGCGGGGTCATGCCTGCGGCAACAGTAATGGCGACGCCGTTGAGGAAGTCGCGGCGGGTGATGTCCATGGGGGGCAACCTGAGATTTTATTGTTGTAGGACCGGCACCCAAGGCAGGTGCCGGGAGGCGCTCGATCAGTGCTTGAACATCACGTGGCGAACCGTGGTGTAGTCCTCCAGCCCGTACATGGACATGTCCTTGCCATAACCCGACAGTTTCTGACCGCCATGGGGCATTTCGCTGACCAGCATGAAGTGGGTATTCACCCACGTGCAGCCATACTGCAACCGCGCAGCCAAACGATGGGCGCGGCCTACATCGGCGGTCCATACGGAGGACGCCAAGCCGTAGTCCGAATCATTGGCCCAGCCCAATACCTGCGCTTCGTCGGTGAACCTGGTCACCGACACCACCGGTCCGAACACCTCGCGGCGCACGATTTCATCGTCCTGTTGCGCATCGGCCAGTACCGTCGGTTCAAAGAAGAACCCGTTGCCTTCCACCGCCTTGCCACCCGTCACCAGGCGGATATGCGGCTGCGCCACGGCACGCTCGACAAACCCGGCGACACGGTCGCGATGCTGTGCGGTGATCAACGGGCCCAGTTCGGTGGCCGGGTCATCCTGCAAGCCATATTTGATAGTGGCGACGGCCGCACCGAGCTTCTCGACAAATGCGTCGTAGATATCCGCCTGGGCGTAAATGCGGCACGCGGCCGTGCAGTCCTGGCCAGCGTTATAGAAGCCGAACGTGCGGATACCTTCCACGGCGGCCTCGATGTCCGCGTCGTTGAAGATGATCACCGGCGCCTTGCCGCCCAGCTCCATGTGCATGCGCTTCACGCTGTCGGCCGTGCTGGAAATGATATTCGCGCCGGTGGCGATGGAGCCGGTCAGCGACACCATGCGCACCTTCGGGTGGTTCACCAGCGGGCTGCCTACGGTTGGCCCACGACCGAACACCAGGTTGAGTACACCGGCCGGGAAAATCTCCGATGCCAGTTCAACCATGCGCAACGCGGTCAGCGGGGTTTGCTCCGACGGCTTGAGCACCACGGTATTACCGGCGGCGAGGGCTGGGGCGATTTTCCAGGCGACCATCATCAGCGGGTAGTTCCACGGTGCGATAGAGGCGATCACGCCCACCGGGTCGCGGCGGATCATCGACGTGTGGCCCGGCAGGTATTCGCCGCCGGCCGAACCGCTCATGCAACGGCTGGCGCCGGCGAAGAAGCGGAATACATCGGCAATCGCCGGGATCTCGTCGTTCAGCGCCGCGCTGTAGGGCTTGCCGCAGTTGTCCGACTCCAGCTTGGCCAGCTCTTCGCCGTGGGCTTCGATTGCGTCGGCCAGTTTCAGCAGCAGCAGGGAGCGGTCCTTCGGCGCGGTTTGCGCCCAGCTTTCAAAAGCCGCGTCGGCAGCACGCACGGCCGCGTCGACCTGGGCTTCGCTGGCTTCGTTGATTTCCACCAGCACCCGGCCCAACGCCGGGTTGAAAATCGCCTGGGCCGGGCCTTCGCCTTCGACCAGGTGGCCGTTGATCAGCAGTTTGGTTTGCATGGTTCAGCTCTCCTCAAACTAATGTTATTTCCCTGAAGAAACCGGCTCTAAATGTGGGAGGGGGCTTGCCCCTTCCCACATTTAGAGCCGCGTTCCTCCAGTCACAGAGTTATTTACCGCCACTTCCCGCCACGCTTTCACCGCCGCGTGTCAGGTAATAGGCACCGAGAATCGGGAACATCGTGACCAGCATCACCAGCATCGCCACCACGTTGGTCACCGGCACATCCCGAGGGCGACTGAGCTGGTTGAGCAACCACAGCGGCAAGGTGCGCTCGTGGCCAGCGGTGAAGGTGGTGACGATGATTTCGTCGAACGACAGCGCAAACGCGAGCATGCCGCCGGCCAGCAGCGCCGAGCCCAGGTTGGGCATGATGATGTAGCGGAAGGTCTGCCAACCGTCGGCGCCCAGGTCCATTGAGGCCTCGATCAGGCTATGGGAGGTGCGGCGCAAGCGGGCGATGACGTTGTTGTAGACGATCACTACGCAGAATGTCGCGTGGCCGACGATGATGGTGAACATCCCAGGCTCAATGCCCAGTGTCTTGAAGGTCGCCAGCAGCGCGATACCGGTGATGATCCCCGGCAGCGCAATCGGCAGGATCAGCATCAGCGACACGCCTTGCTTGCCGAAGAACTCGCGGCGATACAGCGCCGCCGACGCTAGGGTGCCGAGCACCATGGCGATCAGGGTGGCGATGGCGGCGATCTGCAGCGACAGTTTGATCGACTCCAGCACGTCCGGTCGGGCAAACGCCACGCTGAACCACTTCAACGTGAAGCCCTGGGGTGGAAAGCTGAACGCGGCTTCTTCGGTGTTGAAGGCATAGAGGAAGATGATCAGGATCGGGAAGTGCAGAAACACCAACCCGCCCCAGGCCGCGATCTTCAAGCCTATTGATGACTGCATTTGAGGTGAAGAGTCAGAGTGCATCGAAGGCCCCCAGGCGTTTGACGATGGACAGGTACACCGCAATCAGCACGATGGGCACCAGGGTGAACGCCGCGGCCATGGGCATATTGCCGATGGCACCTTGCTGGGCATACACCATGCCACCGACGAAGTAACCCGGCGGGCCCACCAGTTGCGGCACGATGAAATCGCCCAGAGTCAGCGAAAACGTGAAGATCGACCCGGCCGCAATCCCCGGAATCGACAGCGGCAGAATCACCTGCATAAAGGTCTGGCGCGGCTTGGCGCCCAGATCCGCCGAGGCTTGCAGCAACGACGGCGGCAAACGCTCCAGGGATGCCTGGATCGGCAAAATCATGAACGGCAGCCAGATATAGACGAACACCATGAACCGCCCCAAATGCGAGGTGCTCAAGGTGCTGCCGCCCACGCCGGGAATGCCCAGCACGAACTGCAACACCGGCTCCAGCCCCAGGTGCTGCACAAACCACTGCGCCACGCCGCCCTTGGCCAGCAGCAAGGTCCAGGCGTAGGCCTTGACGATATAGCTGGCCCACATCGGCATCATCACCGCGATGTAGAAGAACGCCTTGGTCTTGCCCGTGGTGTAGCGGGCCATGTAGTAGGCAATGGGGAAGGCCACGATGGCGCTGGCGATCGACACCACAATCGCCATGCTCAGGGTGCGCAGGATGATGTCGAAGTTCGACGGCTGGAACAGCGCGGCGAAGTTGGCCAGGGTCAGGTCCGGCGTGACCGCCATGGTGAAGTCGTCAAAGGTGTAGAAGCCTTGCCACAGCAGGGTCAGCAACGAGCCGAGGTAGATCGCGCCGAACCAGATCAGCGGCGGTATCAGCAGCATGGCCAGGTACAGGTTGGGCTTGCGGTACAGCAGGTTGGAGAACCTGCGCATCGGCGGTTGGGAAAGGGCCAGGCTCATGTCACACCTCGCCTGCAGTGTCGGTCAGCGGCGTCATGGCTTCCCGCGCCCAGCGCGCGGTGATCGGCTGGCCGACCTGATGGCCGCTGCTGATGTCCAGCCACTGGTTGTTGGCCTGGCTGATGTTCAACGCCTGGCCGTTCTCCAGTTTCAGCTCATAGCGGGTGGCGCTGCCCTGGTACTGGATATCATGCAGCAGGCCGCTGATTTCAACTTCGCCGGTACCCAGCGGGCCTTCGGCAAACCGCACATGCTCCGGACGGATCGAAAACGGCTGCGCGCTGCCGCTCAGGCGCTGGGCCAGTTCGCCGCGAATCACGTTGGAGGTGCCGACGAATTCGGCGACGAATGCGGTGGCCGGTTTCATATACAGGTTGCGCGGGGTGTCGACCTGTTCGATGCGGCCTTTATTGAAGACCGCCACACGGTCAGACATCGACAAGGCTTCGGTCTGGTCATGGGTGACGAAGATGAAGGTGATGCCCAGCTGGCGTTGCAGCTTTTTCAACTCGCTCTGCATCTGCTCGCGCAGCTTGAGGTCGAGGGCGCCCAGCGGTTCGTCGAGCAGCAACACGCGGGGGCGATTGACCAGGGCGCGGGCCAGGGCCACACGCTGGCGTTGACCGCCCGAAAGTTGCACCGGCTTGCGCTCGCCATAACCGCCGAGGGCGACCATGCCCAAGGCTTCTTCGGCGCGGTTCAGTCGCTCGGTCTTGCCCACGCCTTTGACCTTGAGGCCGTAGGCCACGTTGTCGCGTACGTTCATATGGGGGAACAGCGCGTAATCCTGGAATACGGTGTTTACATCGCGTTGATACGGCGGCAGGCCGGCGGCCTCCTCGCCATGAATCCGGATCGAGCCAGCGCTCGGCTGCTCGAACCCGGCGATCAGGCGCAGGCAGGTGGTCTTGCCCGAGCCGGAAGGGCCGAGCATGGAAAAGAACTCGCCGTCCTGGATATCGATGGAAACCCGGTCAACGGCCTTCACTTCGCCGAACTGACGGGAAACGTGGGTGAATTGGACTGCAAGCGTCATGGTGCGGTGCTCCAAAAAAGCATGGGCCGTCGCAGCGGCCCGGTCTGGGCTTCTGAAAAAACGAGGATGCATGTGTGCTGCGCTGAAACGGTGAAAATCGGGCTTTTGTGGTGAGCGGGCTTGCCCCGCGCAGGGCAAGCCTGCTCACCACAAGAAGCAGTCTCTGCAGGGACCCTTAGCGGCCGCCCATGATCGCGATGTAATCCTGGGTCCAGCGGCTGTAGGGCACGAACTTGCCGCCTTCTGCCTGCGGGGTTTTCCAGAAGGCGATCTTGTCGAACTGGTCGAACCCGTTGGTCTTGCACCCTTCGGCACCCAGCAGTTCGCTTTCCTTACAGGCCGCAGGCACCGCCGGCAGCGAGCCGAACCACGCCGCGACATCGCCCTGGACCTTCGGCTGCAGCGACCAGTCCATCCACTTGTAAGCGCAGTTCGGGTGCTTGGCCTCGCTGTGCAACATGGTGGTGTCGGCCCAGCCGGTGGCGCCTTCCTTGGGGATAGTCGAGGCAATCGGCTGTTTCTCGTTGACCAACCCGTTGACCTGATACGGCCAGGCGCTGGAGGCCACCACGCCTTCGTTCTTGAAGTCACTCATTTGCACGGTGGTGTCGTGCCAGTAGCGGTGGATCAACGGTTGCTGGGCGCGCAACAGGTCGAGCACGGCTTTGTACTGGGTTTCGGTCAGCTCATACGGGCTCTGGATGCCCAGTTCCGGCTGGGTAGATTTGAGGTACAGCGCTGCATCGGCAATGTAGATCGGGCCGTCATACGCCTGCACGCGGCCTTTGTTCGGCTTGCCGTCCGGCAGGTTCTGGGCGTTGAACAGCACATTCCAACTGGTGGGCGCGGTCTTGAACACGTTGGTGTTGTACATCAGCACGTTCGGGCCCCACTGGTACGGGGTGCCGTAGGTCTGCTGGCCGACCACGTACCACGGCGCATCCTTGAGGCGTGGGTCGATGTTCTTCCAGTTGGGGATCAGCGCGGTGTTGATCGGCTGCACACGCTTGCCGACGATCAGCCGCAGCGACGCATCGCCCGACGCAGTGACCAGGTCATACCCGCCCTTGGCCATCAGGCTGACCATTTCGTCAGAAGTGGCGGCAGTTTTCACATTGACCTTGCAGCCGGTTTCCTTCTCAAAACCAGTGACCCAGTCGTAGGCCTTGTCGCTTTCGCCACGTTCGATATAGCCAGGCCAGGCGACGATATCCAGCTGGCCTTCACCGGCGCCTACCGCCTTGAGCGGTTCGGCGGCCTGAATGCTGGCGCTGGCCAGCAGCGCGGTGGTCAAGGCACTGAGCAGTGCGGTCTTGTGCGCGGACATGGGGGTTCCCTCTTCTTTAATTATGGTCGGGGCAGTTGTGTGCAACCGGTGACGCAGAAGCTTAGTTGTTGTTTTAAAGATGTTGGCCGTGGCGGGCCATGATGTGGCGCACCACGCTGTAGTCCTGTAGCGAATCGCTGGACAGATCTTTCCCATACCCCGAGCGCTTCAAGCCGCCGTGGGGCATTTCGCTGACCAGCATGAAATGGCTGTTGATCCAGGTGCAGCCATATTGCAGGCGCGCTGCCACCTGCATGGCTTTATCCAGGTTTTGGGTCCATACGGAGGAGGCCAGGCCGTACTCGGAGTCGTTGGCCCAGTCCACCGCCTGTTCCAGCTCGTCGAAGCGGGTCACCGTGACCACCGGACCAAACACTTCGCGCTGCACGATTTCATCATTCTGTTTACAACCGGCGAGCAACGTTGGCTGGTAATAGAAGCCCGCGCCGGAATGCACCGCGGCGCCGGTGACCCGTTCGATATGGGGCTGGCCGAGGGCGCGCTCGACAAAGCTGGCCACGCGGTCGCGCTGGCGTGTGCTGATCAGCGGGCCTAGTTCGTTGTCGGCATCGCGCTTGCCGGCAAAGCGCAGGCTGCTGACCGCCGCACCGAGGTCGGCGACCAGCTTGTCGTGAATCCCCGCCTGGGCGTAGATGCGGCAGGCGGCGGTGCAATCCTGGCCGGCGTTGTAATAACCGTAGGCGCGCACGCCTTCGACCACGGCTTGCAGGTCGGCGTCGTTGCACACGATCACCGGCGCCTTGCCGCCCAGTTCCAGGTGCGTGCGTTTCAGGGTTTTCGACGCGGCCTGCAGGATTTTTTGCCCAGTGACGATATCGCCGGTCAGGGACACCATGCGCACTTTCGGGTGGCTGACCAGATGGCTGCCCACGCTTTCGCCGCCGCCACACAGAATGTTGATGACACCGCGTGGTAACAAGTCCTTCAGCACGGGGGCCAATGCGAGGATCGACAGCGGTGTGTGTTCCGACGGCTTGAATACCAGGGTATTTCCGGCAGCCAGGGCGGGCGCGATCTTCCACGCGGCCATCATCAATGGGTAGTTCCACGGCGCAATGGAGGCGACGACGCCAATCGGGTCGCGCCGCACCATGCTGGTGTAGCCCGGCAGGTATTCGCCGCTCAGTTGCCCGGTCTGGCAGCGCACGGCCCCGGCGAAGAAGCGGAACACGTCGACGGTGGCGCTCAAGTCATCCTGACGCGCCAGGTGCAGTGGCTTGCCGCAGTTCAGGGATTCCAGGCGGGCCAGGTAGTCGGCTTGTTTTTCGATGGCATCGGCGATGCCCAGCAAAATGTTCGAACGTTGCTGCGGCGTGGTCCGCGACCAGCCGGCAAATGCACGGTGGGCGGCGAGGATGGCCGATTCCACCTGCTCGGTGCTGGCTTCGGCGATCTGGGTGAGCACTTCGCCGGTGGCCGGGTTGAGGATCGGCTCGGCAAAACCCTGGCCGTGGACCAGTTCGCCGTCAATCAGAAATGCAGTAAGCAGCGGGGTAGACGCGCCGGACATTTTTCGCGATCTCTTTTCTTGTGTGGCCATGGGCGTTCTCTTACGAGGGCCTGACCTTTCTCTTATGGATGCACAGAGACTAGAGGTCAGGCGCGAGGTCAACAAATACTAAATACTGAATGCAGCATTCGATTAAATAGATGGCTTGCGTGGATGGGGCTGTTCCCGGGCGACGGTGAGGAACGGGTCCACCAGTGCCGGTCGCGCCGTGCCACGGCGCCACGCCAGGCCTACGTCGAGGGTCTGGCTGAGATCCGCAATCGGTCGCGCCTCAATAATGTCGCCCTCCAGGGACCATGGGCGGTAGGTCATGTCCGGCTGGATCGATAGGCCCAGGCCTGCCGCCACCAGGCTTCGGACGGCTTCCGTCGAGGCGGTGCGTAACGTGACGCGCGGTTGTAGTCCGGCGCTGGCCCACATGCGCTGTGCGTTGTGGCCCATTTCATCGACATTCAGCTGAATCAGCGGCTCGCGCGTGACATCGGCAAGGTTGATGCTGTCGTGTTCCAGCAGCGGATGCTGCGCCGGCAGCCACAGGCGGTGGGGCGAGTGAGTAAGCACTTCGGTCTGCAGGGCGTGGCGGTCTTCCAGGTTGGAAAGGATCAGCACGCCGACATCGATCTCGCCGCTGACGAGTAAGTGTTCGATATACGGGCGCTCGTCCTCCATCACACGGATCTCCACATTGGGGTAGGCGCGCTGGAAACGGGTGAGCAGGTCGGCGAGGTAGTAGCCGGCCACCAGGCTGGTCACGCCGATGATCAATTGGCCGGCGACCTGGTCGGTGCTTTGTTGCAGGCTGCGTTTGGCGTTGTCCACGGTGGCGAGGATCAAGTGCGCCTGGCGCAGGAACTGGTGGCCCTGGTGGGTCAGGGTCATGCCCTTGGCGTGGCGGTTGAACAGCTTGACGCCGATTTCCTGCTCCAATTGCTGGATCGCCAGGGTCAGCGTCGACTGGGAAATAAACGCGGTCTGCGCGGCGGCCGAGATTGAGCCGGTCTCGGCCACGGCGATAAAGTGCCGGATTTGACGCAAGGTCATCATGCTGGAATTACCAGTGGGGTGTTTTTATAGATTTGTCCGAGTGTATATCGGTTTTAGCGAACGGCAGCGGCGTTACATCTGGAAGCACTCTAGATCGGGGCTTTTTGGCACTTAGTTTTACGCTGGTGGCCTATTGGTCCAATGAACCCAAGTGTCTGGAGGCTACGAATGAATACCCGTGGATTGCTCGATCAGTTGCTCAAGTCCGGCCAGGACATGTTGCAAAACAAGGCTGGTGGCCAACGCAAGCAAGACGATAAAGGTGCTTTGGGCGGTCTGCTGGGCGGCGCTGGGTTGGGCAGCCTGCTCGGCGGTGCCGGTGGTGGCGCCCTGGCGGCGGGGGCCATGGGCCTGTTGCTGGGCAATAAAAAGGCGCGCAAATTCGGCGGCAAAGCCCTGACCTATGGCGGGCTGGCCGCATTGGGTGTGATTGCCTACAAGGCCTACGGCAACTGGCAGGCCAACCAAGCCAATGCGCCCAAGGGCGAACCGCAGACCATCGACCGCCTGCCACCGGCCCAGGTCGAGCAACACAGCCAGGGCATTCTCAAGGCGCTGGTCGCAGCGGCCAAGGCGGACGGTCATGTGGACGAACGCGAGCGCGAACTGATCGAAGGCGAGTTCACCAAGCTGGACAACGACCGCGAACTGCACAACTGGCTGCACGCCGAGCTGAACAAACCCCTGGACCCCGCCGATGTCGCCCGTGCCGCCAGCACCCCGGAAATGGCTGCCGAAATGTACATCGCCAGCGTGATGCTGGTAGACGAAGAAAACTTCATGGAAAAAGCGTATCTGGACGAACTGGCCCGCCAACTGAAACTGGAGCCTGGGTTGAAGCTGGAGCTGGAAAAGCAGGTGCGCCAAGCTACCCTTTGATCCTGCCTGCGTAGATAAAACACCCTGGCTGGCGCCATGCCCCAGGGTGTTTTTGCATTCTGTGAGCGCTACATCAAAACCCGTTGATTAATGAGGCCTTCTGCTCAGCTATACTCCCCTCCATTTGAATGGCCCTTCGAGGAAATACTGTGAAGAATTGGACCTTGCGCCAACGCATCCTGGCAAGTTTTGCGGTCATTATCGCCATCATGCTGTTAATGGTCGTGGTCTCCTATTCACGGTTGCTGAAGATTGAAGTCAGCCAGGAAGCTGTCCGAGACGATGCGGTGCCAGGGGTTTACCTCAGTTCCATGATCCGCAGTGCGTGGGTCGACAGTTATCTGCAGACCATCGATATCATTGGTCTGCGCGAGGATAAAACCTTCACCAATACCGACAAGAACGACTACAAGGCCTTCGAAGCGCGCATCGAGCAGCAGATGGCCAGCTACGAAAAAACCGTGCACAGCCAGGCTGACCGCATGGAGTTCGACAACTTCAAGGCCGCACACATCAATTACAACAAAGTCCTTGAGCGAGTGCTGGACCGCGTCCAGAACAATGACCTGCCCGCTGCGCGTGAAATGCTTGAAGAGCAACTGACGCCGATCTGGACCGAAGGTCGCATGAAGCTCAATGACATTATTACCGAGAACAAAAACGTCGCTGACCGTGCCACCGCGGCCATTGACGACGCCGTGCTGTCGGCCAAGATCAGCATGGGCGTGTCGCTGATCATCGCCATCCTGGCCGCCGGCCTGTGTGGCCTGCTGCTGATGCGCGCAATCATGGCGCCGATGCAGCGTATCGTCGAAATCCTCGACACCATGCGCACGGGCGATCTGAGCAAACGCCTGAACCTTGAGCGCAAGGACGAATTCGGTGCGGTGGAAACCGGCTTCAACGACATGATGACCGAACTCACTGCCCTGGTTTCCCAGGCGCAACGCTCTTCGGTACAGGTCACCACCTCGGTGACCGAGATTGCCGCCACCTCCAAGCAGCAACAGGCCACCGCCACTGAAACAGCGGCAACGACCACCGAGATCGGCGCCACATCGCGGGAAATCGCCGCCACGTCCAAGGATCTGGTGCGCACCATGACCGAAGTCTCCACCGCTGCCGACCAGGCTTCGGTGGCCGCCGGTTCCGGCCAGCAAGGCCTGGCGCGCATGGAAGAGACCATGCACTCGGTGATGGGCGCTGCCGACCTGGTGAACGCCAAGCTGGCGATCCTCAATGAGAAGGCCGGCAACATCAACCAAGTGGTGGTGACCATCGTCAAGGTCGCCGACCAGACCAACCTGCTGTCCCTGAACGCCGCCATCGAAGCTGAAAAGGCCGGTGAATACGGGCGCGGGTTTGCCGTGGTCGCAACCGAGGTGCGTCGCCTGGCCGACCAGACCGCCGTGGCCACCTACGACATCGAGCAGATGGTGCGCGAGATTCAGTCGGCGGTGTCCGCGGGCGTGATGGGCATGGACAAGTTCTCCGAAGAAGTGCGCCGCGGCATGTTCGAAGTGCAGCAAGTGGGCGAGCAACTCTCGCAGATCATCCATCAGGTACAGGCCCTGGCGCCGCGGGTGTTGATGGTCAACGAAGGCATGCAGGCCCAGGCCACCGGCGCCGAGCAGATCAACCACGCGCTGGTGCAACTGGGGGATGCCAGCAGCCAGACCGTGGAATCCCTGCGCCAGGCCAGTTTTGCGATTGATGAACTGAGCCAGGTTGCGGTGGGTCTGCGCAGCGGCGTGTCGCGTTTCAAAGTCTGATGAGCGACCTCGCGGCTAAACGCGGCGCCGTCCCGGCAGCGAAAAAGGCGTTGTTCCTGGTGTTTCACATCGGTAGCGAACGTTATGTCCTCAAGGCCACCGAAGTGGCCGAGGTGCTGCCGCGCCTGCCGCTCAAGCCCATCGCCCATGCGCCTTCCTGGGTGGCTGGCATCTTTGCCCACCGTGGGGCGTTGGTGCCGGTGATCGACCTGAGCGCGCTGACCTTCGGTACGCCGGCGCAGGCTCGCACCAGCACGCGGTTGGTGCTGGTCAATTACCAGCCGCAACCTTGGGTCGAATCCCGCCGGCTGGGGCTGATCCTCGAACAGGCCACCGATACGCTGCGTTGCGACCCCGCCGAATTCCAGCCCTATGGCCTGGATAACCCCCAGGCGCGCTACCTGGGGCCTGTGCGGGAGGATGCCTTGGGCTTGATGCAATGGATTGGCGTGAATGACGTGCTCACCGATGACGTGCGCGCCCTGTTGTTTTCTGCCGAGCTGAGCGTATGAGCAACGACCCGCGCTTCTTTGCCTTCCTCAAGGAACGTATCGGCCTGGACGTTGCGTCGGTCGGCGAGGCCATCATCGAACGTGCGGTGCGCCAGCGCACCCAGGCCGTGCAGGCGCGAACGCCAGGTGAATACTGGCAGCACCTGCAAAGCTCCCACGACGAGCAGCAAGCGCTGATCGAAGCGGTGATCGTCCCCGAGACCTGGTTTTTCCGTTACCCCGAATCCTTTGCGACCTTGGCCCGATTGGCGATTGCCCGTCTGGCCGAGATCAAGCAGATGCGTGCACTGCGTATCCTCAGCCTGCCGTGCTCCACTGGCGAAGAGCCCTATTCGATCGCCATGGCCCTGCTTGATGCTGGCCTGGCGCCGCACCAGTTCAAGGTGCTGGGCCTGGACGTCAGCCCGCTGTCGGTGGAGCGTGCGCGGCGCGGCGTGTATGGCAAAAACTCGTTTCGCGGCAGCGATATCGCCTATCGCGACCGCCACTTCATTGAACACGACGACGGGTTCCACATCGCCGACCGCGTGCGCGAGCAGGTGCGTCTGCAAGTCGGCAACCTGCTCGACCCGACGCTGCTGGCGAACGAGGCGAGCTATGACTTCGTGTTTTGCCGCAACCTTTTGATCTATTTCGACCAGCCCACCCAAAAACAAGTGTTCGATGTGCTCAAGGGCCTTACCCACGTGGACGGCGTCCTGTTTATCGGCCCGGCCGAGGGCAGCCTGTTGGGGCGCCACGGCATGCGTTCGATTGGGGTGCCGCAGTCCTTTGCCTTCAGCCGGCACGCCGAGCCGATCCAGCCTGAACCGGTGTTCGTGCCCATGCCGGCGCCTCAGCGCAGCGCGGCACCGATCCCCGTCAAGCCGCGACCGTTCAGCACCGTCAGCGCCCAGGTGGTGCCGATCAAGGCCCCGCCGCCTTCCGACGCAAGCACCTTGCTCAGCCGTATCGCCACCCTGGCCAACGAAGGCAAGAGTGCCGAGGCCCGTGCCGCCTGCGAGCAGTATTTGAACAGCCACCCGCCAGCCGCCCAGGTGTTTTACTGGCTCGGGCTGCTCAGCGATGTGGCCGGCAGCGCCCTGGAAGCCCAGGGTTTTTATCGAAAAGCCTTATACCTGGAACCCCAGCATCCGCAGGCCTTGATGCACCTGGCCGCGTTGCTCGAATCCCAGGGCGACAGTGCGGGGGCGCGCCGTTTGCAGGCGCGGGCCGCCCGTAGCGAGCGAGCAGACAGTGAGTCCAAACGATGAGTAGCCCCGACGCGCTCGACACCGCCGGCCTGGACCTGACCCTGGCCGACACCCAGGCCATCGACGACTGCTGGAACCGCATCGGTATCCACGGCGACAAGTCCTGCCCGCTGCTGGTGGATCATATTCATTGCCGCAACTGCGCCGTGTATTCGGCGGCCGCCACGCGCCTGCTGGATCGTTACGCTTTGCAGCAGGACGACCGTCGTCCGGCCGCTGCGGCTGAAGTCGACGAAGAGATCGTCACCCGCTCGTTGCTGATGTTCCGTCTCGGCGAAGAATGGTTGGGCATCGCTACCCGTTGCCTGGTGGAAGTGGCGCCGTTGCAACCGATTCACTCGCTGCCGCACCAGCGGTCCCGCGCCTTGCTCGGCGTGGCCAATGTGCGGGGGGCGCTGGTGGCGTGCCTGTCATTGGTGGAACTGCTCGGCCTGGACAACACCGGCAACGGCGCCAGCGGTGGGCGGATCATGCCGCGCATGTTGATCATCGCCGCGCAGGATGGCCCGGTGGTGGTGCCGGTGGACGAAGTGGACGGCATCCATGCTATCGACGAACGCACCTTGCAGGCTGCATCGGCGTCCGGCACCCAGGCCAGCGCACGGTTCACCCAGGGTGTGTTGCAGTGGAAGGGCCGCAGCCTGCGTTGGCTGGACGAGGCGCAATTGTTGTCCGCCGTGACCCGGAGCCTCACATGACCCCCGACCAGATGCGCGATGCCTCGCTGCTGGAACTGTTCAGCCTGGAAGCCGATGCGCAGACCCAGGTGCTGAGCGCGGGCCTGCTGGCCCTGGAGCGCAACCCGACCCAGGCCGACCAACTGGAAGCCTGCATGCGCGCGGCCCACTCGCTCAAGGGCGCGGCGCGCATCGTAGGGGTGGACGCCGGGGTCAGCGTGTCCCATGTCATGGAGGACTGCCTGGTCAGCGCCCAGGAAAGTCGTCTGTACCTGCAACCTGAACATATCGACGCCTTGCTGCAAGGCACCGACCTGCTGATGCGTATCGCCACCCCGGGCAACACCGTGGGGCCAGCGGACATCGAAGCTTATGTGGCGTTGATGGAGCGTCTGCTGGACCCGTCCCAGCCGACCGCCAAGGTCGCGCCGCCACCCGTTGTGCCGGCGCCGGTGGTTGAAGAGCTACCGCCGGAACCCGAACCCGCGCCGCCAGTGGCCAGCGATCCGCCGCGCCAGGGCAAACGCATGACTGAAGGCGGCGAGCGCGTACTGCGCGTGACCGCCGAGCGGCTTAACAGCCTGCTGGACCTGTCGAGCAAGTCCCTGGTGGAAACCCAGCGTCTCAAGCCGTACCTGGCGAGCATGCAGCGCCTCAAACGCATTCAAAGCCAGAGCGTGCGCGCCCTGGATACCCTGGACGGCCAGCTCAAGACCCTGGATCTGAACCTCGAAGCCCAGGAAGCCCTGGCCGATACCCGCCGCCTGCTGAGCGAAGCCCAGGCGCTGCTGGCGGAAAAAACCGCCGAGCTGGATGAGTTCGGCTGGCAGGCCGGGCAGCGCGCCCAGGTGCTCTACGACACCGCGCTGGCCTGTCGCATGCGTCCGTTTGCCGATGTGCTGGCCGGGCAGGTGCGCATGGTGCGTGACCTCGGCCGCAGCCTGGGCAAGCAAGTGCGCCTGGAGATCGAGGGCGAAAAGACCCAGGTCGACCGCGACGTATTGGAAAAACTTGAAGCGCCACTCACCCATTTATTGCGCAATGCCGTCGATCACGGCATCGAAATGCCTGACCAGCGCCTGCTGGCCGGTAAACCCGCCGAAGGCTTGATCCGCCTGCGTGCTTCCCATCAGGCTGGTTTACTGGTGCTGGAACTGAGCGACGACGGCAATGGCGTCGACCTGGAGCGCCTGCGCGGCACCATCGTCGACCGGCATCTGTCTACTCTGGAAACGGTGCTGACCCTTAGTGAAGAGGAGTTGCTCACGTTTCTGTTCCTGCCGGGGTTCAGCCTGCGTGACAAGGTCACCGAAGTGTCCGGGCGCGGGGTCGGGCTGGATGCGGTGCAGCATATGGTCCGCCAACTGCGCGGCGCGGTGGTGCTGGAGCAGACGGCGGGGCAGGGCAGCCGTTTCCATCTGGAAGTGCCGCTGACCTTGTCGGTGGTGCGCAGCCTGGTGGTGGAAGTCGGCGAAGAAGCCTACGCATTCCCCCTGGCGCATATCGAACGCATGTGCGACCTGGCCCCCGACGAGATCGTGCAACTGGAAGGCCGCCAGCATTTCTGGCACGAGGGCCGGCATGTCGGCCTGGTCGCCGCCAGCCAGTTGTTGCAGCGCCCGCCGGGGCAGAATAACGACGAGACCCTGAAAGTCGTGGTGATCCGCGAGCGCGATGCGGTGTACGGTATCGCCGTGGAACGCTTCATCGGCGAGCGGACCCTGGTGGTATTGCCGCTGGATGACCGCCTGGGCAAGGTCCAGGACATTTCCGCCGGTGCCTTGCTCGATGATGGCTCGGTGGTATTGATTGTCGATGTGGAAGACATGCTGCGTTCGGTGGACAAGCTGCTCAACACCGGACGCCTCGAACGCATCGCCCGGCGCAGCCAGCAGGTCACCGAGGCGCCGCGCAAGCGCGTGCTGGTGGTGGATGACTCGCTCACCGTGCGTGAGTTGCAACGTAAATTGCTGCTTAATCGCGGGTACGAAGTGGCCGTTGCAGTCGATGGCATGGACGGCTGGAACGCCTTGCGCTCCGAAGACTTCGACCTGCTGATCACTGACATTGATATGCCTCGCATGGACGGTATTGAATTGGTCACACTCTTGCGCCGGGATACTCGCCTGCAATCGTTGCCGGTGATGGTGGTGTCGTACAAAGACCGTGAAGAGGACCGTCGCCGTGGGCTGGACGCCGGTGCCGATTACTACCTGGCCAAAGCCAGCTTCCACGACGACGCGTTGTTGGACGCCGTGGTGGAGCTGATCGGAGGCGCGCGGGCATGAGGATTGCGATCGTCAATGACATGCCCCTGGCGGTAGAGGCCTTGCGCCGCGCCTTGAGCTTCGAGCCCGCGCACGAGGTGGTGTGGGTGGCCGGCAATGGCCTGGAAGCGGTGCAGCGCTGTACCGAATTGACCCCTGACCTGATCCTGATGGACCTGATCATGCCGGTGATGGACGGCGTGGAGGCCACGCGGCAGATCATGGCCGAGACGCCGTGCGCGATCCTGCTGGTGACTGTCGACCGCCAGGCCAACATGAGCCGGGTGTTCGAAGCCATGGGGCACGGCGCCCTGGATGTGGTGGACACGCCGGCCCTCGGCGTGGGCAACCCCAAGGATGCGGCGGCGCCGCTGTTGCGCAAAATCCTCAACATCGGCTGGCTGATCGGCCAGCGTGGCAGCCGCGTGCGCACCGAAACCCCATCAGCGCGCACCACCGGCAAACGCCAGAGCCTGGTGGCTATCGGCTCGTCGGCGGGTGGCCCGGCTGCCCTGGAAATCCTGCTCAAGGGTTTGCCCCGGGACTTTCCCGCCGCCATTGTGCTGGTGCAGCATGTGGACCAGGTGTTCGCCGCCGGCATGGCCGAGTGGCTCAGCAGTGCCTCGGGACTGCCGGTGCGCCTGGCCCGCGAAGGGGAACCGCCACAAAGCGGCGTGGTGTTGCTGGCCGGTACCAATCATCACATTCGTCTATTGAAGAATGGCACGCTAGCCTATACCGCAGAGCCGGTGAACGAGATTTACCGGCCTTCGATCGACGTGTTCTTTGAAAGCGTGGCCAGCCACTGGAATGGCGATGCCGTTGGCGTACTGCTGACCGGCATGGGTCGCGACGGGGCCCAGGGCCTCAAGTTATTGCGTGAAGAAGGTTATTTGACCATCGCCCAGGATCAGCAGAGCTCGGCGGTGTATGGCATGCCCAAAGCGGCGGTGGCAATTGATGCTGCTGTTGAAATTCGCCCACTGGACAGAATTGCGCCCCGATTGCTGGAGGTCTTTGCACAATGAACATGACCTCGCGTGATGTTGGCTTGCAGGTGGTAATTCAGGTGACTGCAGATGAATGATTTACAGATCGACGACGTCAAGACCGACGAAAATGCCGCCATGGTGTTGCTGGTCGACGACCAGGCCATGATCGGCGAAGCGGTGCGACGCGGCCTGGCCCATGAAGAAAACATCGACTTCCACTTCTGCGCCGATCCGCACCAGGCGATTGCCCAGGCTATCCGTATCAAACCGACGGTGATCCTGCAGGATCTGGTGATGCCCGGCCTCGATGGCCTGACCCTGGTGCGCGACTACCGCAACCATCCGGCCACGGCGAACATCCCGATCATCGTGCTTTCGACCAAGGAAGACCCGCTGATCAAGAGCGCGGCGTTTTCGGCGGGGGCCAATGATTACTTGGTCAAGCTGCCGGATAATATCGAGTTGGTAGCGCGTATCCGCTATCACTCGCGGTCTTACATGACGCTGTTGCAGCGGGACGCGGCCTACCGCGCGTTGCGGGTCAGCCAGCAACAACTGCTGGACACTAATCTTGTGTTGCAGCGGTTGATGAACTCCGATGGGTTGACCGGGTTGTCCAATCGTCGCCACTTCGACGAATACCTGGAACTGGAATGGCGGCGGGCTATGCGTGATCAGACGCAGTTGTCGTTGCTGATGATCGATGTGGATTTCTTCAAGACCTACAACGACAGCTTCGGCCACGTTGAAGGGGATGAAGCCTTGCGCAAAGTCGCCGCTACCATCCGCGACGCCAGCAGCCGCCCTTCGGACCTGCCGGCACGCTACGGCGGCGAAGAATTTGCCCTGGTGCTGCCCAATACGTCACCGGGCGGTGCTCGCATGGTCGCCGAGAAGCTGCGCATGGCCGTGGCGGCGCTGAAAATCCCGCACATTGCGCCGACTGAAGGCTCCAGCCTGACCGTCAGCATTGGCCTGTCGACCATGACGCCGGTGCAGGGTACGGATTGCCGCCAGTTGATCATGGCGGCGGACAAGGGTTTGTATACGGCCAAGCATAATGGGCGTAACCAGGTGGGGATTGAGTAGGCTCAGGCCTTTGCTAATGCTATGTGGGAGGGGGCTGAGTACATATCCGTTGCTGCGGTAACGGCTGCGTATGGTTCCGCCCTTACGGCGGGTCACTTTGGAAAAGCCCCAAAGTAACCAAAGGGCTCTTGCCCCAACACTCGGCACCTCGCCTAGGCTCGGTGTGCCCGAACGAAGGCTTGAATCCGTGGGCCGCCGCGATGGGCCATCCTTGGCCCAGCGCGGCTAACCCGGCGTCCTGCCGGGTTACCCACGGATTCAAGCCTGCGTTCGGCCAGCG